>SYGM01000039.1 GCA_005799545.1 Planctomycetia bacterium | reverse complement strand
GACTCCGGCCCGCGGCACTCACCCACGATGATCCGGTCGGGACGCATGCGCAGGCTGTTGATCACCAGGTCGCGGGTCGTGATGACGCCGCGCCCCTCGATGTTGGCCGGTCGCGTCTCCAGACGCACCACGTGCTCCTGGTCGAGGATCAGCTCGGCAGTGTCCTCAATCGTGACCACGCGCTCGTAGTCGGGGATCGACTCCGCAAGCGCGCCCAGCATCGTCGACTTGCCCGCGCCGGTGCCACCGGAGATCAGAACGTTCTGCCGGCTCTTCACGATGATCTCCATGAAGGTCAGCATGTCCCGTGAGAGCATGTTGAGCCTCGCGAGGTCATCGCGCTTCAAACGCTGACGGCCGAAACGGCGGATGGAAAGCGTCGGTCCGTCGATGCTGACCGGGGGAACCGTTGCGTTGACGCGGCTGCCATCCGGCAGACGCATGTCCACCATCGGGCAGGACGTGTCGATGCGGCGTCCCACCCGGGCCGCGATGCGCTCGATCACGCGCAGCACATGGTCCGCGTCGCGGAAGCGCACATCCGTGAGAATCAAGCGGCCGAAGCGCTCCACATAAACCTGAGCGTGGCCATTCACCAGAATGTCCGTCACGGCCGGGTCGGCCATCAGCGGAGCCAGCGGGCCAACGCCGAGCGTCTCGTCCGTCAGTTCCTGCGCCAGCCGTTCGCGCTCTTCGTCGTTGAGCGGGATCGACTCGCTGGCGAGCACGCGCTCGACGAATTCCTTGACGGCCCTCGCGATCGCCTCCTCGCCGGTGCCGTACAGGCTTTTCTCTCCGATCTCATCCAGCAGACGGGCATGCAGGCGCGCCTTGATCGACATGAAGTCGACCAGCGGCCCGCGATTGCCCAGATCGCTCGTGTCGGGGCGCGCATAGGCAGGCAGCTGCTCGCGCGCCTCCGTCTTGAGGCGGCCCTGGACATCCGTGGCGAGATTGCGCACGAACCGCGCGCGCAGCCTTTCACGATCGATGATCTCGTCTGCCATGGTGTCCTCTCTCCTTGGATCAGGCCGTCGCCGGGCCGGGGTTCATGCGCAGCGGATCCTGTTTGGCAGCCGGGCTGGGCTGGGTGCCACCCTGGCGCTCCTCGCGCACGGGAGCCGTGTCATCGCTTGCGCCCACTGTCTCGAGCTCATCCACGAGCTTGCGAATGGTCTTCGCAAAGCCGAACAGACCCGTGGCGTGAAGCACATAGGGTCGGCCCGTGTTGAGCGCAGTCACCAGTCGCTTCTGATACGGCAACACAAAATCGATGTCTCGATCCATGCGAGCCGCCGCGTCCTCGGGCGTCAGGCCGCCGGAGATGCGCTCGAAGTTGTTGTTCAGGACGATCCGCGTGCGATCGCGCGGGAAGCCCAGGTGTTCCATCACGGGCAGCAGGCGGGCGGCCCCCACCACATTGGGCACGGTGTTCTGCGTAATCACATACGCCCGATCGGACAGGTCCAGAATGGCCATCACCAAGCCGTCCAGCATCGGGAAGGTGTCCACCACCACCCAGTCGTACGACCTGCGTGCCAGCGTCAGCACCCGTGCAATCGCCTGATCGTCGATGTCCGCCGCCTCAACGGCATCCACCGGCGCTGCAAGCAGATCGAGACCGCATTCATGCGTCACTGTCAGCTTCTTCAGCAGCGTTTCGTCCAGTCGCGCCATCTCCCGCGCAGCGCTCGCCAACGTGGTCTGCGGGTTGAGATCCAGCATCGGCGCGCAGCTGCCGAGGTGCAGCGACGCATCCACCAGCAGCACCTTGCCCTTGTTGCGACGCGCCAGCTCGCAGGCAAGGCTCACCGACAGCGTCGATTTGCCGACACCGCCCTTGTTGCTCACGATCGAGACGACCCGGCCCAGCTTGCGCCGGGGCTCATCGGTACGCACCAGCAACCGGTCCAGCGCGCCCTGCAACTCGGTTACCACCAGCGGCCGGCGCAGGAAGTCTTGCACGTGCGCGCGGATGGCGTCGATCAGCACCGCACCCTCGGAGTCACCGGCACCCAGACTGCCGGGGCGGTACAGGGCGATCACCGAGGCCTCAGGGACCACGGCATGAATCTCATCCGCGAACGTGCGCAGAGCGCGCGGATCCGACTCCATCTGCACGCAAACGATCTCCGGTCGACGGGTGCGAGCCGTTTCGACCGCAGCACGCATGTGCGTGGCGAAGTGAAGCACAGGGCGCCACTTGCGCAGGGACTGGCATGCGGTCTCGAATTCACCGCGGAGCAGGCTGTCGTTGCCTACGACGAGGATTTGGGGAGTGGTTTCCATCGTTGTGTTTCTTGCGTTAGCGAACCAAAGTGGCGGCGAGCACGGCGCCACGGTTGATGTTGGTGTAGTCGTGAGGGTTCGAAGTGATGGAGCGATACGTGAAGTACTGGTTGGCGGTCATCACCTGGGCCCACTCTTCGGGCTTGATCACTTCGAGCTCGTCCTTGAGCAGCGCGAGCTGCAGGTGTGGGCTGGCGTTGTCCTGCGCGACCCAGCATTCGACAGTGATGTGCGGCGAGGGAAGCCCCGGGCCGAAAACGAGCATGGCTGGAGTGTTGCTGCCCTCGTCAGCGGGAAAGAGCGCAGCACGCCCAAACCCGAAGCCAATGACTCGGGGGGTGCTGACCGTGGTTCCGGTCTGGGGGTCGGTGTAGACGATTCCCTTGTAGATCCCGAAGAAACCGCGCTCATCGCCGGTTTGGTTTCCGAGTGCACCATCGGTGATGCCAGTCCACCGGCTTCGAGCAGCCGCGCGGTCTTCATCCGTGATGTTTCCGTCCTGATCGCGGTCGGCGCCGTTCTCGAACGCGTTCAGATTCACTGCATAAACCCGGTCGCCGATCACGTTGCCTCGGTCGCCGAGAACGCCGATTTCCTCATTGATGAACTCCTCCACCCAGGGTGCGGGAGCATCGCTTGAGCCGGGAGTCGCACCACACTGGGTGGCACCTTTGAAGATCAGCTTTGAACCTTCGACAACGGCGTAGTAGCAGGTTGTGTTCCAAGGGAACGGTGACAAGGCGTCACCCTGGGAGGTCAGCTTGGACCAGAATCCCAGAGACAAGAACACGCCATAGTGCCCCATCACCTTCGTTCCGAGGTTGCAGTTGTCTCTGTAGATGGATGTACCGTCGTAGGGCGGATAGCCAACCGAGAAGGCGGGTGCACTGGAGGCGATGGCCGTTGCGCGGACGCTGATACCATCCGTCCGAGGGTTGTATCCGGAGCCCTCTGAACGATGGATGCCTGTTCCCAGGCCGAAGATATAGGGAACACTCGGTCCATGAGAGGACTTCCGATTCGCAAGATCGGAGTCCTGTGTATCGATGGACGGATCAGGGTAGTCGCTGGCGGGCAGTCTCCGCATGCGCACGAGGAATCCCAGCGACTCAGAGCTGTTCACATCGTTTGGACTGGGGCTCGGGCTGAGGAGCTGAGCCGCCATGAAGTCCTCACGCAGATACGTGCCCGGCTCTTCCACTCGCGAGAGTTCGCCGTTGAACCGACCGCTGAGCATATCCCCGTACGGCTCGTTCGCTCTGTTGACGGCGATTCTGGGGTCATCGAGATACGAAAGGGAGCCGCTGATCTCGTTGCGGCCAGACGCGGGGTTCGTCACGATGACCCCACCAATGTTGTCTTCGGAGTTCGTGCTATTGGAGACTCTGATGATCGGCCCCAGACTGAAGCGCGCGTTGTCCGCGTTCGCATCTTCAGCAAGGTTGGAGCTTGGCTCCAACCAGTAGTGAAGTGAGTAGGTTCCAGTGTCGTCGGAACCCGCTCTCAAGTGAGGATGAAGGTCATCATCGAATGTCTGTCGAACCATTTCCTCGGCGCGCATGCGGCGCCCGACGTTCGACATCCAGTTGACCTGATAGTAATCCCTCAAACGCGCGCCTTCGACCGCGGCCGTGTCGGTCGCGTTCTGCATCTGGCCCTGAGCAAGGAACGCATTGCCGACGTCAATCGTCAGCGCTGCGATCCCCATCAGCGCCACCACCAGCAGGGCGAACAGCACCAGGACGGTGCCGGCCTTCTGCTCGCGGGCATGAAAGGCGCGGATTCTCACCGCTGCTTCTCCTGAGAAGCCTTGGGGACGATCGTCTCACGACCGCCCTTGCCGTCGAGCAGCATGATCTGCTGAGTGTCGGGACGGTCCTTCGCTTCGATTTTCTCGCGCTCGGCGATCGGCGCGGTGGTCGAGAGCGTGACGCAGCGCAGAGCAGCGCGCCGACGCTGAGCTGAGGCCAGGCGCTCCACGTCCTCCGCGCTCATCTCGAGGAACATTTCCTTGTCCTGCTTGCTGCTGCCCAGCCCGACGATCACGCGTCCGTGGTGGACGATCAGCTCGGTCGCCGCGCCGAAAGCGGATGAGATCGACTGCGCTTCCTTGGTGTCGATGTCCTTGGCCTGCGCCTGGGCACCATCGCGACGCTCCGTGATCCCCAGAATCTGGAACAGCTCGCCGCGCTCCAGCTTGGATAGACCGTCGATGTCCTTGGGGTCGGTCCAGATGCCCACGAAACCGGCCTCGATGGCCGCGCTCGGGGAGGCCGGCGTGCCTCGCGGGTAGAAGTCGCTCTCCTTGAACGCGTAACCGGGGCCCTTGTCGTTCTTCAGGACACGACCGAGGATGTCGCCGCGGTTGCTGATGAAGCCCTTCTCCTTGACGTCCTCGGCGTCAAGCCAGCGGATCGCGGGTTGTCCTTTGGGGTCAACCAGGTCCGCTTCCGCGACCTTGTCGAACGCGCTGACCTTGCGAGAAGTCACCCACACGGCGGTCTTGCCCGTGCGGTCTTCCTTGGCGCTGACGCCACCCGGCAAACCGGGGACGCGAATGACTCCGAGCGCGTGAAGGGTGCCCGCGCCCAGCGCGGCGAACAGCACGACGCCTCCGAGGAGGATCCAGCGACTGTTCTGGGACGGTGTGCGACGCTTGTTACGAACTTCTGCCATGGTAGGAACTCTGGGTGTGCTGGATCAGTTGCCGGAGAGCGGCGGCGGGGTCATGGTTTCGCGCCGCGCAATGCACTGGGCGCTGACGATGCGGCGGTAAGGACGGACTTTCTGGCCAAATGCGTACTGCTCGCCCAGGCCGTAGGCTCCGGACTGCGAAGGCTGGTCGCTGTTGACGCCGTCGACCGTCTGGTAGGAACCCTGCGCTGCGAGTTCGCCGTCGTTCGCGATGATCGGCGTGTTCGATCCATCGCTCGAGGGCATGAACGCCGAGGCCATCGAGGCCTGGTACGGATAGTTGATGCGCAGGCAGACAACACCGCGCATCGTCGCGCGTCCTTGTGACGCGATACTGAAGGGACGGTAGTCCGGCGCCGCACCCGGGCCGGGAGGCTGCAGCGCTTCCTGAGGGACGATCTCCTCGACAACCGGCAGCCATGTCACCAGTCCCGTTCCATCCGGCCCGATGTTCTCGATCTTTGGGATCATCACATCGAAGCGGTTCTGCGATTCGGACGGATCGAAGTTCAGACCGTACTCGGTGTTGCGCACGAGCGCGCCCGGATAGCGAACGAGGTCATAAGTGGAGCCCCCGATGGTCACGCGCTCGCGGATCATCAACGGCACGAGCATGCGGTTGAGATAGGGCAAGCTGTCCAGGGTGGCCTGTACCTGTGCGGGCGACATGCCGGTGACATCGATCGCCAGCTTGTTCTTGTCGTAGATCGTCTCACGCACCCGACGGGCCCCTTCCGAGATCACATCGGTTGCATCGGCGGCGATCGGCACATCCATCGCCTGCTCGAAGGTCATCGTCGCGGGCAGCGGCATCATCGCCAGCTCACGCGCACCCACTCGCGCTGCATTGTTGAGCAGCTGGCTCGAGAGGATCATGCGCCCGATCTCCACCGTGCCCATGAGCAGCACGTAGAAGCCGAGCGCCACGAAGGCGAACTCGACCAGCACAGCTCCGCGGCGCACACGCTGGGTGGCAGTGTGTCGGCGGGGACGCTCGGGAAGGCGTTGCGGTTGGGACATGGGGAAGCTCGGCGGGATGAGCCTTGGGAAACGGACAGGGCAGGTCCGCTCCGCATCCAGAGACCTGCTGGGCCCCCGGGGCAGGGGCTGCAGAGGCATGGACGGAGTGCGGTCCTCGCGGATGAGTCCGAAGCGGTGGGCGGTGGCGGTGGAGAGAAGTGGAGTTTTTTCGAGAATAAGGCGCCGCTTATGCGGAGATTCGGCGTTTCCGTCAGGTTATATGGGAAGTTGCATTATTGCAATATCCAAAGGTCGACCCCGCCTGCGGCACTGTTGGGCTCCTAGTCCGGGGGTTGATCCCCCAAAAGGGAGTGCCGGGCTGTGGCAGGCCGGATTGCCCTAAGTCCTTGGCTGGCAAGGGGATAGCCGCACGAGCCCATCTGGAGACAAACCGGGCTAAGTCATTGTCTGGCAAAAACTTAGCTCGTCCTCGACCCGCAGCTGTGCGCAGTACAATGCCGGGCCTTGCCCATGGAGCGTCTCCTCCTCCACCCCCCCTTCGCGGACCCCACCCAGCCCTACCTGAGCCTTCCCACGCTCAAGGGCTATCTGCGCCAACGGGGTCTGGATGCTCGGGTGATCGACCTCAACATCGAAGCCACGGATTGGCTGTTCCAGCCCGAGACTCTGGAGCTGGTCGGCCGCCGGATCGGCTCGCAGTTTGTCGATCTCAACCGTAAGGGCTGGCTGAGCTTCGAGGAGCAGCTGCAGTACCGCCGCCTGGTGGATGCACGGCCGCAGATCGAGCGCATGATCGGTGCGCAGCCGCCCATGGCCGAGGTGTTCCGCCAGCGTGAGCACTTCTACGACGGGGAGCGCTACACGCTAGCGCGCCGCATCACGGACGGTTTCTTCGAAGCTCTCTCGGCGGCGTACTGGCCCTGGCGCTTCGGTTTCAACCATGTCGGTCACACGGTGGTTCCGTGGAGCTTCGACATGCTGGATGAGTATTCGCAGGGCGAGTCGAGCCCGCTGCGCGCGTTCTACGAGCACTACTTCGCGGGTCCGGCGAACTGGGACTGGGACTCCGGGACGCAGCCGCCCGTGGATCTCGACGAGGTTGATTTCGTCGGCATCTCGATCGTGTTCCCCTCGCAGATTCCCGAAGCGCTGCATCTCGCGCGCTTCCTGCGCGAGCGGGCGCCGCACGCTTTCCTTGCACTAGGCGGACCGGGCATTCACCAGGTGGTGGTGCATCTGGAGCCGGAGCTGCAGCGACGCGTGCTGGAGTACTGCGACGCGATCGGTCTGTACGAGGGTGAGGAGACGCTGGCGCAGCTGTTCCCCAAGCTCGAGGCCTGGCGCGCGGAGCGCAACGCTCAGCGCCGCGCCGACCTGCTGCGGGATGTGCCCAACCTGTTCTTCCTCGATCCGGTCACGAACGAGCCGTGCATGGGCCCACGCTGGACGCTGGATCTGCGCGACGGCTCGGCGCTGCCTGACTACGGCGATCTGGATCTTGACCGCTATCTGGCGCCCAGCCGCACGCTGCTCTATGCGCCGACACGCGGCTGCTACTGGGGAAAATGCTCGTTTTGCTACTACGGGCTGACCGAAACCGCGACCGCGAGCTACCGCGAGATTCCGCCGGAACAGGCGGCCAACGAGCTCGGGCAGCTCGCGCGGAGGCACGGCGTCAAGAACTTCTACCTTTCGTGCGATGTGCTCTCGCCGGTGTACGCGGTGCGCCTGGCCGAGGCCCTGATCGACAAGGGCATCAAGATCCGCTGGTCGAGCGATCTGAAGATCGAGAAGTACTTCACGCCGGAGCGCTGCGCGCTGCTCGCAAAGTCAGGTTTGCGCTCCGCGGCCTTCGGCATCGAGAGCGGCTCGGATCGCATTCTGGAGCTGATGCGCAAGGGCTCGGATCGCGCCACGATGACCGCGGTCAATCGCGCGTTCCACGAAGCCGGCGTTGCCACGGAGTGGATGACCTTCACCGACCACCCGGACGAGAGCCTGGAGGAGGCGCTCGACACGATTCAATGGATCGAGGAGCAGCGCGACTACATCGACTGCTTCATCGTGGGCAAGTTCGGACTCGAGCGCGGCTCGCACATTGCGCAGGACCCGCAGCGCTACGGCGTCAAGCGCATCTACTACGCCGAGGGTGATGAGCTGCGGCTGTACGCGCTCTTCAGCCATGTCGGCGGTCGCCGCGGGCCGGAGACCGAAGAGAAGATCGAGACAGAGCTCAACCGCGTGGCCTCGGCCTGGGCACTGTCGCCGTATCCCTGGGCGGGCGCCAACTCGACGCACCACACGTTCCTCCATCTGATCGAGTTCGGACAGAGGGCCTTCAAGACGCACTTCCAGCGCGCGGGCGCAGCCTGGAAGGGCGCGCTGCCGGAACCGCCCGTGGCGCACATCGCGGGCCTGCGAGAGAAGAAGCGCTTCGATCCCGAGCGGATGCTGGAGGCCGAGCGCGCGTTCTTTGAGCGGTATCTGCGCGAGTCGATGTACACGACCGTCCCCGCCGCCCGGATGGGCGGCTCCGGGGATGAGGTAGCCCCGCTCTCCATGGACACCTGGAAGACCGCGATGCAGGACATGCCCGACATGCGCGGCGGGGTCAGCGGCCTGCGCTGAGTTGATACGCTGCTTTGCTAATCTCTTCGGGAAACGAACCGTCTCTCCGCCATGACCGACACCCCCCACGCCAGCGCAGGTGCCGCAGCCGAGCGCCCAGCACATCATCACTTCATCCATGACGAGATCGATGCCGATCTCGCACAGGGCAAGCATGGCGGACGGGTGCAGACGCGCTTCCCGCCCGAACCCAACGGCTACCTGCATCTGGGTCACGCCAAGGCGATCTGCCTCAATTTTGGGCTCGCCCGCAAGTATGGCGGCAAGTGCAACCTGCGCTTCGACGACACCACCCCGACCAAAGAGAACCAGGAGTACGTCGACTCGATCCAGGAGGACGTGCGCTGGCTGGGCTTCGAATGGGATGCGCTGTTTTTCGCCAGCGACTTCTTCGAGGAGCTCTATCAATACGCGGAGCACCTGATCCGCACGGGTGTCGCCTATGTCTGCGACCTGAATGCCGATCAGGTGGCGGAATATCGCGGCTCGCTGGACAAACCCGGCCGGCCGAGTCCCTATCGCGAGCGCAGCCCGGAGGAGAGCCTTGCTCTGTTCCGGCGCATGCGCGCCGGTGAGTTCCCCGACGGCGCACGCACGCTGCGGGCGAAGATCGACATCAACTCGCCCAACCCCAACCTGCGCGATCCGGTGCTCTACCGAATCATGCACGCGCACCATCACAGGACGGGCGACAAGTGGTGCATCTACCCGATGTACGACTTCGCGCACGGTCAGTGCGATGCGCTGGAGGCGATCACCCACTCGATCTGCACGTTGGAGTTCGAGATCCACCGCCCTCTGTACAAATGGTTGCTGCAGCACCTGCCGGTGCCACACCATCCGCGCCAGATCGAGTTCGCGCGCCTCAACGTGACCTACACGGTTCTCAGCAAGCGCAAGCTGCTGGAGCTGGTGCAGACCGGCATCGTCAGCGGCTGGGACGATCCGCGGATGCCAACGCTGCGCGGCATCCGCCGTCGCGGCTACACGCCCGAGGCGATGCGCGCCTTCTGCGATCAGATCGGCGTTGCGCGCTTCAACAGCACCGTCGATCGCGTCGTCCTCGAAAACGCGATCCGTGACGACCTCAACAAGCGTGCCCTGCGTGCGATGGCGGTGCTCGATCCGCTGCTGGTGACGATCGAGAACCTGCCCGAGGGGCATGTGGAGTGGATCGACGCCGTCAACAACCCCGAAGACCCCGCTTCCGGCACCCGCAAGCTGCCCTTCACGAAGCGCATCTTCATCGACCGCGACGATTTTCGCGAAGACCCGCCCAAGAAGTACTTCCGGCTGTCACCGGGCAAGGAAGTGCGCCTGCGCTACGCGTATTGCATCACCTGCAAGGAAGTGAAGCGCGATGCGGAAGGTCGGATCACCGAACTGGTGTGTGTTTATGATCCCGCCACGGCGAATGGCACGACCGGTGACGGTCGCAAGGTCAAGGGCATCGTCCATTGGGTCAGCGCCGATCAGGCCTTCGAGGCCAAGCTGAGGCTTTACGACCATCTGTTCTCGGCGGAGTTCCCCGACGACGTGCCCGAGGGCGTGGACTGGAAGTCAAATCTCAACCCGGGCTCGCTGGTGACTCTCGAGCACGCCAAGCTCGAACCTTCGCTGCGCAATGCACCCTCTGGTGCGCACTACCAGTTCGAGCGCGTCGGCTACTTCTATGTCGATCCCAAGGACTCGCATCCGGGGGCGCCGGTGTTCCACCGCACGGTGACGCTGCGCGATTCGTGGGCCAAGATCGAGAAACGCGGAGAGGAGTGAGCGCCATGGCGGATGAAATGCACCTGCTGCGCCAGATCATCGAGAACCCGGCTTCACGCCTGCACAAGCTTGAGTTCAAGCGCCTTTCACGCCCCGAACAGGTGCTGTTGAGCATCTGGGAGCTCGAAGCCGAGGTCAGCAACGGCGGATTCACCCAATACTTCGAGAGCCCCGCCGCGGACAACGCGCGGCACGTTACCTACGGGCTCGATGCCATCGGCGCATTGCGCCTGCACAAGCTCGTCGAGCAGGCCATCGAGCTGGTCGGCGACGATGTCCTTGAAGAGAACGAGGAAGAGCGTACCGATCGCCTCGAAGGGCTCAGCGAGAAGAAGCGCAGCAAGCTTGAGAAGCTCGAGCAGCAGTTCCTGGCTTCGCCCGAAGACATCAATGCGCTGCTTTATGAGTACGTCCAGAAGCACAAGGCCAGCATCCCCGGCGCCTGACACGAACCGCATCGCACACGAGTGATCATGATCAAGACCATTGCCTGCCTGTCCCTGCTCCTGCTATCTGCCTGCCAAGGCCTCGGAGGGCCTGACTCCACGATGAAGACCGGAGAATCCATGCGTGTCTTCCCCTACGAAGTGCACCGCGAGCGCCTGGAAAACGGGCTGACCGTGTTGATGATCCCGATGCCCTCGGACGGGCTCGTTTCCTACTGGTCCGTTGTTCGCACCGGTTCGCGCGATGAGGTCGAGCAAGGCGTCACCGGTTTCGCTCACTTCTTCGAGCACATGATGTTCCGCGGCACGGAGAAGCGCCCCGGCAAGGTCTACGATGGCATCGTGCACTCCATGGGAGCGGACGCCAATGCGTTCACGACCGATGACTACACGGCCTATCACCTCTCCGTCAGCTCTCAGGATCTGCTGACGGTGATCGACATCGAGGCGGACCGATTTCGCAACCTCAAGTACGACGAGCCGGCATTCCGCACCGAGGCAGGTGCCGTTTTCGGCGAATACCGCAAGGGTCGCTCAAGCCCCTTCGAGGTGCTGTTCGAAGCGCTGCAGAACACCGCCTTCGACAAGCATACCTACAAGCACACAACCATCGGTTTCGTCGCGGACATCGAGAAGATGCCCGAGCAGTACGAGTATTCGAAGACCTTCTTCCAGCGTTTCTACCGCCCGGAAAACGTCGTTCTGACCATCGCCGGCGACTTTGATCGCGCCAAGACGATGGAGGCGATCCGCCAGTCTTACGGCGAGTGGGAGCCGGGTTATCAGGCATCGGCCATCCCCGTGGAGCCGGAGCAGCGCACAATGCGACGCATCGATGTGCCCTTCGAAGGCCAGACGCTTCCGATCGTGACGCTCAACTTCAAAGGTCCCGCCTTTGACACGGGCGATCGCCTGCAAGCGGCGGGCCGCACCATCGCTCAGCTGTACTTCGGCGAGACCTCGCCGCTCTACAAGCGCCTTGTGATCGAGGAGCAGCGCGTGGAGTTTGTCGCGGCCTCGTTCGAAAATACGCGCGATCCCGGGCTGTGGACGGTATACGCGATAGTCAAGGACCCGGGCGATGTGCGCAAGATCGAACAGGAGCTGTGGGCCGAGGTTTCCAAGGCTGTCACGGAGCTTCCGGATGCGGCTCGCCTCGATGCCGTGCGCTCCAACCTGCGCTATGGCTTCCTCTCCGGCCTGACCACGCCGGACTCGGTCTGCCAGGCCATCTCGCGCTACGTGGCGCACACAGGCGATTTGCAGGCCATCGACCAGAGCTTCACCGCGCTTGCTGTGGTGACGCCCGAGGATGTGCGCGCCGCCGCGAAGCGTTGGCTGAGGTCGGATCGGTGCACAGTGGCCACCCTCGCCACCATCGGCGTGCAACTGCCGCCCGTGCTGGAGGTTCGCTGTTCGATCGGTGATCCCAGCATTCCCAGGCTTCCGACGATGATAGCCGACACACTGCCGCAGGCTCCCGTGCTCCTGCCTGTGCCCGCGGATCCGACTGTTTCGTTCCAGCTGTGGTTCCAGGTCGGCTCGCAGAACGATCCCGCCGGCAAGGAAGGACTCGCGGAGATGACAGCTGCGATGATCACGGAGGGAGCCACGCGCCAGCGCAGCTATGCGGGCCTGCTTGAGGCGCTGTATCCGATTGCCGGCGGCATCGGTGCCAGCGTCGACAAGGAGATGACCGTGCTGCGCGGGTCCGTGCACCGCGACCATGCGTCGGCCTTCGCAGACCTGATGGTTGAGGTCGCGACGCAGAGCGCCTTCACGCAGCAGGACTTTGAACGCCTGCGTGACCGTGCGGTTTCCGCGATCGAGAACGAGCTGCGCTATGCGTCTGGCGAAGAGCTTGGCAAAGCCACGCTGGTGGCCATGGTGCACGGCAACACCCGCTACGGACATCCGACCACCGGCAAGGTCAGTGCGCTGAAGCAGATCACACTGGATGATGTGAAAGGCTTCGCTGCACGGTTCTTCACCAAGGAGCGCTGTGTGCTGGGCATGGGCGGCGGATATGAGCCCGCACTGGTGGCGAAGGTCAACGCTTCGCTTACGACCGGACTACCCTCTGCGGCCGTCTCGCCGGCCCCCGAAGTGCGGCCGCTACCCGTCCAGGGTCGGCCGGTTCGCATCATCCACAACCCGGCTGCGATCGGCAGCTCGATCAGCATGGGCGTTCCGATCGACGTCAAGCGCGGCTCTCGCGAGTTTGCCGCGCTCTGGCTGGCGAACTCCTGGCTCGGTGAGCACCGCAACTCCGGATCACACCTTTATCAGGTGATCCGCGAGGAACGTGGCCTCAACTACGGCGACTACTCGTATATCGAGGCCTATCCCAACGGCGGCCGCCTCTCGCAGCCTCCGCAGGGCGTCGGCCGTCGCAGCCAGATGTTCGAGATCTGGATCCGCACGGTACAGCCGCAGCACACTCTCTTCGCTTTGCGTGCTGCCCTGCGAGAGGTTGAGCTGCTGCGAAAGAACGGCCTAACCCAGGAGCAGTTTGAGAACACGAAGCGCTTCCTGCGCGGGTATGTGCTCCACTTCGCCGAATCCACGCAGGCACGGCTGGGCTACGCCATCGATGACCGTTACTACGGCATCGACAACCATCTCGCGAACTTCCGCAAGCAACTGGAGTCGCTGACACTCGATGAGGTCAACACTGCCATCCGCAAGCACATGAGCATCGAGAATCTCGCCATCGCGATCGTGGCGAAGGACGGTGAAGCTCTGAAAAAAGAGCTTTCCGCCGGCGCGCCCAGCCCGATGACCTACGGCGAGAAGGAGGTCAAGACCTCCACGATCCTCGCCGAGGATGCCGTGATCGCGACCTGGCCGCTGCAGATCTCGCCCGCTGCGATCGAGCTCATCGCGGTCGATCAAGCCTTCCAGTAGCAGGAGCCGGCCGTGGACATCGCCTCGATCCGCAGGGACTACCAGCGCGCTGCGCTTGACGAGACACACGTCGATCGCGACCCGTTCGTGCAGTTCCGCAAGTGGATGGACGAGGCGTTGCAGTCGCAGGTCGATGAGCCGACGGCCATCGCGCTCGCCACTGCAGATGCCGATGGTGCACCGTCGGTGCGCATGGTGCTGCTGAAGGGAATCGATGAACGGGGTTTCTCGTTCTTCACCGACTATCGCAGCCGGAAGGGTCGCGAACTGACCGAGAACCCCCGTGCGGAGTTCTGCATTCACTGGAAGGAGCTCGAGCGTCAGGTGCGCGTGGCCGGCACCGTGGAGAAGCTCAGCGTGCTCGAATCGGCGCGCTACTTCGCCTCGCGACCCATCGAAAGCTGCCTCGGCGCATGGGCCTCGCTGCAGAGCTCGGTGCTCGGCCATCGCAAGGAACTCGAGGATCGTCTCGAGGAAACGCGACAGCGCTTCGGGGACAAGGTGCCCCATCCACCGCACTGGGGCGGCTTCCGCATCCTGCCTGCGCGCATTGAGTTCTGGCAGGGCCGACCCAGCCGGCTGCACGACCGCCTGTGCTACCGCAGGCTCGAAAACCGCTGGGAAGTGGTTCGTCTGTCCCCCTAGACCAACGTTTCATTCTCTCCGTGACCACCAACCGTGTCGCCGTCGTCGAGGCCAATCTCGACGCCTACCTTGCAGGCGCAAGCCCTGCACCGCGCCTGCTCGAGGCCCATCAGCCCTTGCATGAGGGCGGTCGACTCGATGCCCGCAGCGCCATCGAGCTTTTCGAAGATGCGTATCTCTCGCGCTGCCTTGATGTCGCTGCCCGCGAGCTGAAGCGCACCGCCCGCAGCTTCTACACCATCTCGAGTGCCGGCCATGAAGCCAATGCGATCGTGGGTGCGCTGCTGCGCGTCGATGACCCGTGTTTCCTGCACTACCGCTCTGGCGGTCTGATGATGGCCCGCAGCCGCAAGTCCGGGCGCGTCACGCCGCTGTTCGATACGCTGTTGTCGCTTTGCGCATCGTCGGAAGATCCGATCAGTCGCGGTCGCCACAAGGTCTGGGGCTCGCGTGAGCTGTGGGTGCCACCGCAGACCTCCACGATCTCCTCCCACCTGCCCAAGGCGGTCGGCCTGGCCTTCGGGTTGGCACGCAGCAAGCGTCTGGGACTCGCTCACGAGCTCTCTGCTGATTCAATCGTGATGTGCAGCTTCGGTGACGCGTCTGCGAACCACTGCACGGCGCTTGCCGGCTTCAACTCCGCGCGCTACATCAAGAAGCGCGGAACGCCGCTGCCCGTGCTATTCGTGTGCGAGGACAACGGCATCGGCATTTCCGTCGACACGCCGCGCAACTGGATCGAGGAGACGTACTCCAATCAGAGCCAGCTCGCCTATTTCAAGGCCGACGGCGAGTACGACGAGATGTGGGATGTGGTCGCAGCCGCAATCGAGCACTGCCGCGCCCATCGCACGCCGACCTTCCTGCATCTCAAGACCGTGCGACTGTGGGGACATGCCGGCAGCGATGTCGAAACCACCTACCGGTCACTGGAGGAGATCGAAGGCGTTGAAGCGCAGGATCCGCTGCTCCGTTACGCGCGGCGTCTGGTAGAGACCGGCGCGGCGACGCCCGCTGCGCTGGCATCCATCGTGGCGGAGGTTCGCGAGCGCACCGCAGCCGCCGCCGAGGAGGCCGCTCGGCGTCCCAAGCTCAACACCCGCGAGGCCATCGTGCGCCCTCTCGCTCCGTACGACGAGCCGGCGATTCGCGCGACAGCCACCCAGCGCGTGGACGCAGCCGCCCGCACCGCATTCTTCGGCGAGGCCCTGCCTGAGAAGATCAAGAGCCCCACCAAGCGCACGATGGCTGCGCACATCAATGCCGCGCTGCACGATGAGTTCCTGCGTCATCCCGAGCTGCTGCTGTTCGGCGAGGACAGCGCCAAGAAAGGCGGCGTTTACGGCGTCACACAGGGCCTGCAAAAGCGATTTGGCATCGCCCGCGTTTTCGACACGCTGCTTGACGAAACGACGATCCTCGGCATCGCTCAGGGCGCCGCGCACATCGGCTTCCTGCCGCTGCCGGAGATTCAGTACCTCGCCTACATCCACAACGCGCTGGATCAGCTGCGCGGCGAAGCCTGCTCGCTGTCGTT
This sequence comes from Planctomycetia bacterium, assembly GCA_005799545.1. Lineage (GTDB taxonomy): Bacteria > Planctomycetota > UBA1135 > UBA1135 > SYGM01. Next base: position 34,483 of record SYGM01000039.1, on the reverse strand, counting down.
CTTCTCGGACGGGCAGTTTACCAACCCCATGGTCGTGCGCGTTCAGGGACTCGCCTACCAGAAGGGATTCGGCGGGCACTTCCACAACGACAACTCGGTTGGAGCGCTGCGCGACATCCCGGGACTGATGCTGGCCGTACCGGCGCGTGGTGACGATGCCGTACGCATGCTGCGCGGTGCCATTGCGACCGCCAAGACCTGCGGCCGCGTCGTCTGCTTCCTCGAGCCGATTGCGCTGTATCACGAGAAGGATCTGCACGAAGAAGGGGACAACGGCTGGCTGAGCGACTATCCGGCCCCTTCGGATGACCCCGGGTCCGTACTTCTGCCAGGCGACATAGGCGTGTACGGGCCCGCACAGGCGGAACTGTGCATCGCGAGCTATGCCAATGGACTGCGACTCTCGCTACGTGCTGCGCGGATGCTGGAGCGCGAGCGCGGTGTACGCGTCAAGGTCGTCGATCTGCGCTGGCTTGCTCCGCTGCCGCTGGAGGCTCTTGCTCGGGAAGCCGAGCCTTGCGGCCGGCTGCTGATCGTCGATGAGTGCCGTGCGACGGGTGCAGGCATTGCCGATGCGATTGCCGCGGACTGCGCGGAGCGGGGCTCGCGACTCAAGGTGCGCAGCGTGCGTGCGGCGGATACCTATGTGCCGCTGGGCAGTGCAACAGCCTGTGTTCTGGTCGGCGAGGAAGAGATCGTTTCCCGTGCGAAGGAGCTGTTGTCGTGAAGCGCGCCGTGATTCTGTGCCCCGGACGGGGCTCCTACACCGAGAAGACGCTGCGCGCGCTGCCCGAAGGGCATCCGTGGGTCGAGCGCGTCGAGGCGCTGCGCCGCGAGTATGGCCTGTGCTCGCTGCTGGAGCTTGATCGCGCATCCAAGTGGGATCCCAAGGTCCATCTGGCACCGCAGAATGTCTCCCCTCTGATCTGGCTGGTTTCGATGCTCGACGCGGCGGCCGCGGCCCGGGAATACAAGCTCGTCGCCGTCGCAGGGAACTCCATGGGCTGGTATACGGCTCTCGCGGTCGGTGGTGCACTCGATTTCGATGACGGATTCCGCCTGATGCAGGAGATGTCGATCCTCCAGCAGGAGCACACCGACGGCGGTCAGGTGATCTATCCGCAGGTGGATGAAAACTGGCGTCCCGATGCGCATCTGCAGCGCTCGGTGGAGGAGGCGCTCGCCAGCTCAGGCGGCGAAGCCTTCCCTTCGATCTGGCTCGGTGGTCAGGCCGTGCTGGCCGGAACGGAAAACGGCATCGCCCATCTCCTGCGAACGCTTCCCAAGGTGAAGCTCGGCCAGAACAGCTACCCGTTCCGGTTGATGGGGCATGGCCCTTATCACACGCCGCTGCTGAAGGATGTGTCCAACAAGGCGCAGGCCCGGCTCGGACGCCTAGGCTTCAGGAAGCCTGCGCTGCACCTGATTGACGGACATGGTACGCGCTGGTCACCTCACAGCGCCGATCCGCAGGCCATTTGCGAATACACGCTCGGTGCACAGATCACGCAACCCTACGACTTCACGCTGTCCGTGCGCGTGGGATTGCGTGAGTACGCTCCCGACCGCCTCGCGCTGCCCGGTCCGGGCAATCCGTTGGGCTCAATCACCGGCCAGATCGTCATCGCGGAAGGCTGGCGCGGGATTCGCTCACGCGCGGACTTCGATGCCGTACAGCAGTCCGCCGATCCGATCGTCCACTCCATGCGCCGCTGAACACACCATGCTTGCCTCGCTTTGCCTGCTGCTCTCCCCTCTCGCTCTCGGCGACCGCGTGCAGTTACCTGCCAACTGGCAGGAGAAGCAGGACTGGCGCATCGAGCTGATCAAGGGCCGCGAAGACGAGCAGAAGAAGACACGCAGCCGTACCGACCTGCAACTCAGCGTCGAGGCCAAGAGCGAGACCGGTTATATCATGCGTTGGCGCTACGGAAAGACCGCCATCACAGAAGGTCTGCCGGAGGAAGCACGCGCGCGCTACTTCGCCGAGCGCATGTCTTCCATCAGTGACGGGCTCGTCCTCGATGTGCTTTGCTCGCCGAGCGGCAGCGTTCAGGGGCTTGTCCATCCCGACAAGGTGACGCAGCACTATGAACAGATGATGGTGCAGATGCATGCGCTCTTCACCGAAGCGAAGGTTCCGCCAAAGACCATTGACGCACTGCTCAAGCAGACTTTTGAGACCGTGACGGGTCCCAACATGGAAACCCTGACGCTCAAGGAAGCGCGGCTCTTCTTCCGCTTCAGCGGAATGGAGCTTGAGCTCGACAAGAAGGTCGAATTTGAGACCGAGTTACCCAACCCGCTCGGCGGCGATCCGTACCCGGCCATCGGATGGTTTGAGGCTCGTGCCATTCCGGACCAGCCCGCGGAACTCCTCATCGAATGCGGAAGCAGCATTGATGCCAAGCGTGCAACCGAGCTGATGCTCGAGTCGCTCAGCGAAATGGCCAAGGCCGCTGGCAAGCCGCCTCCGACGCCTGAGCAACTGCCCAAGATCGAGGTGGAAGAGCGCAGCACCTACTACATCGACCGGGGCAACGGACTGCCGCGCCTGGTTGAGAATCGACGCAGCAGCAAGGCTGGCACACGCGCGCGCACCGACCTGATCTCCATGCGGCTGCTGCCGCCCGCAGCCCCGCAGGCCAAATAGCGGAGCGGTGTCAGCTCTGCAACCGCACAACGCGCGCGCCGTCGCTTGCCTGCGCGATCAGCAGCGGTTCAATGCTCGGCACAGGTCTTGAGGAGTAGTACTCGCGCCGCAGCGCGCCCACCAGCGTGTCAGCCTGCTCGCGCTGGCACAGCGCCACGCTGCAACCACCCAGCCCCGCTCCGGTGAGGCGTGCACCCAAGGCTCCGTGAGCCCTCGCCAACCCGACTAGCTGGTCAAGCTCGGGGCAGGATACTTCATAGTCGCGCCGCAGACTCTCGTGGGAGTCATTCATCAGGCGGCCGAAGGCGAGCGCATCACCGCGCTGCATCGCATGCTGGGCCTGCGAGACGCGGGCGCCTTCGCTGACGACATGCCGGAAGCGCTGCAGCAGCACGCCATGGAGTGCACGCTCCGCCAGCGCGAGCACCGAGGGCACATCGGCCCCGTGTACCAATCCGTAGTAGCTGGAGGGCAAGGCACGGGCCTGAGGGTGTGCGAGGAACTCCGCGAGGGCCTGCTTGCACTCGCGTGTGCGGGCGTTGTACGCATCGCGCGCTGCGCCTGATTTTTCGGCTTCCACAAGCGTGTTGGAGATCACGAAGCGCCACTCCGAGGGCATGGCAACGGACTGCATGCGCACCGGGTTGAAGTCGATTCTCAGGGCGTGCCCGGCACGACCGCCGAGACTGATCGCCTGATCCATCCCGCCGCCGGCGACTCCCACGTAACGCTCGGCCTCGGCGGCCAGCTCCTGCAGCTCAGGCAAGGGCACGGCGACCTGATTGACCTCAAGCAGGCCCAGCAGAGCGCCGACCAGCGTCGCGGACGAAGAGGAGAGACCTGCTGCCAGCGGAACATCGCCGTGCACCGCCGCATCCATGCCAACTTTGATGCTGTAGCGCTTGCACAGCATCTGGGCACCCGCCTGCACATAGTTGACCCAGTCCCCCTGCGGCGCGTGCGGGATCGAGTCGGAGAGCTCAAACTCGCGCGGACCGTAGCGTGCCTCACGGTTGACCAACCGGACACGCCCGTCCGTCCGCGGCCGGATCAGATAGGCGACGTTGCGCTGCAGCGCCATCGGGAACACCGGCAGCCCGTTGTAGTCCGTATGTTCGCCGATCAGGTTCACACGCCCAGGAGCCGTGGAAAGCAGCGTGGGCGGCAGACCGCCGAAATGCCCGGCGAAGAGCTCACCCAGTGCATGCGTTCGATCGCTGTCCATGATCAGTGCGCGCACCCCGCGCAGCCGCCACCGATGGATTGAGCGGGGAAGCCCTCCTGCATGGACTCGAAGTAAAAGGCCGGCGCCTTTCCACCTCGACCGTCTGCGGGCGCCAGCGTGTACGCGTCGTACACACGCCCGTTGAGCACCGTGTAGCGGATGGACTCCGAGTTTTCGATCTTTTCCAGCGGGTTGGAGTCCAACACCAGCATGTCGGCGAGCTTGCCGGTCTCGATTGAACCAAGATCCTTATCCAAGCCCACGTACTCCGCACCGTAGAGCGTCGCGCAGCGCAGCGCCTGGTGGTTGGTGATGCCCGAGCGCTGAAGCAGCCACAGCTCCCAGTGGGCACCCAGTCCCGCCAGTTGCCCGTGGGCACCGAGCTGCGCCTTGCCGCCGGCGTCGATGATCGACTTCACGATGCCCGCCGAGCGCAGGATGTTCTGGTCTTCATCGGGTGCCATCGTGCGGCGACGCGAACGCGGGTCCACGACGAAGCGCGGGACAAAGCGCATCAGGCGCTCATTCCGCCAGACTTCCGTGTGCTGGTAGAAGTAGTTCTCGCCCCAGATGCCGCCGTAGCCGACAACCAGCGTGGGCGTATATCCGGTCTTGCTGGCACCCCACAACTGCGCGACATCACGGTAGATGCGCTCCACCGGCAGTGAATGCTCCACCCCCGTATGGCCATCGACCACCATTGTCAGGTTGTGCTGGAGCAGTGAACCGCCTTCCGGGACCACCATCATGCCCAGCTCGCGCGCTGCGGCGATCACCTGCTGGCGCTGGTCGCGGCGCGGTTGGTTGTAGCTCTTGACCGAGAAGGCACCGACGGCCTTGAGTCTGCGCAGGTGCGCGCGCGCATCCTCCAGCGAGTCGATCTCCGCCTTGAAGTCCCCCATCGCCCCATAAAGGATCGTGCCGGTCGAGTATGTGCGCGGAGAGAGGATCCGACCGGCTTGGGCGAGCTCGCTGGCGGCGAAAATCGCATTGGTGTCGTTCGACGGATCGTGGATCGTCGTCACACCGAATGCCAGATTCGCCGCATGCACCCAGTTATTCCTGGGCGTGATCGCACCGGAGGACTGCGCTCCGTGCGCGTGGACATCGATCAGTCCGGGAATGATCGTCTTGCCACTGCAATCGATCACGCGAGCTCCTGCGGGGATCTCCGTGGTGCTGCGGGTGCCGACGGCGCGAATGCGATTGCCATCCAGCAACACGACACCATCCTCGATCACCTCTTCGCCCTTCATCGTGACCAACCGCGCACCCACCAGCGCCAGCGTGCCCTCCGGACGCGCTGTCGGCTGACGGAAGGAGATGTTGAGGCCCGAGGCCGCCGTCTCCGGCAGCTTCTCGGGAGCGCCGGAGAGGAATGCGAAGCTGTCGCTCAACTTGCGCTCGAAGAGCTCCGGGCCCAGCGACCAGTACAGGGCCTGGGTGTCTCCGGAGAACTGCAGATTCTCGCCGGCATCCCGCGTCACGCGAGCCACGGGCATCGAGCTTATCTTCGGGGCAAGCTGCACAGCCCGGCCTGTGGGCTCAAAGGGCGTGATGTAGCCCTGATAACGTTCACAGAAGGCGACCCAGCGCGAATCGTCCGAGACCTCGAATTGCGTGGCCCAGTCGCTGGTGAAGTGCGTGCGCTCATGGCGACCATCGAGCCCGATGCTCCACAGCTTGCGCTTGTCGGGATCCTGACCGCCGCCCCCTTCTTCGCTGGTGAGGTAGACGCGATCGTTTTCCGCGCCGAACTGTGGCTGCGAGCCCGCCTTGGTGATGAGTTTCGATCTTTGATCGCTCAGCGAGTGCATGTAGATGCCCTGCTCGCGCGACCACAACGGCGAAACCAGACCGCCGCCACCTGTCTTCTGGTACACGATCACGGAGCCATCGGGCGAGAACACCGGATCGGAGTAGTGACCTTTTTCGATCGGCAGGCTCGAGGGATCCGAGCCGTCGAGTCCGATCGTGCGGATGGTCGCCAGTTCTTCGTCGTCCCAAGTCACATAGACGATGCGCTTGCCATCGCGGCTGAAGGACGGGCAGAACTCGAAATGCTGCTCATCCTTCGTCAAGCGCTGCGGCTGGCCATCGGGAAGCGCGCGGATCCAGAGCTTGCCCAGCGCCTGATAGACAACGTTCTTGCGGTCTGGTGCGACGCGAACCCAGCGCAGGACGCGCACATCGAACTCATCAGGAGCCACCGCGATCGGGAAGCGCACCGCTTCCTCCACGGCGCGCTGGGTGCGCACGCGGAAGGGAATCACCTCGGACTTGCCGCTCACCACGTCCAGTCGGCGCAGCTTTCCGCCCGCGTAGTAGATGATTTCCTTGTCATCCGGTGTCCACGCGAAGGAGGGGTAGACCCCGTGGATCGCCCAGGTTTCCTGCATGTCGCGCTCGAGGTCGCTGCACACCGCCCGTGCGGCACCGGACTCGAGATCCATGATGAAAAGCGTGGTCACGAAGCGCACACGCCGCACAAAGGCGAGCCGCTTGCCATCATGCGAAGGTGTGGGTCGGCAGGCTCCGCCCGGGCCGGTAACCCACGGTGTACGCTCGCCGGTTGTGCGGTCAAGTCGATCGATCGCGTAGATCTGACCGGTCGAGTCCTTGCTGTAGTCAAAGGTGGGACCCGGCGTGCTGTCGTAGCTGAAGTAGAGGTAGCGTCCATCCGGGGAGAAGATCGGTTCGCCGAGGTCCTTCTGCTCGCTGGTGCGAGTGGTCAGCTGCAGACCATCACCGCCTGCGGTGTGGTAGAGGAACAACTCACCCGTGCCGATGGAGCGGCGGCTTGTGAAGTGCTTGCGTGCGACGATCCACTGCCCGTCGGGAGACCAGGCAGGACTGTTGAGCAGACGGAAGGTCTCCTTGGTCAGTTGGCGCTGGTTGCCGCCGTCCACATCGCTGATCCAGATGTTGTCGCCGCCGCCCTGATCACTGGTGAAGGCAAGCCGATTGCCATCCGGTGAGTAGCGCGGCTGCATCTGCCAGGCATGGCCTTCCACGACTGCACGCGCTTCCCCGCCTTCGATCGGAAGCGTGTAGATGTCGCCCAACAGGTCGAACGCGATCTGCCGACCATCCGGCGACACATCGAGGTTCATCCATGTGCCCTCGTCGAGATCCATGGAAACGTTGGTGACCGGGCCGCGCGGGACCTGCACATCCCAGGCCTTGGCGTCCTGCAAAGCGAAGCTCAACGACAGCATCAGGGCGGAAATCATGCGCCCCAGTGTAGCGGCACTCAGTTGCCGCGAATGATCTCCGTGAAGCCCTGCTTGCGCAGCCAATCGACGACACGATCCGGCTGATCACCCTGCACCACGACGGACGAGGCTTCGACTCGAGCGCCGGTGCCCAGCGCTCGCTTGAGGCCCTGCGCCATGGCTTCGAGATCACGACCCTCGAGAGCCGGCCCTTCGACCAGCGTCACGGCCTTCCCGCCGCGGCCGGAACGCTCTCGCCGGACGATGCACCTGCCGGTGACTTTCGCAGCTGGAACGGAGCCTTCCGGAGACGGCATCGGCGCAGGCTGCGGTCCCGGAGGCAGATCTCCCAGCCTGCCCTTCAAGGCAGCGAAGGGATTGTGTGTCAGCGGCTGCTTGTCCTGCATCGGTACGGACAGGTTATCGTGACACGCAACAATGAGCGACAACCGGATCCTCACCGCGGAGCAGGCCCGCGTGTTGCCATGGCGCAACGGGGGTGGTTTCACCCGCGAGTGGCTGATCGAGCCTTCAGGCGCCAGCATCGAGCAGCTCGACTTCGATTGGCGCATCTCCGCGGCCGCAGTCAATGAGGACGGTCCCTTTTCACGCTTTCCCGGCTACCAGCGGGTGCTGATCCTGACTTCCGGAAACGGTCTGCTCCTGACGCACGGCGACGAGGCGCCGGTCGAGCTGCGGCGCGGCACGGTGCATCACTTTGCGGGCGGGGTTCCCTCCCACGCTCGACTGCTGGATGGTCCGGTCGAGGACTTCAATGTCATCTATCGAGCGGAACGCGTGCAGATCGAAACCGACGTGGTTCGCGGGGAAACTCGGACGATGGCAGCCACGCCGCTGCGGCTGTTCCTGCTCGTGCTGGCGGGTACCTGTGAGCTCAACGGCCAGCGCATCGGGGCCGGTTGTGCCTGGACCGGTTCCGCAGCCTCCCTCAGCGCGCTTGACGCCCGCCAAGGCGAGGCAGTCCTCGTGCGCGCTCATGCGCTCGATGCCACAATGCGACCATGAAGCTAGCTTGGCTCTGCGGTGTTCTCGTCGTTATCGGCTGCCGTACAGCCCCCACGCCCGCACCCGCCCGCGAACCCGGCCCGCAGGCATCTGCTCACAGCTCGCAGGACTCTGCCCACGCATCTCTGCTGGCGGCAGTGGACGCCGCGATCCCGCGGGAGGATCTGATCGCATGGCGACAGCATCTGCACCAGAACCCCGAGCTCTCCAATCGTGAGGTGGAAACCGGGCGCTTCATTGCGGACAGACTGCGTGAGATGGGCCTCAAGCCGCAGACCGGCATCGCAGGACACGGCGTCAAGGCAGTGATCGAGGGCGGCAAGCCCGGACCGGTTGTCGCGCTGCGCGCCGACATGGACGCGCTTCCCGTCACCGAAGAAGTCGACCTGCCTTTCACGAGCAAGGCCAAGGGCACATACGAGGGCAAGACCGTCGGCGTGATGCACGCCTGTGGCCACGACACGCATGTGGCGATGCTGCTGGCGGCGGCAAAGGCGCTGATGAGCGTGCGGAGCGAGTTGCCGGGCAAGATCGTCCTCGTGTTCCAACCGGCGGAAGAAGGGGCGCCCGCCGGCGAACAACCTGCTGGCGCGGAGGCGATGATCCTTCAGGGAGTGCTCGAGAATCCCAAGGTGGACGCCATCTTCGGCCTGCATGTGTTCGCGGGCATGCGTTCCGGTCTGATCGGATACCGTCGCGGACCGATTATGGCCGCCGGGGATCGCTTTGAGCTGATCGTCGAAGGGCGTCAGGCGCACGGATCCAAGCCGTGGGCCGGCATCGACCCTATCGTCGTTGGCAGCGAGATCATCGGCGCGCTGCAGACGATCGTGTCGCGTCAGGTAGACATCATCAAGGAGCCCGCTGTCGTCACCGTCGGCCAGTTTGAAGCAGGTGTGCGCAACAACATCATCCCCGACCGCGCGCGCCTCGTCGGGACGATCCGCACCTTCGATCGCGGCATGCAGGCCGATATCCACGCGCGCGTGAAGCGCATGTCGGAGAGCATCGCGGCCGCTTACGGCGCGCGAGTCAAGCTCACCATCGATCCCGGCTATCCCGTCACGAGCAACTCGCCGCAGCTGATGGACCAGATGCTGCCAACGCTGCGCCGGATTGCAGGCGAGGATGTGGTCGAAACCCAGAAGCTGACCGGTTCGGAGGACTTCTCCTTCTACGCCAATCGCGTGCCCGGTGTGTTCCTGTTCCTCGGCGTCACTGCACCGGAGAAGCTGGCGACGGCGGACTCCAACCACTCACCCCGCTTTGAAGTCGACGAAAGCGCACTCCCGCGAGGCGTTCAGACGCTGACCCACCTCGCGATCGACTACCTGCACTCGCGCTAGTCGATACCGAGCAGTCGCAGCAAGGTTGAACAGCGCGGATTGCGTGCCACCAGCGCGTCCTTATCGGCGCGCGACAACTGCTTGAGGCGTTTTTCCGCCCGCAGAGCCAGACCGTGCGCTCCGATCCTGCGGCGGTAGACGATCGTCAGCGGCCCTTTTCCGCGCAGGGCCTTGGCACCCTTGCCCTCCGAGTGCTGCTGCAGCCGCCGCTGCACATCGGTGGCGATGCCGGTGTACAGCTTGTCCTGCCCCGTGCGCAGGACATACAGCCACCATGCCGGGAGTCCCGCCCCTCGATTCACCTCGATGGGAACCAGGCGGGTTCGCTGCCAGCGCGCCACTTGATGTTGCAGCCGATGCTCGGCTTCTGTGTGGCGGAAGGCGCTAGACCCGCGAGCACGGCATCCAGTGCCGCCCGCAGATCCGAGCCGGTAACCGGAATATCGGACTTCGGACGGCTGGCATCGAACTGACCGCGGTAGACCAGTCGATTCCCACTGTCATAGAGGAAGAAATCCGGTGTGCAGGCGGCGGTGAAGCTCTTCGCCACGGACTGCGTGGCATCGTGCAGGTAATGGAACTTCCATCCCCGTGCGCGGACGGTCGCTGCGAGCTTCTCCGGCGCATCATCCGGATAGGCACCGGCATCGTTGGAGCTGATGGCGACGATTGCCACATCCTTGTCGGCGTAATCCCGGTCAAAAGCGGTCAAGCCGGCTTCAATGTGCTTCACATACGGGCAGTGATTGCAGAGGAACATCACCACCAGCGCCCGCTTGCCGGAGAAGCTCGCCAGTGTCATCTGCTTCCCGCTGACGGCATCCGTCAGTGAAAAATCCGGAGCCGGGGTACCCAGTGCCAGCATCGTCGAAGGCGTTAAGACCATGTAGTGAGCCTAGCAGGAGCACGGGTGCTCCCGCTATCGTGGCTTCATGCGCGATCTCATCGTCATAGGCGGCGGACCCGCAGGCACTTCCGGCGCCTTCGCCGCCGGTATCTTCGGGCAGAAGGTCACGTTGATCGAAGCCTGTCCGGAGCTGGGCGGGGCCGGTCTCAACACGGGCACCATCCCCAGCAAGACACTGCGAGAGAGCGCCTTGCTGCTCTCCGGCGCGAAGTCCCGCAAGCTGCTGGGCATTCAGGTCGCCCGCCGCGAGGAGGCTTCCTTGCGTGACTTCACCTATCACGAGCGGCATGTCGTCGAGACCGGACGCACCTTGGTCACCGAACGCGCCCGTCGGCTCGGTGTCGAGGTCGTGCATGGTCTGGCACGCTTCACAAGCCCCAATGAAATCGCGATCGCCCAAGCCGATGGCACGGAACAGCGCCTGCAGGCTCGCAAGTTCTTGATCGCCACCGGATCCAGACCCACGCAGCCGCCCGAGTACGACTTCTCTCACCCGCGCGTTCACGACAGCGATGAGATCCTCGACATGCATCACATGCCCACATCGCTCACGGTGGTGGGCGCGGGTGTGATCGGAACCGAGTACGCCAGCACCTTTGCCGCGCTCGGCATCCCCGTGCACGTCATCGATGGCCGCAATCAGCTGTTGCCGTTCCTGGACCGCGAGCTCGGTGATGCGCTGCATCAGGCCATGGTGTCCAATGGCATCACATTCCACTTTCAGGAGCAGGTGCTGCGCTGCGAGCCGCGCTTTGACAGCGTGCGCATCCAACTGAGCTCCGGCCGCGAGATCGTGACCTCGGATGTGCTCGTGGCGGCCGGTCGTCAGTGCGCGACCGATCGCATCGGGCTCGATGCAGCCGGAGTGAAGGTCGGAAACCGCGGCATCATTCCGGTCAATGAACACTTTCAGACCTCCGCACTCCATATCTACGCCGCCGGTGACGTCATCGGACCGCCGGCGATCGCGGCAACGGCGATGGAATACGCGCGCATCGCGATGATGCACGCCTTCGGCGGCATCGACAAGCGCGCCAATCCGATCCAGCCCACGGGCATCTACTCGATCCCGGAATCCGCCTGCGTGGGTGCGACCGAGGAGGAACTGCGCGCGCGGCAGGTGCCTTATGTCGTGGGCCGCGCCCAGTACAGGGCCAATCCGCGCGGACGGATTATCGGCGAGGAGAGCGGCTTCCTCAAGATGATCTTCGACAAGCGCGACATGCGCCTGCTGGGTGTTCACATCCTGGGCGAATCCGCGATCGAGCTGATCCATGTGGGGCTGCTCGCGATCCAATGCGAGAAGACCGCTCACACCTTTGATTCACTCTGTTTCAACTATCCGACGCTCACGGATCTCTATAAGGCGGCTACCTACGACGCCTTGCTGCAGACCATGAACCTCGATCGTCACGGCCTGTTCGGCGACACCTGAGACCTAGGCGAGCAGTTCCGGAACCACGCGGCCCGCAACATCGGTCAGGCGATAGTGCCGACCCTGGAAGCGCCAGGTCAGGCGCTCATGGTCGATACCCATGAGATGTAGCATCGTCGCGTGCAGATCGTGCACGTGGACTCCACCTTCGGCGATGTTGTAGCTGAAATCGTCCGTGGCACCGTGGGCGTGCCCTGCGCGCACGCCGCCGCCCGCCATCCACATGCTGAAGCAGCGCGGATGGTGGTCACGACCGTAGTCCTGAGCCGTCATGCGTCCCTGACAGTACGCGGTGCGTCCGAACTCCCCGCCCCAGATCACCAGCGTGTCCTGGAGAAGCCCGCGGCGCTCCAGGTCGGTGATCAGCGCAGCGGCCGGTTGATCCGTCTGACGACACTGGTGGGCGATGCCGCCGGGCAGGCCACCGTGCTGATCCCAGCCCTGATGAAAGAGCTGGATGAAGCGCACACCGCGTTCCGCGAGACGGCGAGCCAACAGGCAGTTCGCCGCGAAAGTGCCGGGATTCCGCGCGCTCTCACCGTACAGCTCGAAGGTCTCCGCGCTTTCCTGCGAGAGATCCGCGGCCTCCGGGACGCTGGCCTGCATGCGGAAGGCCAGCTCCGCCTGAGCCATCCGCGCCGCGATCTCAGAATCGCCCTCGCGCTGCACGGCAAGCTCGGAGAGCCGGCCCAGCGCGTCGAGCATCGCACGACGAGTGGTCCGGCTGACTCCCGGTGGATTGTCGAGGTACAGAACCGGCTCCTTGCCGCCGCGCAGCTGCACGCCCTGATGCTCGCTCGGGAGGAAACCTGCGCCCCACAGGCGCGCATACAGCGGTTGGTCCCGGTTGGCGTCCTTCGACACGAGCGCCACGAAGCTCGGCAGGTCCGCGTTCATGGAACCCAATCCGTAGCTGAGCCACGCCCCCATCGAAGGCCGCCCTGCGATCGGATGGCCGGAGCAGAAATAGGTGATCGCCGGATCGTGATTGATCGCTTCGGTATGAACGGCTCGCAGCACGCAGAGCTTGTCCGCGATCTTCGCCGTGTACGGAAGCAGCGAGCTGATCTCGAGACCGGACTTACCATGGCGCGCGAAATCGGCGAAGGAACCCGCGACCGGCAGCACCGCCTGATTCCCGCTCATACCCGTGAGGCGCTGCGTGCCGCGCACGCTCTCCGGCAGCGGCTGTCCATGCAGCTCGCGGCATTTCGGCTTCCAATCGAAGGTCTCGAACTGCGAGGGGCCTCCGGATTGGAACAGGTAGATCACGCGCTTGGCCTTGGGTGCGTGATGCGGCAAACCTGCATTCCCTTCCGCGCGTGTGAAGGGCGCGGCGGATCCGTGGAGCTGCGACAAAGCCAGCGCTCCGAGACCGAAACCTGAGTGCAGCAGAAACTCCCGGCGTTGCGTGTTCATCGCAGCACCAACGCAGCATCGCTGCAAAGGATCGTCGAGCAGACGATCACCAAGGCTGCCGCATCGGGATCCGCACTGCCGCACAGCTGCTGACAGGCCGGTTCATCGCTCGCCAGTGCTGCGCGTTGTTCCGCATGCAGTCGCTCCAGCACCACACGCTCCGCCGCATCCGGCTCACGCAGGGTCACGGCCCGGTACGCCGAGCGTATGCGCTGGTGCCACGCACCGGGTATTGCCGCGAGGCGGCGCGCCAGAGCCTGCGCGCACTCGAAATAGACCGGGTCGTTAGCCAGCACCAGCGCCTGCAGCGGAGTGTTGGTCTGGCTACGCCGCGGCATGCAGCTCTCGCGGGCACCGGCGTCAAAGATGAGTTGATTGGGCGATGGCGCCGCCCGCTTGCGGAACGTGTACAGACTGCGCCGATGCGCGTTGTCACCGGAGTCCGGGCCGTATTCGCCGGCCTGTCCTGCTTCGTTCCACAGACCCGGCGGCTCATAGGGCTTCACGCTGGCGCCGCCGAGGCGCTCGATCAGCAGGCCGGAAACGGCGAGCGCCTGATCGCGCAGCGCTTCCGCGCTGAGCCTTGTGCTGGGACCGCGAGCAAGCAGCACATTGGAAGGATCACGCTCGCGCTTCGTTGCGCCTGCAGCCGAGGATTGCCGGAATGTCGCGCTCAGGACCATGCGCCGCAGCAGTGCACGCTGGTTCCAGCGCTCCGGACCGGAAGCAAACTCGACGGCCAGCATGTCCAGCAGTTCCGGATGCGAAGGCATCGCGCCCTGCCAACCGAAGTTCTCGCTGGTCTCCACCAGCGGACGCCCGAAGACCTGCGCCCAGAGGCGGTTGACAGCAACCCGCGCGGTCAGCGGGTGACGCGGATCACAGGTCCAGCGCGCCAACTCCAGGCGAGTGCGCGGGCCAGCACCCTCCCACGGCAGCACTGCCTGCAGCGCCCCGCCCGCCAGAGGCTGTGATCGGTCAGGTTGATCGTAGGCACCGCGCTTGAGCACGTGCATCGCGGGAGCGTGCGCGCTGTCCTCCATCGCCAGGAACGAGCTGCAGGCATCGAGCTGAGCGCACAGTGCCCGCTCCGCATCACGCACGGCCTGACAGGCGTCCTCGACGGCTTGCGGATGGGTCGGCTCCGTCTCCGGAGCCGGCAGGCCGAAGGCGCGCGCCACCTGCGCACTCGTCAGCGACCGACGCCAGATTTTCAGTTCATCGACCGCGCCGTTGCGAAAACCGCTGCCACGCGAGCGCGAACCAAGCTCCAACGGGTGCGTCGTGATCGGTCCGTCAAGCTTGTCGCGCAGCACCGTCGTCTCGACCTGCGTGCCCTGCACATACAGGCGCAGCCCGTCCACCTGCGACGATCCATCGTAGGTTGCCGTGATGTGCGCCCACTCGCCCACCGGCAGGGCTTCCGGCATGAGAATGCTGATCGCCGATCCAGGCCAGAGATGGATCACGCTCCAGCGCACGCGGCCATCGACCAGCTCCAGCTCGATTCCCGAGGCGTCCGCATCGAGTGAATAAAAACCCGCGGCGTGAATCAGCGCCGCCTTCGCGTTGAGCTCCCCTGGCCGCACCCACATCGAAAGCGTGACCGGATCGTGGCGCGTGAAGCCGGACAGGCCCGCCAGACCCAGACCACCATCACCATCGAGCAAGAGGGCCTGCCCTTCCCGACCGGGTCCGAGCGCCACCGCACCCAACTGCTCAGGTCGCTTGCGGTCCGTGGAAGCGGGCTGCTGATCGCCGGCGAGGTTCGGCGTGGTGTTGTTCTCCAGCGTCTCGAACGGATAATGCGCCACCGGAGCCGGGACGACGACGGCTTGCGCGGTCGCAGGATTTGATGTGCGTGCATTGCGGTCCGCGATGCGTGCCCGCGCAAGGTTCTGGCGCGCCTGCTCGATGGCACGCTGCTGATCCGGATTCATCAGCCTCACGAACGGCGGCGGCGCGCTGGTGTGTATCGACCAAGGCTTCAGTCCGTTCTCATCCAGCTTCCCGAAGAGCGCAGCCAGTCCGTAGAACTCGCGCGTCGGGATCGGGTCGTATTTGTGGTCGTGGCAGCGCGCACACTCCAGCGTCAGCCCGAGGAAGCTCGTGCCGTAGGTCGAGACGCGATCCGCGATGCCCTCCTGACGGAACTCCTCCGGTATCGATCCACCCTCTTCCGTAAGGCGGTGCAGCCGATTGAACGCGCTGGCAACGCGCTCGTGCAATCCGGCATCGGGCAGCTGATCTCCTGCGATCATGCGCGTGATCAACTGGTCATAGGGCATGTTGGAGGCAAGCGCCTTCAGCAGCCAGTCGCGCCACGGCCAGCTGAACATGGCGCCATCGGTCTGATAGCCCCATGTATCCGCAAAGCGCGCCAGATCGAGCCAGACCACCGCCATGTGCTCGGCGGCACGCGGAGAACTCAGCAGCGCATCCACACGACGCTCGCAGGCATCGGGTGAAGGATCGCTCAGGAAGGCATCGACCTCTTCAGCCGTCGGCGGGAGGCCCGTCAACACCATCGAAGCGCGTCGCAGCCAGATCTCACGCGTTGCCTCCGGCTCCGGCTCCAGGCCGGCTTGTTCCATGCGCGCAAGCGTGAAGCGATCCAGCGGATCACGCACCCACTGCTCCCGACGCACCGCCGGAGGAGCCTGCGGCACAGCCGCGACGAAAGCCCAGTGCGGCCTGTACTCCGCTCCGCTCTTCACCCAGCGCTCCAGAATGCCGCGTTCCTCATCGCTCAAGGGCCGCTTCAGTTCCGGCGGAGGCATGATGTCCTCCGCAGCGTGTGCGCGGATCCGCGCCAGCAACTCGCTCTGCTCAGGGTCTGCGGGCACGAGTGCGCGAGCACCGCTCGCCAGTTCCGACAGCGCACCTTCCCGAGTATCGAGCCGCAAACCCGCCTTGCGCGCGGCCTCATCAGGGCCGTGGCAGGCGAAGCAGCGATCGGAGAGCAGCGGCCGAACTTCCCTCAGGAAGTCCGGGGCATCCGACTCAGCCGTCAGCAACCACAACGCAAACAGGATCACGGGTTTCATCACAACACCCCGCGACGCCTCGCGCCAGACTTCAATCCGCGAACAGGCGTGCGCGGGCCTCGGTCTGCATGGCGATCACCGCCGGGTTGCGAATGCGGCGCTCCGCCGAGATCGCATAGAAACGCACGATCAGCCCCAGCGATTCACCCACATGGCGCACCCCGAACTGCCGCTCAATGTCCTTGCGCAGCGCCGTCGGGGCGGGGAAGACCCCGATCCCGCTCTGCCCCAGCGACTTCATCAGCGCACTGTCGGCGATCTCCGCCGCGATGCGCGGCCGCAGGCCATGCGACTCCAGCCAGGCATCCAGCTCTCGCCGCTGTGCCGCATCACTGGTGGGAAGCAGCAGGGGCACCTGTTGCAAGGACGCAGGGAATCCGCGTCGCGCCTGTCGCAGCCAGCGCGGAGCCGCGTACCAACTCAGGCTCGACTCCCCGAGCAAGTGTGAGTACGCCTTGACGCGCGAGCCGGCCGGCAGCGGTGCATCCGAGAAGACCACATCGACCGCGTGCTGAGCCAGCTGTGTCACGAGATCGCGCAGCGGCATTTCCTGCACCACGACATGCAGCGGTTCCGGTCCCGCGAAGGCCGGCGCGAGCAGACGCCGCACGAGCAGCTTGGGCAGCACGTCATCGACGCCCACCACGAGCCTCGCAGGCCGACCCGAGGGTTGGCCCTTGACGGTCTCCACCAGCTCGCGCCCCAGCGAGAAAATCTCATCGCTGTAGCGCAGCACCACCCGCCCCATTTCCGTGAGTTCGAGCCGGCGTCCGACACGCACGAAAAGCTGCTCACCGAGCGCCTGTTCCAGCTCCTGAATCTGTCCGCTGATCGTGGACGGGGAGACAAACAGCCGCTGGGAAGCCTTCACGACCCCGCCCTCACGGGCCACGCTCCAGAAGTACAGCAGGTGATGGAAGTTGAGCTGGTGCAGGGATGTTCTCATTTCGGAAATACCGAATGATAGCATCGACAAGTCGCCATGGATGAATCCGTCTTCCGCGCCGATGATGGAGCACCATGAAGGTGCAACTGATCTCCCAAGGACCGGAACTGACCCCCGCCCTGCGCGGACACCTCGAGCGCCGGCTGGCTTTTGCGCTGGGACGCTTCGGGCACGAGGTTTCTCAGGTCTGGGCTCGCATCGCCGACACCAACGGACCGCGCGGTGGCATCGACAAGCTCGTGGCCGTGCGCGTCAAGGGGCGACACCTGCAGACGATTCTCGTCAGCGACACCGACGCCAACCTGTATGCTGCCATCGATCGCGCCGCAGATCGTGTCGGGCGCGCCATCGCCCGCGCACTCGAGCGCAGCCATCGGTATCGTCATCCGCGTCCGCAGTGAGTCGCACAGCGAAGCTACATCCACGCCCCCATGACACCTGATTCCATCGGCTCGCCGCTCCTGTGGGGCGGCTTTCTCTGCTTTGTTCTCGCGATGCTGGCGCTTGATCTGGGCGTCTTCCACCGCAAGGCCCATACTGTTTCCATACGCGAGGCTGCCATCTGGAGTGCGGTGTGGGTCGGCTTTGCTCTCCTGTTCGGAGCGGGTGTCCACCACTGGTACGGCCCGGAGCGTGCGCTCGAGTTCGCCACGGGCTACGTGATCGAGAAGGCGCTGTCCGTCGACAACATCTTCGTCTTCGTGGTGATCTTCGGGTACTTCGCGGTGCCCAATGCCCTCCAGCACCGGGTGCTGTTCTGGGGCATTCTCGGCGCGCTGGTGATGCGCGCGATCTTCATCATGCTCGGGGGTGCCTTCCTCGCGAAGTTTCACTGGGCGATCTATGTGTTTGGCGGCATCCTCGTCGTGACGGGCATCAAGCTGCTGATCCAGCGCAACGAGCACTACGACCCGGCCGGCAACCCGATTGTGAAGCTGTTCCGCCGCTTCATGCCGGTCAGCGACAAGTACGACGGCCAGAACTTCTTCACCCGCATCGACGGCCGCCGAGTCGCAACGCCGCTGTTCCTCGCCCTGCTTGTGGTGGAAGCCACCGATGTGGTCTTCGCCGTGGATTCGATCCCGGCGATCTTCGCCATCACCAAGGATCCGTTCATCGTGTTCACTTCGAACATCTTCGCGATCCTGGGACTGCGCTCCCTGTACTTCCTGCTGGCGGGAGTTGTTGACAAGTTCCGCTATCTCAAGCTCGGCTTGTCCTTCGTGCTGGTCTTCGTTGGCCTGAAGATGCTGCTGGTGGACTACTACAAGGTTCCCGTCGGCCTCTCGCTGGCCATCATCGCGGGGATACTGGGCGGATCCGTGATCGCGTCGCTGATTGCCAACCGCCGCGAGATGGCATCGGGAGGTCAGGCGAAGTAGCATCCAGCGCGAATGGCGCTGTGTGTTTCCCAGATTCAAAAGCGCTTCGGCGACCGCACGGTGCTGGAGCAGGTATCCCTGCGTCTGGAGCCCGGAGAGATCTACGGGTTCCTCGGCCAGAACGGCTCAGGCAAGACCACGTTGCTCCGCATCATTCTGGGTCTGCATGACTGCGACGGCGGTCAGGTCGAGGTCGATGGCTTCGACAGCCGCAAGGATGGAGCCCAGACTCGTGCCCGCATCGGCGCATTGATCGAGATTCCCGGCGCGTGGGAGCGCTGGAGCGCACGCCAGAACCTCTCCGAGCTCGCGAGGCTGGGTGGCGCGGATGCCGCGGCTGCGGAGGACGAGGCTCTGCGTGTCCTGCGACTGGTGGGCCTCGAAGCCGTCGCTGATCGCAAGGCGGGAACGTTCAGTCAGGGCATGCGTCAGCGTCTGGGCATCGCCGCAGCGCTGCTCGGCCAGCCGCGCTATCTGCTGCTCGATGAGCCGCTCAATGGTCTGGATCCGGAGAACCTTGCACAGGTGCGTGAGCTTCTGCGCACGCTCGCCGCGCAAGGTGTCGGTGTCCTGATCTCATCCCACCAGCTGGCGGAGATCGCACCGATCACCACGCGCGTCGGCGTGCTGCGCAACGGCCGGATTGCGGTGGAGTCCTCGGCGGATGAGTTGCTTCGCGGCAAGAACCGCGAGCTGATCGTCGAGACGGCGGAGCCGGAAGCCGTGGCGGTTCTCGCAGGCCCGTTGGGCGGCGAAGCGATGCCTCACCCGCGCGGCGTCCGTATTCGAAACGCTCCGCCGGCCGACGCGCTGGCCCGTGCGCTGCTCGAGCGCGGCGTGCGCTTTGAAGCTCTGGCGCGCGCGGAGAAGTCACTGGAAGAGGTCTATCTCGCGGCACAGCGCGGAGAGATTTCCGGACTGGAATCTAAGGCTCCGCAGCACGAGACACCGGCCGGGCGGCTCCCGCTGCAAGCCGGCCTGGGGCTCGCTCTGGCGCATGAGTGGCGCCGCTGGTCTCGCGCACGCAGCCTCCTGTGGCTATGTCTCCTGCCGGTGCTGGTCGCGGTCGGCGCAGCCCTGTCTCGACTGATGGAGGCCCGGGCGATGGAGGCCGAGGTCGCTGCGGGGCGCTTGGCCACCGCAAGCGGCGTCTCCGGCTTTGAACTGGTGGCGCGCGGCATGATCGCGGGCCTGCCGGTGCTCGGGCTGGTTGCCGCAGGCCTTGCCAGTCAGGCCATCGCCGGCGAGCAGGCGCGCGGCACGCTCCGCAATGTGCTGTTGCGACCGGTGGAGCGTTGGCAGTGGAGCGCCGGCAAGCTGCTCGCCGCCATGCTGGCGCTCTGCCTGGCCTACGCCGTGCTCGCGGGAGCCGTCTGCGCTCTCGCGGCGGCCACAGCCGGCTTTGGCGATGTGGTGGAGATCCTCGCCACAGGCGAACCCTTCGTGATCACCAAAGCCACGGACTTGTACGCGGATCTCGCGCTGGCCTGGGTTGCGCCGCTGGGAGCCCTGCTGGCCACCATGTGTCTGGGCTTTCTGGCCGGCAATCTCGTGCGCGGCGCCGCGGCTGCGTTGGGTCTGGGACTCGGGCTGGTTCTCGCTCTCGATCTGCTGCGTGTGTTCCTGCGCGGGCCATGGCTGATCGCCGAGCACACACCTTCGCTGCTGGGCGATGCGTCCTATCCGCGGCTGTTTCTGGAACTGTCCATGGGCATCAGCACGCAACTGAATCCGTCCGTGTCGCAGGCGTGGATCACGGGTATCCTCTGGATCCTCGCGATCGCGTTGCTGTCGACATGGATGCTTCGAAACAAACCCGTCTCCTGATCACTCTGCTGTGCACGCTGACGCTGTGCGCGTGCCGCGCGGCCGCGCCGCTGTCCTCGCCTGAGCTCACGGATTGGGAGGAGCCGGCCGAATGGATGCATCCTCCGCAGGATGAACCGTCGCGCAAGGAGCTGCCCAACGGCTGCTTCTCGGGCCTGCAGTTTGCAAGCCGCTCGCGCAGCCTTGAAGGCGACGAGCCTGCGGGGCTGGAGATCGCGTCGGTCATTGAGAACTCACCCGCCATCGCCGCCGGACTGCGCAGCGGCGATCGTCTGCTCGAAGCGCGCTGGCGCGAGCGCACGATTGTGCTTGATGCCGTCTCGGATTGGCGCGAAATCGAACTGGGTGCGGATCCGCAGGAGCGCATCCGGCTCAATCTGGAGCGCGGATCCCGGAGCATGGACGCGGAGCTCGTGCTCGCCGCTCGACTCGCGCCGGCTCCGCGCAGCGAACCCGTCCGCGACCGCGAGTCCATGCGTGCCGGAATCCTCGTGCGCGAAGCCACCGAGGCGCAGTCGCGCGCCGCTGGATTGCCACCGGGTGCCGGCGTGATCCTGATCGGAATGGCTCGCTCGAGTCCGTGGCGGCGTTCCGAACTGCGCTTCGGCGATCTGCTCACGAGCGTGGACGGTCAGCGCATCGATCATCCTTCGCGGCTTGTGCAGGCCATCCGTGCGGCGAAGCCCGATACCGGCCTCAGCATCGGCTACCAGCGGGATGGCGAGCTTCGCACCGCTGATGTGCCCCTCAGCACCCGTGAACGCGGGATGCGCGAAGTGGGCATTCCGCTCGTCTTTTCCTGGTCAGGCAGCGCGCAGCGCACACAGTGGTCGGCGCTGATCGGACTGCTTTCCTGGGAATCCAATCCGCAAGCCTGGCGCATGCGCCTCCTGTGGTTGATTCGTTTCCAGGGCGGCGACTGGGAGCGTTTGGAGGAACTGCCCTGATGCTGGCGGCCATCCTGCTGGCGAGCGGCTTTGGCCGCCTGACGACGCTTCCGATGGAACCGGGCCTGCGCGTGCGCGACGTGCTGGTACTGGACATCGATCGCAATCAGAAGAGCGAATTGGTGGTTGGCGTTCACGACAAGCAGAGCGGTGAGCGGCGCCTTGAGGAATGGGTGCGTTCCAGCGACAGCCATGTGCGCGGTCCGCGGGGTTCCATCACCGTCCCGGAGGATGCCATCGCGTTTGCCTATGCATCGCTGGGCGCGCCGGCGCGTGATCTGATCGTGTTCACTTCGCGCGCGGCCTGGATCCACGATGCCGCCGCCAACGAGGAGGCCGAGCGCTGGAAGCGGCTCTTCAACATCGAGCTGCTCTGGGCCGTGCCGGACCCCGAGCGCATCTTCCACATCCAGCCCTGCGTGCAGGATCTGGACGGCAACGGTATCGATGAGTTCGTGCTCCCGGATCAGCGCAGCTGGAGCCTGCACCGCCGCGACCCGAAGGGTCTGTGGGTGAGCTCACGCCATGAACTCCCGCCCACGCGCAGCGAAGATCCGTATTTCCGCGCCGAGATCCGACACGAGGACCGACCCTCGCAGCGCTTCACGCGCATTGGCCGCCGCCGCGACGAGCTGCCGCGCTTCTCGAACTGGATCTCGCTGCGCTCCAGCGTGCCGGGATTCTTGCTAGCGGACATTGACGGTGACGGGCGGCGCGATCTGGGCGCGCTGAGCTCGGACACCTTCTCGTGGTGGAGACAGGGCAGCGGTGCGGAACTCTCCGCCGATGCCGTCCGTGAAGCCTACCCGCTGGCTTCGGCGGAGCTGCGCGTGGTCGATCTCACGCGTTCCGTGCGCATTCAGGACCTCAACGGCGACGGGCGGGCCGATGTGCTCGCCTTCGCGGCTGGCAATCTCGAGAAGAACCAGACGCAGGCGCTCATCTGGATCGGCGGCGAGGAGAACGGCAAGCCCGTCGTTTTCCCCGGAGGCAAGAAGCCTTCGCAGGCGCTGATCCTCGATGGGCTGGCGCAGGCCGTGGCCCTGCGCGACATCGACGGCAACGGGTTGCCGGATCTGATCGTACGAGCGCTGAAGCCGGACCTGATCGACATCCTGCGCAGCGCCGCGACACAGCGCATCGACCTGCAGATGCATATCTTCCTCAACCAGAAGGGGGTGCTCTCGCGGAGGCCCGATTTCAGCTGGACCGAGTCCACTCAGGCCGGATTCAGCACCGCGCTGTTTGAGCTGATCGGTGACATCACGGGTGACGGATTCACCGAAGCCGTGATTCGCTCAACCGAGGACAAGGCGCGGGTCGTGAGCTTCCGCAAGGGCCGCGACGGCCGCTTGTCGATGCTCGAGAAACCGCTCTGGGAGGGCGACATGGCCAAGCGCCTGCTGCTGGTCCCCTCGGCGGTCGGCCCGGACAGTCCCGACATTTTCTGGTACGGCGAGGAGGGCGTGACATGCTTGAACTTGCGCTGATGCTGCTGCCGCTGGGCGCGGAAGGTACTGCGCTGGAGCAGCGGGCCGATCTGGTGCTGCCGTTCGAGCTTGCCGATCACCGCATCGTCGAGCTGGGCGGTGCGCCGGGCGCTGAAGTGGTGCTGGTGGGCCGACGCGGCGAACTGCGCTCGTGGAATCTCAGGTCCGGGGAACTCAAGGGCAGTCTGCTGCTGAGCACGCCTGCGCGCACACTGCTGAGCTACGCCCGGGTTTCCTCGGACGAGCCGCATGAGCGCGTGCTCGTGCTGGATGAGCGCGGCGTGCGTGCCCTGCGGACCGATGCGGAGGGTGTCATTCTGGAGGCTCACGATGAGCTTTCGAAGCGTGTGCGCTGGACGCTGCGCAGCGGTGTGCCGCGTTTCGTCGACTTTGCCCCGGATCTGAATCAGGATGGCAGCGCGGAACTCGTCGCGCCCCGCGGCAACCGCATGGAGATCTGGCGGCGCATGCCCCAGACCGGAGCCGCGACCGAGCAGTACGATCGCATCGCCGCCGTGGAGATCACGCCGCGCCGCTCGCGTTCGACCAACGCCAGCATCGCCTCCGATACGCTCCTCGATGAGTACGACATTCCCGCGCTGAAACTGCTCGATCAGAACGGGGACGGCCGCAAGGACCTGTGGGTCATGAGCGAGGAGCGCGGGGCCTGGCACATCTTCGGGCCCAATGGCGAGATTCCCTCCGAACCGACCGTCAGCGTGGACTTCAGCCTCTATCAGGACAGTCCGGCTTCGGAGCAGGACACGCTCTCCGCGGAGGCCTTCGCGTTGCAGCAGCCGCTGACTGCGCGGGATCTCGATGGCGATGGTGTGCTGGATTTTGCCATCGCCCGCGGACGCAAAGTGTGGATCTACCCCGGCACTCCGCAGGGACCTCAATTTGAGCGCCCTTCCGCGATCCTGCGCAGCGCCCAGGACATCAGCGCGATGATCTTTGCGCCGATGGACGCCGATGAGCTTCCGGATCTGCTGCTCGTGAGGGTCATCAAGCCCGGCGTCGGCACGCTCATCCAGGGCCTCCTCGCCGAGTGGGAGGTGCAGATTGACGCGCTGGCCTACCCCAATCAGGGCAAGGGCACGTTCGCACGGGAACCCTCGCGGCGCGCCACGATTCTGGTGCGTCTGCCGCCCATTCTGGACGTGCTCAAGAACGCCGACAAGCTGATCGCGCGCTTCGTCACGGCACTGCGCAATCTGCGCACACCGATCGAGGGCGACTACGATGGCGATGGCAAGACGGACATTGCGCTGCTTTTCGACGATGTCGAGGCCAAGGAGCGACGCGTCGAGCTGTGGCTGGCGGCGAAGGGCCAACTCGATCCTGCGGCACTGGATCAGGAGACGCTGCTGCGGACGCTGATCTTTGATACGGAAGACAAGCTGTGGACCGTGGATCGCACGCTGGATTGGCTCGGCGGCCTCGGCAAGGGCATCGCCAAGGAGCTGCACGGCAATCGTCCTCCGGATGGCATACATCGCTTTGATGCGGCGGACACGCTGCGCATCGAGTCCGCACAGGCAGCGGATCTGGACGGCGATGGACGGGATGAGCTGGTGCTCGTGCGCCGCTCGCTCGATGCAGCAAGAACCTCGACCATCACCGTTCTGGGCGCGCCGCGCTAAACTGGGCTCATGCGCCATCTGGCTTTGCTGCTGCTGCTCGGCTGCCAGGCACCGCCGGAGGCAAAACCGCCTCTGCCGGAGTCCGATCCAGCATCGCGCGAGACAGACTCTGCACCGCGCCAGATCGCACAAGGCCGCATTCCCGATGTGCCGCTGGTGAGCCACACGGGTCAATCGCTGCGCTTCTACACCGATCTTGTCCGCAATCGCTGCGTCGTGATCCAGTTCCTGTACACCAACTGCGAATCCGTCTGCCCGCCGGCCACCGCCCGCCTGGTGGAACTGCAGTCGAAGCTGCCTCCCGATGTGTGCCTGATCTCGGTCACGCTGGATCCGGAGCGCGACACCCCCACAGCGCTGGCGGCTTTTGCCGAGCGCCTGTCCTGCGGTCCTCAGTGGACTTTCCTCACGGGTCAGCTTGAAGACATCGAGTTGCTGCGCCGCAAGCTGGGCGAACAATTCATCGAGGATGTGGATCCTGCGAAACCGCTGATGCACTCGTCGTTGTTTGTGCTGGGAAATGATCGCAGCGGGGAGTGGCGTGCTGTGTCATCCCAGTTGAGCGTTGAGCGGCTGCTGTCCGCGGTCGAGACGCTGTGCGCCCCGCGCCGTATCTCAGGGCAGTGAGATCGGCTGCGAACTACGTGCCCGTGGATCGCCTTCAGCGGATTCAGAAGCCAATGCCTTTGTCCTGAGGCTGTCAACGACAGTCGACTGCGGACCTGCCCGAACTGGATCGGGCTGACGGCAAGCCTTGAGTTCACGCTCGCGCCCTAAGGCTGCGAAGTGAATAGGCGGCAGGAGTTCGCCTTGAAAATGAGAAACAGCTCCGCTCCCGCGCTCAGTCCCAGCTCCCTGACCGCGGCGGCGCTCAGAACAGCGGAAAGCAGCGCTCCGCGGCCTTCGTTCAGGCGCGCATCGACACGCACGCCGGCGGTGCCATCTTCCACGACCGCGATCACCAACGCCGGCAGGACATTGCGCGCGGAGATGCTCGTCGGGCGCTCCAGCGCAACGAGAATTTCATCGGAGCGGATCGAGAACAGCACGCGCTCACCGATCTGAATGCCACGGGCCGCGACGGATACCTGACCGCCTTCGGCGAGTGAGAGCAGCGCTGTGCCTTCGTCCGCCTGGACGACTTCGCCGTGAAAGATGTTCTCGAAGGCGCCGAGACCGCTGTCCTGTTCGCGCAGCACAACCGCAGGAGGTCCGCCTCTCACGATTCGCCCCGCCTCAAAAAGCACCACCTCGTCACACAGCGCGAGGACCTCGGCAGGATCGTGCGACACGAACAGCGTGGGAATCCGGAACTCTTCGCCAACGCGCGCCAGATAAGGCAGGATCCGGCGTCGAAGACCCGCATCCAACGCACCCAACGGCTCATCGAGCAACAGAGCGCGCGGTTGTCGCGCTATTGCACGCGCGAGCGACACGCGCTGCCTCTCTCCGCCGGAAAGCTGCTCCGGCATGCGTTCCAGCAACGCTTCGATGCCGAGCACCGCCACCGTGCGTTGTGCCAGTTCAGGATTGGCGCATCCCAGCGCCAAGTTCTCCCGGACGCACAGATGCGGCCACAAGAGACCATCCTGCGGCACATAGCCGAGCTCGCGTCGCTCGGGCGGAATCTCGGCCGACGGAACGGAAAACGCATCGAGTCGCAGACTCAAGCGCCGGGGAGTGCGCCAGCCCGCCAGCGCCTCCAGCAAGGTGCTCTTGCCTGAACCGGATGGGCCGCAGATGCCGAGGCAGCGCGCCTGCGACTGCCACTGCACATCCAGCAGAAAGCGTCCCTGCTGCAGCTGAACATCGAAGGCGATCATGGGCTGGCCTTGCGTCGGAGCAGTCGTTCCGTAGTCCAGACCAGCAGAAAGGACAGCAGTGTGGCGATCGCGACCAGCTCTAGTGCGCCGGCGGAGTTTCCGAGCTGGATTTCCTGGAAGATCGCCAGCGAGATCGTCTCCGTTTCTCCGGGGATGATGCCAGCCACGATCACCGTGGCACCGAACTCACCCATCGCGCGACCAAAGCCGAGCAGAGAAGCTGCCAGCAGGCCGTGACGCGCCAGCGGCAGAGTGATTCGCCGAAATACGGTGAGTGGTCCCAGACCATTGCTGCGTCCCATCAGCTCCAATCGCGGATCAACTTCGGCGAACGCGGCACGGGCGGTGCGCGCCACCAGCGGCATCGCCATCACCGCCGCCGCCAGCACGGCCGCCTTCCAGGTGAACAGAAACCGCGGGCTCCAGTGGCCCAGCAGGCCACCGCGCGAAAACAGGACCAGCAAGAGGTAGCCGATGGCCGTCGGAGGCAAGGTCAGCGGCAGCGCGATGAGGGTCTCCACCACGCTCTTGCCGGGGAACTCACTCCTCGCCATCCAATAACCCAACAGGATTCCCAGGGGTGCCGCCAGGCATCCCGCCAGTCCCGCCACCAACAGCGTTGTCGTCAGGATCTCCAGCATCGTCACCTGCCGAGGACCAGAAAGCCCTGAGCTCGGAAATGTCGCGCGGCCTGCTCACTGCGCAGGTACTCCCACAGCGCCTGCGACTGCGCAGTCACCGCACTTCCTCTGATCAAGGCCATCGGGTAGGTGATCGCTGGTCCTTGCGCTTGGGGAACGGTGTGGGCGATGCGCAAGGAACGGGCTTGCATCGCATCGGTGGCATAGACCACGCCGACATCGGCGCCTCCGGCCTCGACGGCCGCCACCGCACCGCGTGCATCCAGAGCGGGAATCAGCTTGGCATCGACGTGCTCCAGCAGCCCGAGGCTCTCCAGCCACATGCGTGCGTAGCGTCCCGCGGGCACGGAGTTGGGTTCGGCGATGGAAATCCGCCGCACGTCCTCGCTTGCAAGGCGTGCGGCGTCAAAAGGCGTTCCCATTCGGGTCGGCAGCTCTGCCAGCTCCACGACGGCAAGTTGATTGGAGAGCAGGTCGCAACGTGTTCCCTCCACAACCTGACCGGTCTCTTCGATACGATCCATCTGGATTTCATCCGCTGACAGAAACAGATTCGCTCCGCCGGCGCTGATGATCTGACGCGCGAGATCGCTCGACGCGCCGAAGTTGAAGCGCAGATCCACGCCGCTGAGCTGTTCGTATTCCGGCTCAAGGGCGAGCAATGCGGCACGGGTACTGACCGCAGCAGATACGCGCACGACGGGCCTCACTTCCGTCGGCTGGCAGGCTGCGGGAATCAGCACCAGACAGCTGATGAGCTCACGAACGCCCAACGATCACCTCCGTGGCCTTGATGATGGCCGTGGCGCGCGAACCTATCTCGAGACCGAGGCGGTCGACGGAGTCCGTCGTGATCACGGCCCCGATGCGCACCTGGCGCGTGACCTCGATCACGACCTTGCTCATCACATCGCCGCGGGCAATCTCGACGATCATTCCGGAAAAGCGGTTGGTGGCGCTGAGCGTCCCCAGATCGATCTCCGTCCCCCGGCGCGGCTGGGCCAGGACCTCAGCGAGGAAGCGCAGCGGCTCGTAGTGTTTGGGAGAGGCCTTGAGTCCGCGCTCGGCAGCCTCCGACAGCGCGCGCAGGAGTCCGCGCTGGTGCTCGTTGGGTTCGAGCACGCCCCGCTCCCACTTGCTGATCGTCATGGGATGGACACCGAGCAGATCGGCGAACTGCTGCTGCGACAAGGCAAGGCGATTGCGGGTGCTCTTCCAGGAACGCATCGACATGGGCTTAGTGTAGCAAGCCCCCGCTTAGATTTGCCAAACGGCGTAGCTTGAATACGCACTCGGCGGCGATTTCTGATGACTTTCGGGATCAGTGCGTAGAGGGGCTTTCTGAGCCTGATCCGTTCCCATAGCGTCGGCGTGTCCCCCCATGAGGAAGACCTCCCCGCTGAATCGGCACGGAAAGCTCCTGCTGGCACTCGCTATCGTCGGCGGGCTTGCCGCAGGCATCGGTGCATACACGTTCGAATACGCGGAAGGGCTCTCTTACCTGAGCTCGGATCCCCGCGCATGCGTCAACTGCCACATCATGCAGCCGCAGTTCGACTCGTGGCAGAAGGCCAGTCACCACACGGTAGCCGGCTGCGTCGATTGCCACTTGCCCGCGGAAGGCATCGACAAGTGGATCGCCAAGGCAAGCAACGGCTGGCATCACAGCAAGAGCTTCACCTTCCAGGACTTCGCAGAGCCCATTCGCATCAAGGGCGACAACGCCCGCATCCTGCAGAACAACTGCCTGCGCTGCCATTCAGAACTGGTGCACGAGCTCGTCGCGCCAGGCGGGGACATGAACTGCGTTCACTGCCATCGCGGAGTCGGCCACGGCGAGACAGTCGGTCTCGGTGGTGCGGACCTGGGCATCGAGCAAGAGCTATACGGAAAGAAGTAGATATGGAAACGATCCCTCACTCAAAGCGTACTGGAACGATCCTGATTGCGGCGATTGCCGCGGCCTCGATGGCCGGTGTCGGCGCGACGGCTCTCTTGATGAACATCTCCGAGCGCAAAGTGGAAGCAGCCAACGCGCAGACGGTGATTCAGCCTGTCAGTGAAGACACAACCGATCCTGCTGCGTGGGGTATCAACTGGCCCAAGCAATACGAGGGATATCAGCGCACGGCCGAAGCCACCCGTACCCGCTTCGGCGGTCATGGCGGCAGCGAGTCGATGCCGGACCAGAAAATCGAGCGTGATCCGTGGCTCAAGCGGATGTTCAAGGGCTATGCCTTCGCGCTCGACTACCGCGATCGCCGCGGACATGCCTACATGCTTGCCGACCAGGAAGCCACCGAGCGCATCAAGAAACCGCAGTCCGGCTCCTGTCTGCACTGCCACGCCTCCGTGATGCCGCTCTATCGCGAGCTCGGTGATGGCGACCCCCACAAGGGCATGGTTGCCACATCGAAGATGACCTATCAGGAAGCCAACGCCAAGCTCCATGACATGGGTCATGCCCACCCTGTGACCTGCAGTGACTGCCACGAACCCAACACCATGAAGCTGCGGGTCACTCGACCCGGTTTCATCGAGGGCATTCAGGCGCTCGCGGCTGGCGATGGAGAGGTGCCCCACCTGCCCAGCATTGACGAATGGCGCAAGTCCGACCGCGCCAAGCCCTACGACCCCAACACGGACGCCCGGCGCAGCGAGATGCGGTCCTTCGTCTGTGCGCAGTGCCATGTCGAGTACTACTGCTCGACGAAGAGTCCGTTGACCTTCCCCTGGTCACAGGGGCTCAAGGTCGAGCAGATGGAAGCGCACTGGAACGCCACGAGCTTTGCCGATGGAAAGCGCTTCTTTGACTACGAGCACGCCGAGACGGGTGCCCCGATCCTGAAGGCGCAGCATCCCGAATTTGAGCTTTGGAGTCAGGGCATCCATGCTCGCGCGGGTGTTTCGTGCGCTGACTGCCATATGCCTTATCAGCGCGACGGTGCCAGCAAGGTCTCCGATCACTGGGTGCGCAGCCCTCTGCTGAACATCAACCGTGCCTGTCAGACCTGCCATCACGCCTCGGAGAGCGAGATCAAGGCGCGCGTGGACACGATCCAGCAGCGCACTCAGGATCTGATGCAGCGAGCAGCCTCTGCTCTGATGGCCCAGATCGATGCCATTGTGCTCGCCAAGCAAGAGGGCGCAACGCCGCAGGCGCTGAACAAGGCGCTGGAGCTGCAGCGCGAAGCCCAGTGGCGCATCGACTTCATCGCCGCCGAGAACTCCATGGGCTTCCATGCGCCGCAGGAAGCGGCCCGCATTCTCGGCGAAGCGGCGGATCTCGCCCGTCAGGGACAGATCGCCGCGATGGAGTGGCGCAAGAACTCCAACCAGTGATCCACCGGCGCGGCGTCAGCTCAGGATGCCGCGCACGACGCTGCCGTGCACATCGGTGAGACGGTAGCGCCGCCCCTGATGGCGGTAGGTCAGCTGCTCGTGATCGAGCCCGAGTTGGTGCAGGATCGTCGCCTGCAGGTCGTGGACATGCACCGGATCCGCTGTGATGTTCCAGCCGAACTCGTCGGTGGCACCGTGCACATGTCCGCGCCGGATCCCACCGCCCGCCAGCAGCATGGAGTAGGCCCGGCCGAAGTGGTCACGGCCGTTGGGCTTGTCGCTGGGCCCCTGACCGAAGGGCGTGCGTCCGAACTCTCCTCCCCAGAGAATCAGCGTCTCGTCAAGCAGCCCGCGCGCCTTGAGGTCCTGCACCAGTGCTGCGCTCGGCTGATCGGTGTCGCGGCACTGCAGCTCCAGCTGCGTGAAAAGGTTGTCGTGCTGATCCCAGCCGCTGTGCATCAGCTGCACGCAGCGCACGCCCTGTTCGATCAGCTTGCGTGCGAGCAGACAGTTGCTTGCGTAAGTACCGGGCTTGCCGACATCCGGTCCGTAAAGCGAGAGCACTTCCGCCGGCTCGCGTGAGTGGTCGAGCAGGCGCGGCATGCTGGCCTGCATGCGATGCGCAAGGGCGTATT
This sequence comes from Planctomycetia bacterium, assembly GCA_005799545.1. GTDB lineage: Bacteria > Planctomycetota > UBA1135 > UBA1135 > SYGM01. The sequence goes on along the minus strand of SYGM01000039.1, from coordinate 3,534 downwards.
GCAGGATGCGCGTCTCGATCTCATCCGTGGCTCCCGGCGCGCGTTCCGCATGAATGCGGTTGAGACGCGCGAGGTCCTCAAGCAGGCTTGCCTGCATCGCGGCGCTGACGCCGGCCGGATTGCCAAGGTATGGCACAGGATCGCCTCCGCTGCGCAGCCGCACACCCTGATGCCGGCCCGGCAGGAAGCCGTTCGACCAGTAGTGCTCGTAGAACAGCTGGCCGCAGGTCTTACCGACATCGGAGGAGGTCATCACGACATACGGCGGCAGATCGTCACAGCCCGAGCCCAACGCGTAGTCGATCCACGCGCCCAGCGCGGGACGGCCAGGCTGCTGCGAGCCGGTCAGGAAGAAGGTCACGCCCGGTGAGTGATTGACCGCCTCCGTGTGCATGGAGCGAATCAGGCACAGCTCATCGGCGATGCCGCCGAGGTGCGGCAACAGCTCACTCAGCTCCATGCCGCTGTTCCCGTACCTGCGGAAGGGCTTGATGGCCGGTTGCGCCGGCCAGCGCGTGTACCCCGATGACATCGTCGACAGACGCGTCTTGCCCCGCACAGACTCCGGGATGTCTTGACCCGCGATGGCGGCCAAGCCGGGCTTGGGGTCGAATAGATCAATGTGGGATGGCCCGCCGCCCTGCCACAGCACGATCACACGCTTGGCTTTCGCCGGGTTGGGCGAGCTTGCGCCCAGCAGCCAGCGCGTAAGTACGGCCGTTGCCAGTCCGCCGAGCAGCAGGGAGCGCCGTGAGAAAGCGTGCGGCTCACTCACGACACATGGCCTCATGCAGGTTGTAGATGCCAAGCCCAACGCGTGACCACGCGGCCAGCTCCACCGGATCGAGCTGTGTGTCGGGTGTACGTTCGCCGATCGCGAGGTAGGCGCGCGCTGCCGCCGGATCCGCGCTGAAGGCCTTGCGCTGCTTGTCGAGCAGAGTCTCCAGTGCTCGCAGACTCTCTTCGTCGGGCATTCGCGAGACCACGCGCAGGAACATGCGCTGCAGGCGTGCTGCATCGCCCGAGCATTCGGACCATGTGCGCTGTGCGAGCACGCGACCCGCTTCCACCCAGGTGGGATCGTTGAGCATGGTCAGCGCGTGCAGCGGCAGGTTCGTCTGGACAGAACGGACTTTGCAGGACTGGCGCTGACTGCTGTCGAACATGTTGAGCGGAGCGATCGTGCGGCGCCAGAAGGTGTAGAGGCTGCGGCGATACAGATCGCTGCCCTTCGAGGCCGGATAGGTGAAGTCGCGCTCGCGCGTGATCGCCAGCGATTCCCAGACACGATCCGGTTGATAGGGATAGACCGGCGGTCCGCCGATCTCGGTCACGAGCAGGCCGCTGGAAGCCAGTGCCAGATCACGCAGCAACGGTGCCGGCAGCCGATGCCGAGGAGCGCGCGAGAGGTATTCGTTGAGCGGATCGGCATCGACCCGGCTCTGATCTGCCACGCTGGATTGGCGATAGGTTCCGCTCAGCACGATCCAGTGGTGCAGTTCCTTCAGCCGCCAACCGCTCTCGCGCCAGCGCACCGCGAGCGTATCGAGCAATTCCTGCTGCAGCGGCACCGCACTCTGTGTTCCGAAATCCTCCGGCGTGGCCACCAGTCCCCGACCGAAGAACAGCTGCCAGGCTTGGTTGACCGCCACGCGTGCCGTCAGCGGGTGCTTTTCGTCAAGCAGCCACTGTGCGAGTCCGAGCCGATTGCGCGGCCACTCGGGCTCCATCGGCGGCAGGAAGCCCGGAGTCGCGAAGACAACCGCATCGGCAGGGCTCTGGTAGTCGCCACGCTGCAGGATGTGCGTGGTGCGTGGCTGTGCGTTGCTCATCACCATCACCCGCGGCCACTCATCCCGCAGAAACTGATCGAGCTGTCCCTGCGCGGCGTTGCGCGCATCTCCTTCCGCCGCGGCATCGCGCGCCCGTTCCAGCTCGGCACGCCGCTCGCGCTGCGCCGTCGAGGCCGGCTCCACCACCGGCGGGGCGACCCGGATGCGGCTCGGTGAGCCATCGACCACGCCGCTTTCCGGAACACGCTGGAACGCGTCCAGGAGCGCGTAGTAGTCGCGTTGGGTGATCGGATCGTACTTGTGATCGTGGCACTGCGCGCACGACATGGTCAGGCCCATCCATGTGGTGGCCGTGGCGTCGACGCGATCGAAGAGGGCCACGAAGCGATTCTCTTCCGGTATCGCACCGCCCTCGCCGTTGAGCAGGTGATTGCGCAGAAAGGCGGTTCCCAGCCGCGTTTCGTCGCTCGCGTCCGGGAGCAGATCTCCTGCCAGCAATTCCTTCGTCAGCTGGTCAAAGGGCTTGTCCGCATTGAGCTGACGCACCAGCCAGTCCCGCCACAGCCATTGGAAGGTATCACCGTCCTGCTGAAAGCCGTTGGAGTCGGCGTAGCGTGCCGCATCGAGCCAAGGCAGCGCCATGCGCTCGCCGTAGTGCGGCGAATCCAGCAGGCGCATCACCACACGCTCGTAGGCGTCCGGGCGCGCATCGCTGCAGAACGATTCGATCTCTTCTGGCGTCGGCGGCAGACCCGTGAGATCGAGCGTGACACGGCGCAGCAAGGTTGCGCGCTGTGCCTCGGTGGAACGTTTCCAACCGCGCTCGCGTAGCTTGCGATCGACGAGTGTGTCGATGAGCTGCGGTCCTCCGGCCACATCCGCCGCAACCGGTGCCTGAAAGGCCCAGTGCTCCTCGTACACGGCTCCCGCATCGATCCAGCGGCCGATGAGCTCCTTTTGCGTCTCGCTGAGCGTGCGATGTGAATCGGGCGGCGGCATCTGCTCGCGCGGCTGGACGCTGTGGATGCGCTCCCACGCGAGACTCCGGCTGCGATCGCCTGGGATCCAAGCTTCTGCTTCCAGCGCAGCCGCACGCAGATCCAGACGCAGGTCGCCCTTGCGCTGGTTGGTGTCCGGTCCATGGCAGAAGAAGCAATTGTCCGAAAGGATCGGGCGAATGTCCGCGTTGTAGGTCGGCACGCGCGGCCTGGACGAGACCAGCAGACACGCGCCCAGCGCGCCTGCCAGCATGGTCGGGACCACAAGCCTCAGAAGTTGCACGCTCTCCAGTCTGACGCGCTTTCCTGTCGACGCCAGAGGCTGGGTCCCTAGGATGGTGGCCGCCATGCAGTACCGCCGACTCGGTCAATCCGGACTCAAGGTCAGTGCGCTCTCCTTTGGATCGTGGGTCACCTTTCACAAGCAGATCGATCTCACCGCATCGATGACGCTGATGCGGCAGGCATACGAAGCCGGCATCAACTTCTTCGACAATGCCGAGGCCTACGCTTCGGGCGAGTCGGAGCGCCTCATGGGCGAGGCCCTGCGTCAGCTGGGCTGGCCGCGCAGTTCCTACATCGTTTCCACGAAGGTCTATTGGGGTGGCAAGCTGCCGACCCAGAAGGGTCTCTCCCGCAAACACATCCGTGATGCCTGCGACAACGGGCTGCGGCGCCTGCAGGTGGACTATCTTGATCTGTACTTCTGTCACCGCCCCGATCACGAGACGCCGCTGGAGGAG
>SYGM01000038.1 GCA_005799545.1 Planctomycetia bacterium | reverse complement strand
GGGCATCTTCTCCCAGGCATCCGGAATGCGCACCAGATCGAGGCGTTCCTGCACGCGGCGGCGGATTTCCGCTTCGGAGAGGCCGGTGTTTTCGCGCAGCGGCAGGGCCACGTTGTCACCCACACTGAGCCAGTTGATCAGCGCGCCTTCCTGGAACACGAAGCCCATGCGCTTGCGCAGTTCGCTCAACTCCCGGCGCTTGAGGTCCGGAACGGACTTGCCCTCAACCTCGACGCGGCCGGAATCCGGCCGGAGCAGGCCGATCGCATGCCGCAGCACCACGGACTTGCCGGTGCCCGAAGGGCCCATCACGGCCAGCGTCTCGCCGCGCCGGACCTCGAAAGAGAGTCCGTTGAGGACCTTCTGCCTGCCGAAGCTCTTGTGCACATCGACAAAGCGGATCAGGACCTCGCGTGCTTCGCTCATGCCTGATACAGCGCCCATGTGATGAAGTAGTTGGCGATGATGATCGCGATGATCGAATCGCGTACCGCCGCACGGGTTGCCTTGCCGACGCCCAGCGCGCCACCGTAGGCGCGCAGGCCGGCCGAGCAGCCGATGATCGCGATCAGGACGGCGAAGACCATCGACTTGAACAGGCCCGCATAGACATCCTTGGGCAGCGGGAACAGCTTGCCGGGGTCGCGCAGGGCCTCGATCGCCGAATCGATGTACAGCTGCCAGCTGACATGCAGCTGCGACTGCGCCACGAAGCCGCCGCCCAGAATTCCGACCGTGTCGCAAAGGATCGTCAGCAGCGGCGCGGCGATCACCAGCGCGGTGACGCGCGGCAGGACCAGCAGCTTGACGCGATCCACGGACAGCACCTCCAGCGCCGAGAGCTCATCTGAGACCGCCATGGTGCCGATTTCGGCGGCCATCGAGCTGCCGACCGTTGCCGCGAGGATCGTGCAGGTGATGAACGGGCCCATTTCGCGCGCCATCGAGATCGCCACGATCGTGCCGATCTGATCCTGCTGGCCGATGCGCTGCAGCTCGATGCCGGTCTGCAGAGCGACGATCATGCCGATGAACAGGCCCACCAGCAGCACGACGTGCAGGCCCTGCACGCCGCCCTGATAGACGTTCTCCGCCACCACCCGCGCGCGGCGGGGGAGGTTCGGCAACCGCCAGAGCACCGCGAACAACAGCTCCAGCTGGAAGCCGATTCCGCGGCACAGGTCGGCAAGCATTCGCAGCGCTGCGCCCATGGTCCTCGTGTCTAGGGTGCCTTATTGCGCACCGCTCGTTCCAGAGGCCAGCCCGGTCCCGGCAGCGCGGGCCGCAGCAGTACGAGGCTGCCATCGGAGCCAGAGCTCCAGCGCAGCAGCCCGAACAGCAGCGAGGTATCCGTGCGTTCGATGCCGACCGGATCCTGCCACTCGCGCCGCGACAGCAGCCCCGAGATGGAGAACCGATCCTCGTCGGCGTCCTTCTCGCGGCGGTACAGGCCCAGCCACGAGCGCTCGCGCCGGATGCCGTTCTCGCGCTCCTCCCGTGCGTACAGTTCCCAGATCCAGGCGTACATTTCGTCCACCTCGGGCATTCGCCAAAGCGGATTGAGCGCCGGGAAGGCCGTGCGCCTCAGCCCAGGCTCACCCTGATCGACTTCCGCCAGCGGCCACAGCTTGCGGTAGGCCGTCTGCTCGCCGCCGTCCGCCTGGCGATGCCACTCCTGCCAGAGCGGCAGCACCCAGCGCGTCGTGCGCACCGCATCGGGGTACTCCTCGTAGCTGTGGTTGTAGAACGGCCACATGTACCAGGTCGATTCCATTCCGTCGCCGCGGTAGTGGGAGTAGAACGGCCACACCCGCCGGCGCCGCTCGTCCTGCGACGGATTTTCCAGCATCCGCACGAAGGGCCACGGCGCATCCCAGGCCCAGAAGCCCTGCTCAGGATCGCTGGACCAGCCGAAGAAGGGCCACAGCAGCGTGTGGGCGCGGTAGCCGCCCGCGCGCTTGTAGCCGTACAGCGGGAAGGCCATCCAGCTGCGCTCATCGCGCTGTTCGCCGGCCCACTCGCGATTGTGCTCCCACTGGAACAGCGGCCACAGGAAGAACCAGCGGTCGTAGCGTCCCTCGTAGCGGTTGCGGCCCACGAGCGGCCACACCCGCCAACCCGGCCCGCCCGCTCCCGAGCTCTTCGAGAAGAACGGCCACAGGACGTGCGTGGTCTCCCGGCCCGCCCGTTCGGTGCGCACCCAGATCGGAAAGAGCACGAACTCGATGCGATCGTAGGAGAGGAAGCGCTCCAGCACACCGCCGAAGGGAAACCACGCGCGCAGTGTGCGTCCATCGTCCGTGCGCGACCAGTAGATCCCGGGCAGCGTGAAGAGCGTGTAGGTGTCCTCGCCCTGCTCGCGCTTCTGGCTCGTGTACATCGTGACCGGCAGCAGGTACCAGCTGAAGTCGTCGCCGTTGCGCTCCGCCCGCCCGAAGGGCGTCAGATAGCGCATCAGCCAGTTGCCCTGCTCGCCCTTCTCGCGGATCACCAGCGGGCGCAGGGCCCACTGGCGCAGCGTGCCGCCGGGAGCGTCATGGCGCAGCCGCACGGCACCGCCGAGCGCTTCCTGCTCCACGCCGCCGCCCGCACGCGAGTGCTCGCTGTAGAACGGCGCCAGATTGCGCTCCTCGCGCGTGCTGGCACAGGCCTGCAACACCAGGCAAAGCCCCAGATACAGCGCCAGAAGCAGACAACGCAGTCTGAGCGTGGTTCGCAGGTCGTGTGGCCGAGTCATCGCTTGAGCAGCGCATTGTGGGGAGCGGACCGGCGTGAGTCCACCATCGGGGGCGCCCCGTTCGGGTCCGAACCAGCCCCTGGGACCGAACCTTGGGACCGAACCTAGCGAGTGTACTGCATCATCCACGTGTAGAAGATCGGCACGTAGTCAACCGCGTAGTTCGTGCCGCTGGGGTACTCGTGGGTCATCCCCGGCAGGATGCGAAAGCGATATTCCCGGGGCCCCGGTCCAGGGAGTTGGGGCGAGCTCCAGAGGAATTGCGTGAAGCCCGCATTCTCGATCGTGGTGTATGTTGCTGCATTCAGGGCCAACGCATCCGCCATGAGCAGCATGGGATTCCACATGCAGGGCGTGGCCACGACATCCGCAACTGCACGCGGGAGAATGTCACCGGGGTTGAGATCGCCCGCCTGCACGCAGTTCTCGCGCTTGGTGTCATCAAGGGTGCCCACAACCTCAAAGTGAGGCCGGAAATCGAAACCGTTCGATGGATAGTACTGCGAAGCGAGGCCGCCACCCAGGCCGATGCCTCCAGCTGAAGTCGTTGCGGCGAAGATGTCGGCAAGGCCCACATGGAGCTTGGACTTGACGAACGCGCCACCGTTGGAGAAGCCGGTACCGTAGACTCGCGAGCAGTCGATGTTGAGGTGCGTGCCCAGAGTGTTGTGCAATTCGCGCAGAAAAACGACATCGTCGGCGAGCGGCAGCTCGGAGGGATCCACGACGTTCGCCGCAACCTCATCCGTATGCCATTTTGTTCGCGTCGTGCCGTCAAGCAGCAGATAGGGCAGTGCCTCGGGATACACCACGATGAACTCGTTCAGCTCAGATGCCAGATTCCAGGTGGTGTTGTTCATCGCGATCGGTGCGGACTGGCCGGTGCCGTGAAGCATGAAGACGACCGGGTAGGGCGCGTGCTGAACGGAGTAGGTGCTTGGCACCCTAACGAGGAAGCGCCGTACGTCTGGATCCGCAGCGGTGACCAGCGTGTTGGGTGTGGCTACACCGGGAGCCCAGTTGAGGGGATGGCTCGGGAGGGCCGGCACGCACGGTGAGCTTGGCAGCGGGGGACGGACGGGGGACTTCGGCGTCGTGCGCTGGACGGAGCGCAAGCCCGGAGCCAGCAGGCCTAAGGTCAGGATGATGAAGGGTGATGCGGTCGGCATGATGGCTAGGGGGGATGGTACTCGGTGATCGGAACTGTGCGGAAAGCGCATCCGTCGCTCGGCCTGTGCTGCTCCGTGAGCTGTGCATCTCTGTGACCCCAACCGCTCGGCGTGGATCGAAAAGTCGGGGAAATGCGTGCTGTCGCCTGAAAGGCCGCCGGGGCATCAGGCTCCGCGCCGCCCGAACTCGCCTGCGGCAGCTCTCGCCCGCCGCAGGGCCACTTGCTAAGTTCCAACCCTCCCGCATGGCCACCAAGACCTTCCTCTCCGGCATCCAGCCCAGCGGCCGTCCGCACCTGGGCAACTACTTCGGCGCGATCCGCCAGCACATCGCGCTGCAGGAGCAGCCTGGGGAACGCTTCTTCTTCATCGCCGACTACCACGCGCTGACCACCAGCCGCGAGCCCGAGAAGCTGCGCGAGGCGGTGCGCGATGTGGCCGTGACCTATCTCTCGCTGGGGCTCGATCCCGCGCGCTCGGTGCTGTTCCGCCAGAGCGACATCCGGGAGATCACGGAACTTTCCTGGTTGCTCGCCTGCGTCACGGGCATGGGACTGCTCGAGCGCGCGCACAGTTACAAGGACAAGACCGCCAAGGGCATTCAGGCTTCGGTTGGCCTGTTCACCTATCCCGTTCTGATGGCGGCGGACATCCTCGCCTACGACTCCGATCTTGTGCCGGTCGGCAAGGATCAGGTGCAGCACGTCGAGATGACACAGGACATGGCGGCGAGCTTCAATGCGCTCTACGGGCCGGTGTTCAAGCGTCCTGAATGCCTGCTCGAGCGCGCCGAGTCGCTGCAGAAGGTGCCGGGTCTCGACGGGGAGAAGATGTCGAAGAGCTACGGCAACGACATCTGGATCTTCGAGTCGGGCAAGGCGCTGAAGAAGACGGTCGGGCGCATCGTGACCGACTCACGCGCGCCGGAAGAGCCCAAGAACCCGGATGAACTGCTGCTGTTCCGCTTTCTGGAGCTGTTCCTCGCGCCGAGCGAGCTCGCCCTCTGGAAGGAACGCGTTCAGAAGGGCGGCGAGGGCGCGCCGGGTTACGGACACCTCAAGGCCGCGCTGATCGACGGCATGGAGAATCACTTCGCTGTCGCGCGCAGGCGGCGCGAGGAGTTGCTCGCGGATCCGGCCGAGGTCGATCGGATTCTGGAGCGCGGCGCGGAGCAGGCGCGTGCGCGCGCCGTTGCGGTGCGCGATCGAGCCTTCAAGGCCTGCGGCCTGCGCTAGGAGACATCACATGAAGTGGAGCTGCCGGTTCCCGTTGACGCTGAGTCTGGCTCTGGTGCTGGCGGGTGCATGCCAGAATCAGAAACCGTCGCTGCCGCCGCAGCCGCAGGAGCCTGCGCGCGCCGAGAAGCTGCCGCCGGCACCGCCCGCCTGGACGCAGAGCTTTCAGAAGCCCTGCCTGATCGTCGCCAACCGGATCGAGATCGTCGGACCGGAGGGTCTGCGCGAACACCTCGCGCTGCGAGCCGAAGGCGATCAGCACGTTCAGAAGGCCGAGACCACTGCGGAAGGCTTCCGCCAATCGATCTCTCGCGCCAACGCAGGCGTTGAGGCCGAGATCCGCGCCTACATCGATCGCTGGCAGCTGGTTGCGCTCGACGAGATCCGCGTGCTGGAGCGGCCGGTGCCCTGTGATGTTCGCATCCTCGCGATTGGCGATGTGCTGTTCGTCGACGAGAGCACGAAGCAGGAACGGCGTGCGCCGCAGCTGGAGTTCACCGGCCCGATCCGACGCTGATGTGGATCCAGCGCGTGATGCTCGGCGCCGCTCTGGCGCTGCTCGGTTCGGCCTGCATGTCGGGCTATGACGCGCGCATCCCGCCTTCGCAGAGTCCGTACGATGCGGTGGCACCCGCGCAGCTGGCCGTGCTTGCGGAAGCGCGAGCGCAGCTCTTGCGCGGCGAGTGGTCACGGGCCCGCACTGCGCTGGAAGCCGCCTGCAGAACCGATCCGCGCTCGATCCCGCTGGGCATCTGGCTGCAGGAGGCGCAACTGGCGGAGCAGGGCCTTTCCAGTGAAGCAGGCGGTCCGATCAGCGATCCGTTGCGCAGTGCGCGCCTTGACGAGCTGACGCGCGAATGGCGGTTGGTGGCCGAGGCGCAGCCGAGTGCTGCGAGCTATGTGCTTGCCGCGCGGCTTGAGCGCGATCCGGCGACCGCGCGCGTGCTGCTCGATCGGGCCGAGAGTCTCGATGCCGCCTGTCCGTGGGTGCCCTACGCCCGCGCTTTTCTGGCCGCGCGAGAGCGCGACTGGGGACAGGTTTCAAAGCAACTGGAGGCGGCGCTGCAGCTGGAGCCGGGACACCTGCAGAGCCGCTGGCTGCAGGCCTGGACGCTCGCGCGCGGCGGCGATCCCAAGGAAGCGCGCGCGCGCTTGCGCTCGTGGCTCGATCGCACGGCGGATGATCCGCGCATCGAAGCGCGCCTGCGCGGCGATGCCGAACTGGATCTGGCGCTGCTGGAACTGCTCGGTGACGACCCCTCCGCAGCGACGCGTTCGCTGGCGCAGCTGGAGGGCGGCAGCCTGAGCGATGAGGCACGCATCTTCTGCGCGCGCGCCAGTGCGGCGCAGGCGCGCGGTGATCTTGCGGCGGCGCTGCGTCTGTCGGAAGAAGCCAGCCGGCGCGATCCGCAGGCGCTGCTGCCCCTGATCCAGCAGGCCATCCTGCAGCAGCGCTACGCCAGGGATCTCGAACGCGCCTACGCGCTTTGGTCCCAGGTCGACGAGCGCTCGGGCACCAGCCGAGACTTCAGCGCGGTGCTCGAACAACTGCGGGCGCGCGTGGAGCAGGAGCGGCTGGAGCGCGCCGTGAGGTCCCGCCCATGAGGACAGTCCCGTGAGGGCAACGTCGTGATCGCGGTGGTGCAACGCGTGAAGAGTGCGCGTGTCCGCGTCGGGGGCGAGTGCGTCGGCGAGATCGGGCGCGGGTTGCTGGTCCTGCTGGGCATCGCCCATGCGGATACGCCCGCTCTGGCGCGCGACATGGCTCACAAGCTGGCGCACCTGCGCTGCTTCGAAGACCAAGCCGGCAAGATGAACCTCTCGGCCCTGGACCTGTCCTGCGAGATCCTGCTGGTGAGCCAGTTCACCCTGTTGGGGGACACCCGGCGAGGCCGCCGCCCCTCGTTCGAAGCGGCCGCCCGGCCGGAGGTCGCCGAACCGCTCTACCAGGCCTGCCGTGCTGCGCTGGAGGAATCGGGTCTGCGGGTCGCCACCGGCCGGTTCCGGGCCGAGATGGAGGTCGAGCTGGTCAACGAGGGGCCCGTGACTCTGCTCGTGGAGCTGCCGCCTCGAATCGACGCAAGTTGAGGCTTGACGGACAGATACCGCGACTTGGATACTCGCGTGTCCACCGCCCCCCGAGCCCCACCCATGGCCGAAGAGCCGTTCACGATCACCAAGAAAGACCTCGTCAACCGGATCTCTGACAAGACCGGCACCACCAAGGTCGTCGTCAAGGACATCCTGCAGATGTTCCTCGACGAGATCATTGAGGAACTCGCCAAGGGCCACCGGCTGGAGTTCAGGGAGTTCGGCGTGTTCGAGGTGCGCTCACGCGCCGCGCGCCGGGCTCAGAACCCCCGCACGCTGGAGAAGGTCGCCGTGCCCGCCAAGCGGGTGGTCAAGTTCAAGATCGGGCGCACGATGCGTGAAAAGGTCTGCGAGGAGCCCGCACCGGCTCCCAAGCCGGAAAAGCCGGCCAAGCCGATGGCCCCGGCGCCGCGCGCCGAGCCCACGATCCAAAAGCCCAAGCCGCCGGCGCCGCCGCCCTCAAACTCACCGTTCTAGCGCTGGCTGCCTGCCTCGACGCGGCGGGCGCATTCGAGAGCCTGATTCACATCGTGGATCAGATCGTCGACATGCTCGATGCCCACGGACAGGCGCACGAGGCCGTCGGCAAGACCCTGCTCGCGGCGCACACTGGCGGGAATGCTGGCGTGGGTCATGCTGGCCGGCACTTCGCACAGCGATTCCACGCCGCCGAGCGATTCGGCCAGCGTGAAAATGCGCGTGCGCGAGGCGAATTCGTTGGCCGCTTCGACGCTGCCCTTCAGCTCGAAGGAGAGCATGCCGCCGGGGCCGGACATCTGCTGCTTCGCCAGCGCGTGCTGCGGATGCGAGGTCAGGCCCGGATAGATCACGCGCGCGACGAACGGATGGGCTTCCAGATGGCGCGCCAGTGCGAGCGCGTTGGAGCAGTGGCGCTCCATGCGCAGCGCGAGCGTCTTGGTGCCGCGCATCACGAGGAAGCAGTCCATCGGGCCAGGCGTGCCGCCGACCGCGTTCTGGAAGAAGGCCAGTTCCTTGCGCAGTTCCGGATCCTTGCCGATCAGCGCACCGCCGACCACATCGGAGTGACCGCCGAGGTACTTGGTGAGCGAATGCAGCACGATGTCGGCGCC
>SYGM01000037.1 GCA_005799545.1 Planctomycetia bacterium | reverse complement strand
GCGCCGGCAAGAGCACGCTGCTCAAGATCCTCGCCGGCCGCATCCAGCCGCTCTCGGGCGAGATCCTGTGGGGTCACAAGACCCACTGCGGCTACTACGATCAGGACACCTCGGACCTGCGCGCGGACGCGACCCCCTATCTGGAGCTGCGCCGCGCCCAGCCGCTGTGGACAGATCAGCAGGTGCGCGATCTGCTGGCGCGCTTTCTGTTCCGCGGCGAGGAGATCGAAGCCTCGGTTGCAAGCCTCTCGGGCGGCGAACGCGCGCGCCTGGCGCTGGCGCTGCTGCTGTCGCGCTCGCCCAACTGGCTGGCGATGGACGAGCCGACCAACCACCTCGATCTGGCCGCCCGCACGGCTCTGGAGGAGATGCTTTCGGAGTTCGACGGCACGCTGGTTTTCGTCAGCCACGACCGTGCGTTCCTCGACGGCCTGTGCACGCAGATCCTCGAGGTCGACCACGGCGGTGTGCGCCGCTACACCGGCAACTACTCCGACTACCGCGCCCGGCGCCGCGAGGAAGAGGCCGCCCGCTCGGCCGCACGCTCGGCTGCCAACTCGACCAGCAAGGCGCCGACGAAGCTCGGTTCCAAGCCCCAAGGTTCCAAGGAGACTTCCAAGGAGACTTCCCGCGAGCAAGCCAAGGAAGCCGAGAAGCCCAAGTCCGCGCCGGGCAAGATCCGCAACCCCTGGCTCTTCGAGAAGCTGGAGCAGCGCATCATGGCACTGGAGACCGAGCTCAAGTCCCTGCACGAGGCCTCCGTTTCCGAGGAGGTATACCGCAACGCGACGAAGCTGAGAGAGACCCAGATGCGCATTGCGGAGGTTGAGCGCGATCTCGCCGCAGCCAACGCCGAGTGGGAAGCGTGGGTCAGTTCTTGAACCCACCGGCTCGCGCCCTCTAGGCTGCGAGCCTCCATGCGTCTGTTCGCCGATTCCATCGCCCAAGCCCTCGCCGCGCAAACCGGCCGCCCGGCCGCCGAGTTCCGCATCGAACTCCCGCGCGATCCCGCGCTGGGCGATCTCGCCTTCCCCTGCTTCCAGCTCGCCAAGCAGCTCGGCAAGGCTCCGCCTGCGCTTGCGGCGGAGCTGGCGGGCGCGTGGAAGCTCGAGGGCATCACGGCACAGGCCACAGGCCCGTTCCTCAACTTCCGCATCGATCGCCAGGTGCTCGCGGAACGCGTGGTCCGGACCATCGAAGGCGAGGGCGTGTCCTACGGCTGCAGCCGCGAAGGCGCCGGCCAGACCGTGGTGATCGACTACAGCTCACCCAACATCGCCAAGCCAATGCACGTCGGTCACCTGCGCTCGACGATCATCGGCGCGGCGCTGGTGCGTCTGCACGAGCAGTTGGGCTACCGCGTCGTCGGCATCAATCACATCGGCGACTGGGGCTCGCAGTTCGGCGGCCTGGTGGTCGCAATCCGCCGCCGCGGCAAGCAGATCGACGAGACGAACCCGGTGCACGGCCTGCTGGAGCTGTACCAGTGGAGCAAGCAGCAGGTCGAGAGCGATCCCGCCTTCGCGGCGGAAGCGCGCGAGGCCTGGCGCGAGCTGGAATCGGGGCGCGAAGGCGAGGTGCGCGAGCTGTGGCGCCATGTCACCAAGGTCTCGCTGGCCGGCTTCGAGAAGACATACCGGCGGCTGGGCATCCGCCACGATCTGGTGCGCGGCGAATCGTGGTACGAAAACATGCTGCAGGCGACCTTTGAGCGCGTCGAAAAGGCGGGCGTCGTCGAGCTCTCGCAGGGCGCGCTGGTGGTGACGCTGGGCGGCGTCGAGAAGAGCCTCAAGGAGACGCCCTGCCTCCTGCGCCAGTCCGATGGCACCACGCTGTACGCCACGCGCGATCTCGCGGCGCTGTTCTCGCGCTGGGAGGAGTTCGGCTTTGCGCGCGCGCTGTATGTGGTCGGAGGCGAGCAGAAGCTGCACTTCCGCCAGCTGAAGGGCGTGCTCAAGCGCATGAGTCTCGACTGGGAGCCGCGCGTCGAGCACATCGACTTCGGACTCCTGCTGGGCCCCGGCCGCACCAAGCTGGCGAGCCGCAAGGGTGCCGTGTTGGTGCTCGATGACCTGCTCGATGAAGTGGTCGAGGAAGCGCTGCGCGTGGTCCAGGAGAAGAACCCCGAGGGCGCAAACCTCGCCGAGATCGCCGAGCAGGTCGGCATCGGCGCGATCGTCTTCAATGACCTCAAGCGTGAGCGCATCAAGGATGTGCTGTTCGACAAGCAGGAGATCTTGTCCTTCGAGGGCGACACAGGCCCCTACCTGCAGTACACGCACGCGCGCCTCGCTTCGATCCTGCGCAAGGCCGAGGCGGCCAGCGAAGGGCGGGCCGCGCCCGACTGGAACGGTCTTGGCGAAGCGGGCGGCGTGCTGATCGCGCTGGCGCGCTACCCCGACGTCGTGCGCTCGGCGGCGAAGAACTGCGAGCCCTCGGAGGTGTCGCAGTACCTCATCCAGCTGGCCCACGAGCTCAACAACTGGTACGTGGGAAGCCGCGTGTTGGGTCAGGAACCGGGCATCACGGCCGCGAGACTGGCTTTGGTGCGCGTTTCCAAGTCCGTTATTGGCAACGGCTTACGCGTTCTTGGCATGGCGGCGCCGGAGCAAATGTGAGCCGGAGCTCAAGTCCTGCTGAGGCGCTGCCGATACCTATCGATGGCGCGCATTGTCGGGTCTGCCGGCGCGCGCCAGGGTCACTGGAGGAGTCTTGATCCAACGCTACATCCGCGATGTCCCCGACTTTCCCAAGCCGGGGATCCTGTTCAAGGACATCACACCGCTGCTGCAGAGCCCTGAAGGCCTCAAGGAGGTCGTCAGCGGGCTCGCTCACGCCGTGGATCCGTCCAGCTACGAACTCGTCGTTGGTATCGAGTCGCGCGGCTTCATCTTCGGAACAGCGCTTGCCCATCATGTGGGCAAGGGCTTTGTCCCGATCCGCAAGCCGGGCAAGCTGCCTTGGAAGACAGCCAGCGAGAGCTACCAGCTCGAGTACGGTTCGGATCGCATCGAGATCCATCTCGATGCCGTCAAGCCGGGCCAGAGCGTGCTCTTGATCGATGACTTGCTCGCCACCGGGGGCACGATGGAAGCGGCTCTGCGCCTCGTCCGTCGTCTCGGCGGCAAGCCGGTTGCCTGCTCCTTCGTGATCGAACTCGGATTCCTCAACGGTCGTTCCAAGCTGGACACCGCGGTCCATTCTCTGATCCAGTACTAATCAAGGTGCGCACATGAAAGCCAAGCAACCGGCCCCCAAGGCAAGTCAGGAAATCGAAGCTCCCGTGCGCGAAATGACGCCCAAGGCCGCGCTGCCCTCCGGAAAGCGCGCCGCGCCGAAGATCGAGAAGGTTCACGCCCCAGATCTGGAGACCATGCCCACCGAGGAGATCTGGGGGCTTTACCGCAACGCGCGCAAGGCCAAGAACGAGGCCGAAGTCGAGCGCCTGCGCAATGTGCTGATGGAGCGCCACTACCCGCTGGTGCGCTACATCGCCGAGCGTCTGCTCCAGACGCTGCCCAAGTCGATCGAGCTTGACGACCTCGTCAGTGCCGGCCTTTTCGGCCTGATGGATGCGATCCGCGGCTTCGATCCTGATCGCAACATCAAGTTCAAGACCTACTGCTCCACGCGCGTGCGCGGTTCGATCCTCGACCAGCTGCGCTCGCAGGACTGGGTGCCGCGTCTGGTGCGCCTCAAGGCCAGCCGCATCGAAAAGGCCCTGCAGCGCCTCACCGGTGAATACGGACGCGAGCCCACCCACGCCGAGCTGGCGGAAACGCTGCGCATGGAACACGGCGAACTTGCGGACGAACTGCTGTCCGCCAACGCCAAGGCGATGTTCTCCCTCTCGGAAAAGTGGGAGGACCGCGACGATGACAGCTCCGTGGAGAAGGTCGATGTGCTCGAAGACCGCAAGGCCGTCGATCCGATCGGCGAGCTTCACCGGCGCGACACGATGCTGTTCCTCACCAAGGCGCTGACCCACAAGGAACGCTTCATCATCGAGCAGTACTATCAGGTCGGTCACACGATGCGAGAGATCGGCGAGATGCTCGGCCTCACCGAGAGCCGCGTCTGCCAGATCCACTCCAACGTCATGAGTCGCATGAAGGGTCAGCTGGGCGAGCGCTCCGGCACCTTCCTCACCTGAGCCGCACACGCCAAGCTCCAAAAGCAGGCCTAGCAACCGCGGCCGGTGCCCAGCGCCGGCCGCGGTTCTTTGTCGCGAGCGACCAGCCAACGGGACTGCCACCGAAAGTGCAGGGGATCGCCGCCGCCCGGGTGCGTGACCGCAAGTCCAACCAGGGGCTGCTCCAGCCGCGGAGTCATACCCGGAAAAGACTGCGGCCGGCGCAGGGCGCCGGCCGCGATCCTTTTCAGGCTGGTATAGCCGAAACCCGAATCAGGGGTTCCAGGTGACGCTGGCCTGGTTGGTGATGTTGAACGTGCTCGAGGCCGCACAGCCGCCGAGGACGATCGGGTCACGGTAGTAGATGCCGTAGTAGCGCACCGAGCCGCCCGCGAGCGTGTCACCCAGCGCCGTGGCACGGGCCGTGATCGTGGGATCACCGGCGCCCGGCATGGTGACCGCGCCGCCGACAGCGTTCTTGACGTAGAGGCGCTTGAGGCTGCCCGCGACGCAACGGATGCCCTGTCCGAAGACCGTGCCCGTGGCGTTGAGGTTGTCACCCTGCAGCAGGATCGAGGTGGCGGTCGGCTTCTCGCCGATCGCGTTGATCACCACGGTGTCCGAGCTGAGGGCCGCGTTGCCCGCCGCCGTCAGCATGGCACCGCCCGTCGAGGAGCTGTTGTCGCAGCCCTGACCGGGGCCCAGAGCCGGGTTGGCGCAGGGGCAGGAGATGATGCCGCCAGCACCCGGATTACACACCAGAGCGATCGGACCGCCCGGGGCGGCCGAGGGCACCTGAGCGGTGACGACCAGGTTGCTGCCGGACTTGAAGGGCGTCAGCGTGATGCTGCCGCTCGTCGGCGGAACATTGGCGTCAAAGCGGAAGTTGTAGAGCGTGCCCCAGCGCAGAGCGTTGGCGTTCTGGTTGACCGCGAACGTGTCGGTCGCCCAAGCCAGCGTGCCGGCAGTGTTGGTCACGGCCCAATCGGTGCCGAGGGTGGTCACGTTGCCGATGCCGTCGCCGCTGTGGTAGTCGACGTCATGGAAGCCGAGGTTGGTCAGCATCGCGCCGCCGACGGGCAGCGAGAAGGCCCGCACCGAGCGGTCGCTGTTGAGGTTCTGCAGCGCGTACTCGTAGTGCCAGGTGCCCGGGGTGGTCTCGGTGACCTTCCACGCGAGGATCAGGCGACCATCGGTGTCGATGTTCTGAACCTGGACGGTCGGATCGATCGCCTGCCAGGCGAGGATCGCCGGCTTCTCGCGCTGGGTCGTCTGACCCGCGGTGAGCGAGAACGTCCAGGCCGTGCCCGAACCGGTGACGGTCAGTTCACGGTAGCTGGCGTTGTTGTTGTCGTTGCCGGCAGCCGCATCGTCCTGCGTGACGTACTGGGCTTCGCCGAAGTAGCGCACCGAAGCGGAGGAGGCCTCCAGATCGGTGATCTTCACCTGCAGACGGCGAGCGGTCGAGCCGCTGAAGGCCGGGTTGGCGGGTGGGTAGGTGAACACGCCCGTCGAGGCGTTGACCTGCCACTTGGGACCGGCGCCGCTCTGCGAGCCGTTGCGCGCGGCGGTGTAGGGGTCGGCGCAGCGGATGCCCAGCGACGAACCGCTGGTCGCCTGGCAGCCCGTGCAGCACAGGTTGTTGGACAGAGCGAAGAAGCCGTGCTTCAGCCAGCTCATGCCGAGGTGCTCGAAGCGGCCCGAACCGTTGACGACCTTGTACTTGTAGAGGTTGCCGCCGATCACCGGGTGCAGGTTGTTGTTCGAGATCCAGCTGAGGGTCTGGGTGCCCTGATTGCAGGAGTACGTACCCAGAGCGAGGGCCTCCACGCCGTTGAGCGAGGCGTAGTTGGCCACGTCTTGAATGTCGCCGACGATCACGTCAGGCCCCGTTGAGCCCTGGCAGGGGGTTTGTGCTTGTGCGTCGAGCGAGAGGATCGCCGCGCCGGCCAATGCGGTGCCGAGCGACAGCACCTGATTCCAAGTCTTGGTCATTGCTTTCACTACCTTGTTGGTGAGAGTTGCAGGGTCCTGAGAGATACGGGGCTCCGAGAGTCCTCGCCTCCGAAGCAGGCGGGCCGCAGGAAAACCTTTCCCTGTGATCTGCCGTGGCGGGTGGACGAGGGGCCTCCCTCGCGAGTTCCGTGAATTTCGAGAGCGCGCCAGCACGCAGGCACACTGCGCTGGCTAGAGGAAAGTCTACCCCCGTTCTTGCGGACTCGGGAGGGGTCTAGGGTGCGCGATTTTCGATCCCGAAGGAGCAGCGGACCCCCCCGCCCCGCCGC
This sequence comes from Planctomycetia bacterium, assembly GCA_005799545.1. GTDB lineage: Bacteria > Planctomycetota > UBA1135 > UBA1135 > SYGM01. The sequence goes on along the minus strand of SYGM01000037.1, from coordinate 3,152 downwards.
TGGCTCTCGGCCGTGGGCAGCGAAAAAACCCCGATCTGCGGACCGCAGGCGGCCTGAACCCGCGCCCGGCTGTCCTCATCCAGCGCGCGGTAGAGGCCGCCGTGGCCCGACAGGAAGCTCGCCTTGGGAGTGTGGATGGCATTGAGCGGCGCAATGCCGAGCGCCTCCTCGGGAAAGCCCGGGATCGGAACAATGCGCATTCCTAGCTTCTCCAGACCTTTAATGAAGCTCAGCCGATCGAGCTCACGCCTCAGGAAGCCCTTGAGGTACGCCGACGTGGCCGGATCGAGGCTCGGATTCTCCCCCCCGCCGCTGACTCCGGTGACGAAGTCCAGCGCAGCCAGAAAGGTCAGCAGGTTGCCGGGCCCGTGGTCGCCCGGATGCTCCCGAAACAGGCGCGCCAGCGCTTCGGGAAACTGCCCCGGAGCGGTGGCACCCTGCTCCAGCAAGGGTTCGAGCCGACCCAGGAACTCCGTCAGCTTGCGCTCGCGCCACAGCTGCTGCAGCTGGGCGCCGAGCTGCGGATCCAGCCGGCCTCCCCGCTGCAGGGCAGCCAAGCCGGCGCGCACGATGTGCTCTGCTCCGGCCTGCATGTCGTTGACGAAGGCCACCAGCGTGTCCCCCACCGCCCGCACCGAGACCTCCGTGTCGATGTGGAAGCCCACGGCGGGCAGAACCACGCAGCGCTCCACGCCGAACTCGGACCGGAACGCGCTCAGCACCTGCTCGCGCGTCAGGCCCAAACTCGTATTGCGGTGCAACTCGGCTTCGCCCACGAGCAGCAGCCGCTCGCCGGTCCCGGGCTGGCGCACGCAGATCAGGTTGCCGCCCTGAAACGAGAGCGGCGAGACGAGCACGCGCATGCCCGCCGCCGCGTACTCCTCCACCACATAGGTTTCGCCCGGGACGAGCATCGAGCCCAGCTCCGAACGCGAGGCAAAGCGCGGCACGAGCAGCAGCGGGCCGTTGTCATCGCGAGCCGCCTTGCCGTTGTCCTGCGCCCACTGCGCGACAGGCAGGTCCGTGGTCAGCACGCGCAGCCGCGCGCCCTCGGGCCAGGTCCAGGTGCTTGCCGTGCGCTGGAATGTCTCGAGCTGCGCAGCCGGCAGCGTGATCGTGATCGGCAGTTCGCCGGCGACCGCAATCAATGCGCGCAGCAGTTCGACATTGCCGCCATCTCCGGGCTGGTACCACGGATCCCCGCGCGAAAGCTGGCCGCGCAGGCCGCCGATGGCTTCCTCACCGGAGTCAGTGCACAGTCGCAGGCCCTTGCTCGTCGGCTGGTATGCGAAAGCCAGCGCATCGAGCTCGGGCTTGAGCTGCTCGGGGCTCAGCCCGGCCGCAAGCCGCTGCTCCAGCCACTGCGGGAGGGGCGCAGGCGCGCGAAAGCAGCCCAGCCAGTCGATTGGCAGGCCGCTGCGGCCGAGGTTCTCGAGCGTCACGGGCAGGCGCTGCTCGCGCAGGCTGGCTGCAACCCGCGCGCTGGTCAGCAGCAGTCCCTCGCGCGAAAGCCCGCGCGCCACCAGCAGGGCCTGAGGGCCCTCGGGCTGATAACCCGCAGCCGATGGCCGTGGATTCTCGAAGTCGCGCACGGCCCGATAGCCGCGCGCCGGCGGCCAGCTCTCGGCGAGCTGCGGGAGGAATGCACCGCGCGCGAGGTTGGCCGCGAAGCGCACGATCTCCAGCGGCGGCCGCTGGTCGGGTGCGGTGGAAGATGCGGTGGAAGATGCGGCAACCGGCTCGCTCGCGCCGTCGGGCACGATCACGCGCTGCGTCTCGAAATAGCGCGTGCGCAGCACGCGATCGCGCACGCGACGCACGAAGGACTCGGGCAGCCCCAGATCGGCCACCGTTCCCGGACCGAAGGACTGGGCCAGCAACTCCTGGGTCAGCGCGTCTTCGGGCGAAAGCGGGGCAGCGCCCGAGGGCGTTGTCGCAGGCTGGCTTGCCGGCGCAGCGGCGGGCAGAGGGGCCGGCGCGGGAACGGGTGCGTCCTTCGAACAGGCCGGCAGGAGCAGCAGAGCGGGAATCCAGCGCAACGCCTTCATGGTGAGGTTCGCGAGTCTACAGCGCCACCTGTCGCCGATGCGCATCCCGCGCTAGCTTTCCTGCTGTGGACTGGCAGGTGATCCGGCATGACTGCGTGGACTCGACCAATGAGCGCGCGCTGGCTGCGATCGCTGACCGAACGGCGCGCCACGGCGACGTCCATCTGGCGCGCGAGCAGACGGCCGGCCGCGGCCGTCGCGGTCATCACTGGCACAGCGCGCGCGATGAGGGCATCTACCTTTCGCTAGTGCTGCTGCCCGCGCCTCCGCCTCTGTCGCCCGCCGCGCTGACCATCGCCGGCGGGCTCGCCGCTCATGCCACGGCACGGGCGCTGCTCGGACCGCAGGCCGGGGTGATGCTCAAGTGGCCCAATGACCTCCTGTGCCGGGACAGAAAGCTCGCCGGCGTCCTCGTGGAGACGCGCGGCCTCGATCCGGCGGCGCCGCACTATGTGATCGGAATCGGCTTCAACCACTCGCAGCGCGCCTTCCCCGCGGAGCTCGGCGCAACAAGCCTGCATGCCTGCGGCAGCACGGCATCGCGCGAGAGCGTCGAAACTCTGCTGTGCGACAATGTTGCGCGCGAAGCGCAGGCCGCGATGAATCATGATCCGAAGCTCGCCGGACGTTTTCTCGACTGCCTCGGCCTGGCGGGGCAGGCGGTGCGCGTGTTCACCGGCACGCAGCATCACGAGGGTCGCCTCGCGACGCTTGATCTGGAGCGCGGACTCGGTCTGGAAGCGCGCGCGCCGATTCCGCTGGAGTTGATCACGGGCGTCCAGAAGCTCTAGCGCCTATACTCTGCGCCCCCATGCCCCGCTTCGACGGCCGTTCGGCGGGCGCTCTGCGCCCGGTCACTTTCCAGCGTCAGTTCACCCGCCACGCTCCCGGCTCGGTGCTTGCGAGCTTCGGCAACACGCGCGTGTTGTGCACGGCGATGGCTCAGGATGGCGTGCCGGCGTTCCTGCAAGGCAAGGGCAAGGGCTGGCTGACGGCCGAGTATTCGATGCTGCCCTCCTCCACTGAGTCGCGCAAATCGCGCGATCGCGCCGGGTCGGTCGATGGACGCTCCGTCGAGATCCAGCGACTGATCGGCCGCTCGCT
>SYGM01000036.1 GCA_005799545.1 Planctomycetia bacterium | reverse complement strand
GCCAAGAAGGTCAACGGCGGCTGGCTGATCAACGGCCGCAAGATGTGGATCACCACCGGCACCGTCGCCGATGTCGCCGTCGTCTGGGCGCGCGCCGAGGGCAAGATCCGCGGCTTCCTCGTCGAGAAGGGCACGCCCGGCTTCACGGCTCCGGAGCAGAAGCACAAGTTCTCGCTGCGCGCCTCGATCACGAGCGAGCTCGTGCTGCAGGATGTGCTCGTGCCCGAGGACGCGCTGCTGCCGGGCTCCGAAGGCCTCAAGTCGCCGCTCTCCTGCCTCACGCAGGCGCGCTTCGGCATCGCCTGGGGCGCACTGGGTGCCGCCTACGCCTGCTTCGATGAGGCGCTCTCCTATTCGAAGAGCCGCATCGTGTTCGACAAGCCGCTGGCCGGGTTCCAGATCCCGCAGCAGAAGCTCGCCAACATGGCCACGGAGATCACCAAGGCGCAGCTGCTGGCGCTGCACCTCGGCCGGCTCAAGGACAATGGCAAGCTGACGCCCGCGATGGTCTCGATGGTCAAGCGCAACAATGTCATGCTGGGCCTCGAAGTGGCGCGCACCTGCCGCGACATGCTCGGCGCCAACGGCATCAGCCTCGAGTACCAGACCGGCCGTCACATGTGCAATCTGGAGTCCGTCGTGACCTACGAGGGCACGCACGACATCCACACGCTGGCGATCGGACACGAGCTGACCGGCATTCCGGCCTACCGCTGAGCGCGACGAGAGGCGATGCGCGTCGCCTTCCAGAGCGGGTACTACCTCGCCTTGCCCGAGCGCCATCCGTTTCCGATGGCGAAGTATCCGCTCTTGCGCGAGCTGCTCGAGCGCGAACAGCTGATCGAACCTGCGCGCATCCACGCGCCCGAGGAGGCGCCGCTGGAGCTTCTGCTGCGCGCCCACACGCCTGCCTACGTCGAGAGCTTCGTGCAGGGCACGCTCGCCCCCGACACGCGCAAGGCGCTGGGTTTCGAGTGGTCGCCGCAATTGCTGCGGCGCGCGCGCCTGGCGGTCAGCGGAACATTGTGGGCCTGTGAGACGGCGCTGGAGGATGGCCTCGCGGGCAATCTCGCCGGCGGCACGCACCATGCCTTCGCCGACCGCGGCGCGGGCTACTGCAGCTTCAATGACGTGGCCATCGCACTGAAGGAGCTGCTCGCGCGCCGCGCGATCGGGCGTGCGCTGGTGGTCGATCTCGATGTGCACCAGGGCGACGGCACGGCGTCGATCTTCGCCGACGATCCGCGCGTCTTCACCTTCTCGATGCACGGCGAGCGCAACTATCCGCTGCGCAAGCAGCGCTCAAGCCTCGATGTGGGCCTTGCCGACGGCGTCAGCGATGAGGTCTATCTGGAGCAGCTGCAGCGCCACCTCGGCGAGGTGATCGCAAGAGCGCGCGCGGACCTAGTGGTGTACCTCGCGGGCGTCGATGTGGTCGCGGGCGATCGCTTCGGACGGCTGAGCCTCAGCGAGCAAGGACTCGCGGCGCGCGAGCAGCTGGTGCTTTCGGAGCTTTTTCGCGCAGGTATGCCGTGCGCGCTGGTGCTGGCGGGCGGCTATGCGCTCCGCGATGGGCAGCCGGCGCCGGAGCGCACGGCGTGGCTGCACGCGGAGGTCTACCGCGCAGCGGCGCGGCGGTGCTCGTTGCAGCGCTAGTTGCGGCGTCCGAGGGCGAAAGAGTCAGCGGGGATTGCCGCTTGCGAGCGGCAGTGTCCGGGCACGCTCGGAAATCCAGAGGGACTCACGGCGAAGGGCATAGAGATCGGGGTAGTCACTCTCGCGCAGGAGCACTTTCGTGATGCGCATGTCCGCTGCCCCTTGTCCCGGGGTGCGGATCTGCACCAGCAGAGTGGGATCCCAATCGGAGGGGATCGTGTAACTCGTACCTTCGCCGACGACCTCGTAATCGCCTCGCTGAAAGGCCTCCTCGTAGAACGGGTTGGCAATGCGGGTCAACTCAAGGGTCATTTCACGGTATTGCGCCTCGAGTTGCGCGGAAGTGAGATGGCCCCACTTCTTGAGCCACAGATCCTTCTCCGAAGGCGCTCTTGGCGGTGTCTCCTGAAAGGAGCTCGATTCGGCGGGAGTTGCCGGGGTACCGGTGCTTGCAGGATCGTGAGTAGGGGATCGTTCAGACTCCAGCGCCAGAGCCGGCTCAGGCATTGTGGCGGATGTGGTGGAGTCAAGCTCTGGCGTGTCTGACTGTGGCGCATGAGTGCGCAATAGCAAAGCTGTGCCGATCAGGATGCCAATGCTGAGCGTCAGGCCGAGAAGATGCGAGGGGCGCATGGTGCATTGTTCTCCCGTGTTCTCAGTGCCCAGTTGAGCAAGTAGCGCATGAAACCTGAATGCCAGCATACAACGAGGGGTTGTTTGGGCAGCGCTTCAAGGCGTTCCCCTGCGATTCACAGGGCGCATAGGCTTTGAGTGCAAAGGAGTTTGTGGAGCACCCGGCAAACGTCATGGTCGCTTCGACCGAGCAGAGGTTTCCCTGTTCGTGGCAGCTTGGGGTGCATGCTGCGGGGATGGTTTGAATGTTGGTCCATGTGATCACGCAGCCGCTATCGCACTGATTGATGGTGGATGCGCTGGATTGGCAACGACAATCAGGGCTGGTACTTGCCTCCAATAAGCTCGGTTGCATGGGGGATAGGACGATCCCGATAAGGATGGCGCGAACTGCGAGCATGATAACCTTTCAACTGTGAGACGGGTGTGAGCTGGAGGGTGAGGACTCTTGCGACGAGCTCCTTCCCTGAACCCGAAACGAACCTATCACGTGCAGACTCGGCATGTCACGAGAATCCCTGTTCTTCGTGTGCCATGCTTCCCAAGGTCCCTAGGGCCGGTTGTGGTTCACTAGCCCTTCTCCAGGGAAAGCGGAATTCAGTCTTTGGCATACGGTCAGTTCGTGGTGGAGCTCTGCTGGGAGTTTCTTCGGCGGATTGCTCCTTTGCCGGCGCCGGAGCGCACGGCGTGGCTGCACGCGGAGGTCTATCGCGCAGCGGCGCGGCGGTGCTCGTTGCAGCGCTCGTTGCAGCGCTCGTTGAGGCGCTAGTTGCGGCGTCCCTCGACGAGCGGCGTCACCCGTTGCCGCAGCCCTTCCGGCAGGCGTCGCTCTAGCAATCTTTCGATTTCGGCGGACGAATATCGTTCCGAAAAGTGCGTCAGCAGCAGCGCCTCGTTCTCAAACTCCTCCGCGCGGGCGATGATTTCATCCAAGTGTACATGACCCATTTCGCGGGCACGTTCCACCGGCACGCGATCATCGAGAAACGAGCATTCCATCACCAGCACGCGCGCCTTGCGCAACTCGGGAGCGGAATCGAGCACGTCAATGCGCGTGTCGCCGGTGAAGGCGAGCTCGAGCTGCTCCTGGGCGCAGAGCAGCGTCTCGCTCGCGCGCTCAGGCCCCAGAGACTGCCGCAGTGACTGTCGCAGCGCCGCGATCTCCTGCTCGGGCAGTTCCTTGTATTGCGGCCGGAGCTTGTGCGTGCGCTTCCAGATGCCGTAGCCCTGGCAGGGTGCGCGGTGGTGCGAGCGGAAGGGGCGCAGCAGCAGGTCCTTCTGCAGCGCATGCTCCTCGCCCGGTCCGATCGCGATGCGCCGGTGGGGCAGCTCGGAACGATCGAGCGCGCGCCAGGCCTGCATCATGGCGTCGAATTCGGCCACCCATTCGTGTCCCACGAGGTAGGTCGGCACGGGCATCTTGCGCATCGCGCGGGTCGAGCAGTGCCAGCCGACGGCGCCGATGTGGTCCATGTGCGGGTGCGTGAAGCACAGGAGCGGCCGAGCGAGCGCGAAGTCGTAGGCACGGCCGAGGTCGAAGGCCATGCGCAACTCGGGCAGGTCGATGCAGGTCTCCAGGCCCGCGATCGAGACCCCTGCGATATGGATTCCGGCCAGATGCGGCATGGAGTTCAGCTTAGCGTGCGCGGGAGCGCGCTGCTGCGTATGCTGGAGAGCCACATGCTGCGTCGAGCCCTCCTCGTCGTTCTTTTCGCCGTTCCGATCGGATGCCGCAAGGCGCCGGAGCTGCCGCCGGCCGTGCTGACCGAGCCGCGCGGGCTCGATGCCGAGGTGCTCGAGCTGGTGGCCTCGAAGGTGGAGGCGGTGCGCGCGCAGCCGGGGGATGCCATCGCTCGCGCGAGTCTGGGCCTGGCCTACGAGGCCAACGGCATCTGGGATCTGGCAGCGACCACATTCGCGCAGGCGGCGGTACTCGATGAGCAGCAGCCCCTGTATCGCTATCACGAGGCACTGTGTCTGCGCGAGGCGGGCGAGACCGACACGGCGCTGGCGACGATGAAGGCCGCGGCCAGCCGGCTGGAGAATCAGGCCGGCGTGCAGCAGCGGCTGGGGCAGTGGCTGCTGGAGCTCGGCGAGTACGATGCGGCTCTGCAGTGCTTCGAGCGCGCACTGGCGCGCATGCCCGATCACAGCGATGTGCTGGCGGGTCTGGCTGCCGTGGAGGTCGAGCGTCAGCGCTGGAATGAGGGCCTGGCGCTCGCCAAGCGCTCGCTCAAGGTCGATCCCTCCAATCGCTCGGCGCGCTATGCGCTGGGTACCGCGCTGCGCGGCCTGGGGCGCGAGGATGAGGCGCGCGCGCAGCTTGCGGCGGGCCAGGGCGCCAAGCCGCGCTGGATCGAGGAACCGCTGACGCGCGAGTTTCTGCGCTATCGCGTGACCACGAGCGGTCTCACCGAGGATGCCGGAGCCGCGGCGGCCGGGGGCAATCACAGCCGCGCGGCCGAACTGTACGGGCAGCTGGTCAAACGCAAGCCCGAGGATGCGACGCTCAAGAACAACCTCGCGGCCTCGCTGATTGAGCTGGCACGCTTCGATGAGGCCGAGCGTGTGCTCAAGGAAGCCCTCGCGCTCGATCCCGGCATGTTCGCGGTGCCGCTCAACCTGTGCGATCTGTACACGCGGCAGAACCGGCTGGATCAGGCCCGTCCGTACGGCGAGCAGGCCGTCGCGCTGGGAGCCGATGTCGGTCGCACGCACCTGACGCTGGCGCGCGTGCTGGCGCTGCAGGGCGACTATCCCCGGGCTTACGCCGAGCTGGAGCGCTCGGTGGAGCTCGATGCGCGCAACCCGCAGGCCTTCGTGGCACTGGGTGAAACCGCGGTGCGGCTGCGCCGCATGTCGGATGCGCGGCTGTGGTGGCGCAAGGTTTTGGAGCTGGATCCAGGGCATGTGCCGACGCGCGTGAACCTGGCGCTGCTTTCCATTCAGGAAAGCGATCTCGAGGAGGCCAAGCGGCAGCTGCTGGAGTGCGAGAAGCAGGCACCGGAACAGCCCAAGGTCAAGGCCCTCCGTGAAGAGCTTCGGAAGCGGGGGGTGCTGTGAGGTACCCTGCGTGGCTGATGCCGGCCGCCCTCGGACTGCTGGCGGCCTGCTCGCAGGATCCTGCGGGCACGCCCGTGCCGGCGGCATCCGGATCGAAGGCCGGGGGCATCTGGTTCCGGGAAGAGGCGCGCGCGCGCGGACTGGTGTTCGATCACATGCGCCACGCGCAGCAGCGCTTCTGGTTTCCCGAGATCATGGGCGCGGGTGTGGCATGGCTGGACTACGACAACGACGGTCGCATGGATCTGTACGCAGTGCAGAGCGGCGATCTCGCGCCGGAAGGCAAGCCGATGCCCGGCGACCGGTTGTTTCGCAATCTCGGCGGCGGGCGCTTTGAGGATGTGACGGAAAAAGCCGGCCTGCGCGAGTCCGCCTATGGCATGGGCGTCACGGCCGGAGACGTCGACAATGACGGCGACAGCGACCTGTATGTCACCAATGTCGGCGCCAATGCCCTGTATCTCAACAACGGCGACGGGACCTTCCGCGACATCACCGAGCAGGCGGGCGTCGGCGATGCGGGGTGGGGCACCTCCTGCGGCTTCTTCGACGGCGACAATGACGGCGATCTCGATCTGATGGTCGTAAACTACGTGCGCTGGTCGAGCCGCCTCGAGATCGACTGCAAGTCGCCCTATGGCGAGCGCGACTACTGCGCGCCCAACAACTACAACGCGCCCTCGCAGTGCGTGCTGTACGAGAACAAGGGCGGGGCGCGCTTCGAGGCCATCCAGGCGCAGGCGGGTTTCGGCGCCGCGTTCGGCAACGGACTGGGGCTGGCGCTGTCGGATCTCGATGGCGACGGCGACATCGATCCGTACGTCTCCAACGATGGCATGGCGAATCAGCTGTGGGTCAATCAGGGGCGCATGAAGTTCGTCGACGAGGCGCTGATGCGCGGAGCGGCGGTCAACCGCAACGGGGCGCCGGAAGCCAGCATGGGCACGGTGGTCGGCGATTTCGACAGCGACGGCGACTCGGACATCTTCATCACCAACCTGCGCGGCGAGACCAACACGCTGTACGAGAACGACGGGCGCGGCAACATGCGCGACTCCAGCGCCCGCACGGGCATGGCGCAGGCCTCGCTGCAGTTCACGGGTTTCGGTGATGTCATCGCGGACTTCGACCATGACGGCATCGTCGATCTGTTCGTCGGCAACGGCCGCGTCGGCTTCTGGAAGCCGTACTTCTCGGAAACGGACCTGTACGCCGAGCCCAAGCAGCTGTTCCGCGGCATCGGCAAGCTCAAGTTCGAGGAACTGCCCACGGCCGGGCTGGAAGCCGAGCTGCTCGGCAACAGCCGCGGCGTGGCGGCGGCGGACTTCGATGATGATGGCGACATCGACCTTGCCGTGCTGGAGAATCAGGGCCCGCTGCGCCTGCTGGTCAACTCCAGCGAGAAGCGCGGCAACTGGATCGGCTGGGATCTGCGCAACACGCACGGTGCCCCGGCGCTGGGTGCGCGCATCGTCGGCGAGGCGGGCGGGGTGAAGCTGCACGGTGAAGTGCTGGTGTGCTCGAGCTACTGCTCGGCCAACGAGCCGCGCGTGCACTGGGGACTGGGCTCCAAGGCGCGCGTGGAGAAGCTCGAGGTGCGCTGGGCCGATGGTCGGCGCAGCACGCACGGACCCTTCGAGGCGGGCCGCTACCACCGCATCGACGAGCCAAAGTGATGCTCGAAAGCCTGCTGTCGGCGGCGCTGGAGCGGCGCGCGGCCCTGCTTGCGCGGCTGAAGGCCGAGGGCACGGACTGCTGGCGGTTGCTGCATGGCAGCAGCGAGGGCTGCGAGGGCCTCACGGTGGATGTGTACGGCGATGTGCTGCTGGTGCAGAGCTTCCGCGAGCCCTTGAGCGGCGAGCAACTCGCGACGCTTGAACGCTGGGCGGCGCGGGCCCTCCCGCAGTTGACAGGCTGGGTCTGGAATCATCGTGGAACGCAGCGCCTCGGCGCCGAGTCCGCAGCAGAACTTCTGGCCGAGCGGACCATCCGTGAAGGCGGCACGGAGCTTTGCTTCGCCGCACGGCACCGCGGCCTGGATCCCTGGCTGTTTCTTGATCTGCGCGCGGCACGGCGGCGCATCGCCGCCGAGGTGCGCGGAGCCTCGTTTCTGAATCTGTTCGCCTACACCTGCGGAGCCGGAGTGCGCGCAGCCTGCGCCGGCGCAGCCGAAGTGATCAACGCCGATTTCTCCGCTTCGAGCCTCGAGGTCGGACGCCGTTCGCTGGAGCTCAATCCGCACGCGAGCGCCCGCGTCGAGTTCCTCCACGAGGATTGTCTGCCGCTTCTGCGCCAGTGGGCGGGGCTGGAGGTCAAGGGCCGTGCCCGCAGCCGCGACTTCCTGCGCGTCGAGCCGCGTGCCTTCGATCTCGTGCTGCTCGATCCGCCCAAGTGGTCCAAAGGCCCCTTCGGCGCCGTCGATGTCGAGCACGACTATCCTGCGCTGCTCAAGCCCGCGCTGCTCGCAACCGCGCGCGGGGGAGCGCTGTATGCCACGCACCACCTGCCGAGTCTCGATGCGGCCGGTTTTGAGGCGCGCATCCGCCGCACCGCCGAGAAGGCGGGCATCGAACTTTCGGCCGTCGAGGTGTTCGGACCCGACGAGGACTTCCCCGTGCGCGACGGGGCGGCCTTGCTCAAGGTGGCCCGCTGCCAGCGGGCCTGAGCCATTGCTACCTTGGTGGCGTTGACCTGCTTGAGCGGCCGAAGAATCGTGATCCTGTGCTTCTGCGTCGCACTGCTGCTGCCTTTGGCGGTGCAGCGCGTGCTGCCGGGGCGCTGGCTTGGCGTGAAGCTCGAGAACCGTCAGCCCAAGCCGCTGCCGGAATGGCCGGCGAACTGGCGCGAGTGGAACACGTTTCCGGCGCGCTTCGAGGCCTGGCATGGCGACACGTTCGGGGCGCGCGATGAGTGGCTGCGCTGGCATCATGCGCAGGCCATGCTCGTGTTCGGAGCCGCACCGACGCCGACGCTGCTGATGGGCCGGCAGGGCTGGATCTTCTTCACGGGCGACAACTCCCGCAGTGCCTGGCTGGGACGCGTCCGGCTCTCGGACGAGCAGATCGGCGAGTGGTCGAGTCGGCTGGAAGCGCGCGTGAGCTACTTCCGGGAGCGCGGCATCGACTACCGCTTCGTGATCGCTCCCAACAAGGAGTCCATCTACCCGGAAATGCTGCCCGAAGGCGAGTGGCGCAGCGGACCGGTTCCGCTGGATCAATGGCTCAGCGGATTGAGCCCCGCCGCGCGCGCCTGCGTGCTCGATGTGCGGCCGGCGCTGCTTGATGAAAAGCGCTTTGATGACGCTGCCACCGGGGATTTCGTGTATTTCCCGCACGGAACCCACTGGACGGAGCGCGCCGCATGGCGCGTGGCCCGCGAACTCGATCCGACATTGCCCGGTCGCGAGGCGCTGCGCAGCACGCTGGATGAATCGGATCCGGGCGACAGCTGGGCCATCAACCTCAATCTGCTTGAGCATGTGCGCCAGCCCGTGTGGCATCGGGAGTGGATGGAGCCGCATGCCCTTCGCACCACCGCCATCGACCGGCACATCTACATGACCCGCGAGGCACACTGGGTGCGGGAGGGCGGCGGACCGCGCCTGCTGCTGGTTTCCGATTCCTTCGGACCGCTGCTGCCGATGTATCTCGCCGAGGGTGCGAGCGAGCTCCTGTTCCGCTGGCGGCTGCACTTCCCGATGGAGGCTCTGCTCGAGGCGCAGCCTGAGCGCGTGGTCGAGGTGCTGAGTGAAAGGCGCATTCTGTACGGGCTTGCGCCGCTGGAGACGGGGCTGATCGCCCTGCAGGAGGAGGCCTGGAGTGCGCTGCAGCCGATCGGTGCGGTGCGCGTCGAGGGACATCCGCGCTCGCGCTTCGAGGCTGGCCGGCTTGCGCTGCAGCCGGGCCGCGACAAACTGCTGTTGCACGCGCCGGAGCGCGCGCCGGGCACGCGGCTGGCGCTGCGTCTGCAGCTCGAGGCGCCCGCGGACGGCATCGGCTATCTGTGGTATCTGACACCCATGGAGCGCGAGTACTCGCAGCGCCGTCGCTATCCGCTCGCTGTGAAAAAGGGCCTCAACGAGCTTCGTTTCGAGCTCGACAACGCGCAGATCCTGCCGGATCTGATGTGGGCTCCGGGCTCTGCGGCGGGCACGTACACCCTGCTCTCTGCCGAGGCGCGCACAAACTGAGCGGCGGGCTGCTATTCTGGAGCATCAGGAATGCAGCTTCTCGCCCAACGCCTCCTGATTGGCCTGTTCCTCGGCGCGCTGCTGCTGCCGGTGGTCGATCGCCGCCTGCGGCCCGCGCAGATCGAGCACGTCAAGGCCGAGTTGCGCAACCCCGAGCGCTGGCCCGAACCGCCGCTGGGTTTTTACACCGCGAAGCGCTGGCCGGAGCGCATCGAGCGCTGGCACGGCGATGCGCTGGGCTTTCGCGATCATCTGATTCGCTGGAACAATCTCCAGCGCGTCGTCGGGTTCGGGAAGGCTCCCTCCGACACGCATGTGATCGGCAAGGAAGGCTTCGTGATGTTCGCGGGCCACGATTCGAAAGCCATCTGGCGCGGGCGCAAGCCCCTGACGGATGAGCACCTCGAGGCCTGGTGTCAGGCGATCCGCGAGCGGCGCGAGCGCTTCGCGGCCGAAGGCATTCGTTACTGGTTCTGCGTCGCTCCCAACAAGGAGACGATCTATCCGGAGATGCTGCCGGCCGGCGAAGAGCGTCACGGCGAGACGCCGCTGATGCAGTTGGATCGCGTGCTGCGCGAGCGCGGAGAGAGTGCCTGGGTCGATCTGCGTCCCGCGCTCTTCGCGGAGCGCGAGCATGATCGGCCCGATCGCGACGACTGGGCCTATCTGCGGCTGGGCTCGCACTATTCCTATCGCGGCGGCACCAGCGTGGCACTCGCATTGGCCGAGCGCGGCCGTGCAGAGGGACTGGGATTTCCTTCACTCCCGCGCGAGCAATGGGGCTGCCGCGGGGTGAGCTACTGGGACATCGAGGACTGCATCCCGCTGATCTGGCACCTGGGCGATTGGAGTCACGAACCGGCCTGGCGCATGAGCCTCGCCGGCGGTTCCGGCACGCGCGTGCTCGAGCAGAGCGCCGAGCAGTTCCCGATGCGCATGATCTTCGAGGGGCCGCAGGGCGCTCCATCCGTGGTGCTGGTCCACGACTCGTTCGGCCAGTGGACGCGCCAGATGTTCGCCGAGTTCTGCTCGCGGCTCCAGACGCGCTGGCAGTACTACATGCCGGTGGGCGAGATCATCGCGCAGCGCCCCGATCTGGTGATACAGATGGTCACCGAGCGCCATCTGCGCAATCGTCCGGAGCCGCTGGAGTTGACCCTGCGCACATTCGCGCGCGGCAACTTCCGCACGCTCGGCCGAGTCGAAGCCTTTGAAGGCTGGCAGCAGCGGCTGCGTCCGCATCTCGACACACAACTGGTCGCCGAGGGCTCCGACATCGCGATCGACTGCGCCGTGGGCAAGGACAAGTTCTACTACCCGCTGCCGCAATTGGCCGCCGGCTGCTTCCCCGCGCTGCGTGTCGAGTTGAGTTCCCCCGTCGCGGGCAACTTGTACGTCTGGTTCCAGACGCGCGAGGATCCCAAGTACCAGAAAGTACGCCGCCTGATCGTGCCGGTCGAAGCCGGGCGGCAGGACCTGTGCCTGTTGATTCCGACGGAGGCACCACCGGGGGATCTGCTGATCCAGCCGATCGACGCCCGGGAGCGCGTGATCGTGCACGCCGTCGAGGTGCGGTCCTGCAGCGAATCGGAGCGCTAGCTCTCGTCCGCGACGCCCTGCGTTTCCTCGACGCGCTCGAGCGCGTATTCCAGATCGCTGAGGATCTTCTCCAGATGGCCCAGCTCATCCTCATCGAGGTTGCCGCGCGTCTTTTCCTGCAGCATCTGCAGGTCACTGATCAGCATGCGCGCGCTCTCGAGGTTGACCGAGCGTTCGCGCGTGATGGGGTTCTCGATCATGCCCAGCGACATCATCGACTGGAACGAGAGCCTGGTGATGAACAGCCGGAAGTTGCCGCCCGGCAGGGGCAGATCGCCCGCGCGCTGCACGCCGGACATCAGGCGCGCTCCTTCGCTAGCAGGCGGCCGCGGCCGCCGTTCTTCGCGCACTGCAGCGCGGCGGCGACGAAGCCCCTGAAGATCGGATGAGGAGTCAGCGGGCTGCTCTTGAACTCGGGGTGGAACTGCACGCCGATGAAGAAGGGGTGCTCGGGGATCTCGACGATCTCCACCAGTCCGCGCTGCGGGTTGACGCCCGACAGGCGCATCGACGAGGCCTCGAAGCGCGTGCGGTAGGCGTTGTGGAACTCGTAGCGGTGGCGGTGGCGCTCGCGGATCTCCAGCTCGCCGTAGAGCTTGTGGGCGAGGCTGCCGCGCGTCAGCGTGCAGTCGTACGAGCCCAGTCGCATGTTGCCGCCCTTGTCGACCAGCGCCTTCTGTTCTTCCATCAGATTGATCACCGGATGCGGCGTGTGAGGCGAGTGTTCCAGAGTGTGGGCCCCTTCCAGCCCGAGCGCATGGCGGGCGTACTCGATCACCGCGCACTGCATGCCGAGACAGATTCCGAAGAACGGGATGCCGTTCTCGCGGGCCCAGCGGATCGCGTCGATCTTGCCTTCGACGCCGCGCTCTCCGAAGCCGCCGGGCACCAGCACGGCATGCGCGCCCTCCAGCAGCGCAGTGCCCTTGTCGTGCACATCCTCGGCGCTGACCTTGCGCAGCTGCACCTTGCAGTGGTTGGCGATGCCGGCATGGCTCAGCGACTCGTAGATCGACTTGTAGGCGTCGTGCAGCTCGATGTACTTGCCGACGATGGCGATCTCGACGACATCCTTGGTGACGCGGATGTCCTCCAGCATGGCGCGCCAGTCATCGAAGGGCGTGGGCTTCTCGAAGGGGAAACGCAGCCGCTCGCAGATCAGCCGATCGAGGCCCGCCGCGACCAGGTTGGTGGGCACCTCGTAGATCGAGAAGTCCACATCGCGCTCCTCGATCACCGCCTCCGGGCGCACATTGCAGAACAGCGAGATCTTCTGCGCCATGTCGCGCGTCATCGGCTGCTCGGTGCGGCAGATCAGGATGTCGGGCATGATGCCGATCTCGCGCAGCTTGCCGACGGACTGCTGCGTGGGCTTGGTCTTCATCTCGCCGGACGCGCGCAGGTAGGGCAGCAGCGTCAGGTGCACAAACAGGCAGTCGCCCAGCGGCTTCTCCAGCGCGAACTGGCGCACGGCCTCGAGGAAGGGCAGGCT
>SYGM01000035.1 GCA_005799545.1 Planctomycetia bacterium | reverse complement strand
GCTTGGCTTGATACTGGCACGCACGAATCACTACTAGAGGCCAGCCACTTTATTGCCACACTAGAGCACCGCCAAGGTTTAAAAATTGCTTGCCCTGAAGAAAATGCATTCACAAAGAAATGGATTGAGGAGCCTATGAATCCGGCGCCGCCGGTGACAAGGCAGGTCTTGGTCATAGTGGATGGGCTTTCAGGAAATCGGCCAGCGCCTCGCGCCAGGGCTTGAGCGTGCGCCCGCGCAGCCGGGCGAGCTTGGAGCAATCCAGCGCGCTGTAGGCCGGACGCCGGGCCGGGCGCGGGAATTCCGCGCTGCTGCAGGGCATCACGCGCGTGCGCGTGTTGCCGGAGAGCTCGAGTGTGGCGCGCGCGAGCTCATTCCAGCTGACGACGCCCTCGCAGGCAGCGTGGTAGATGCCCGAAGCGCCCTTCGCAAGCACATCCCACAGTGCGGGAGCAAGCTCGAGCGTCGTCGTGGGACAGCCGAGCTGATCCGTGACCACCTTCAGCTCGTCGCGCGTCGACGCCAGCTGATGAATCGTGCCGGGGAAGTGCTTGCCGCGCGGCCCGTAGAGCCACTGTGTGCGCACGATGCGCGCACCGCCGGGATGCTCGCGCAGTGCGGCGCGCTCCCCCGCCAGCTTGGTGCGCCCGTAGGCACAGAGCGGCTGAACCGGATCCTCCTCGCGGTAGGGCCGCGTGCCGTTGCCGTCGAAGACGAAGTCGGTGCTGACCACGACGAGCGGAATGCCGGCCTTGGCGCAGGCCCTGGCGAGCACGCTGCAGGCGGTCTCGTTGGCGCGCGCGGCCTCGGCTTCCTTCTCCTCGGCCAGATCCACGGCCGTCCATGCGGCGCAGTGAATCACTCCGGCGAAAGGGCCGTGCTGCGCGAACAGCCGCTCGACCGCGGACGCATCCGCGAGGTCGAAGCCGGGCGCATCGCAGCCCGACTGCGTTCCACCCGGTTCACCCGGCCGCAGATCGGTTCCGATCGCTCGCACGCCTGCGGGCGCGCAGCGCAGCACTTCGCTGCCGAGCATGCCTGCCGCGCCGGTGACCAGAACGCGTTCCATCACAAGCTCCGCCCGCTCAGTCGAGGCGGTTGGCTCCGCCCTGCGCCACCAGGCAGGCGGCCTGATGCAGCGACTTGAACGTTCCCGCATCCGTCCACCAGCCGTCGAGCACCTCGGCCGTGAGGCTGCCGTCCTGGATGTACCAGTTGTTGACGTCGGTGATCTCCAGCTCGCCGCGGCCCGAGGGCTTGAGCGTCTTGATGATCTCCCACACGCGGCTGTCGTACATGTAGATGCCGATCACGGCCATGTTGGACTCGGGGTTCTTGGGCTTCTCGACGATGCGCACGACCTTGTCGCCCTGCAGCGTCGCGACGCCGAAGCGCTCCGGGTCGGGCACCTGCTTCAGCAGGATCTTGCCGCCCTTCTTCTGCTCGCGGAAGTTGGCGACCTGACGCTTGATGTTCTTCTCGATGATGTTGTCGCCCAGCACCACGGCGATCGGGCTGCCCTGCGCCCAGTGCTCGCACAGGGCCAGCGCCGCAGCGATGCCGCCCTCACCTTCCTGATAGGTATAGTTGAGGTGCTTCAGGCCGAAGTCCTTGCCGTTGCCCAGCAGCGACAGGAAGTCCCCTGACTTGCGACCGCCCGTGACGATCATGATGTCGTCGATGCCGGCGTTCACGAGGCACTCGATCGGGTAGTAGATCATCGGCCGGTCATAGACCGGCAGCAGGTGCTTGTTCGTGATCTTGGTGAGGGGGAAGAGCCGGGTACCGAGCCCGCCGGCGAGAATGCAGCCTTTCATGGGGATCTTTGCTTTGCTACCGATGGATGGCGACTGGTGAAGGCGGGTTATCGGCCGGTTCCCGCAGGCGGGTTGAGCCTCCTTGGCGGGTGCGGGGAGGATAGCCCAAGACGGGCCAAGGCATCAATCGAAACTCCTAGCGCGGCAGGCCGCGGGCGGCCCGGTACCATGCCACGAAGCGCCTGAGGCCCTCCGCCAGAGCCGTCCGGGGCTCGTAGCCGAGTTTTTGGCGCGCCTTGGAGACATCCGCGTAGGTCACGAGCACATCCCCCGGCTGCATCGGTTGGCGATCCAGAAGCATTTTCCGGCCCGTGGCGAGCTCGATCGCCGCGACCAGCTCCGCCAGACTGATGGTCTGGGACTCACCCAGATTGTAGAGCTCGTAGCCCGCGCAACGATCCAGCGCGCGCACAACACCGTCGACGATGTCGGCGATGTATGTGTAGTCGCGACGCGTCGATCCGTCGCCGTAGAAGGGCACGGGCGTGCCCTCGAAGGCAGCCTTCACGAACTTGTGGATCGCCATCTCCGGCCGCTGGCGCTCGCCGTAGACCGTGAAGAAGCGCAGGCCCGTGAACGGGATGCCGTAGAGGTGGTGATAGGTGTAACCGTGCAGCTCGCCCGCGCGCTTGGTGGCCGCGTACGGCGAAACCGGCCGGTGGATGTCATCGGTCTCGGAGAACGGCACACGCTCGTTCGCTCCGTAAACGCTCGAAGAGCTCGCGAACACGAAACGCAGCCCGGGCTGACGCCGCGCCGCTTCCAGGAGGATCAGCGAGCCGCGCACGTTGACATCCTCGTACAGCAGCGGATCGAGCAGCGAAGGCCGCACGCCGGCCATGGCTGCGAGGTGCACCACGCCGTCGAAGCGCTGCGAGGCGAACAGCTCCCCCACCAGCCCCTGATCGCGGATGTCGCCTTCGATCAGCTGGGCGCCCTTGAGCAGCGAAATATTCGAGCGCTTGATCGCCGGATCGTAGAAACGATTGAAGTTGTCGAGCACCGTCAGCGAGTCGCCGCGCGCGAGCAGTGCCTCGCCGACATGCGATCCGATGAATCCGGCGCCTCCGG
>SYGM01000034.1 GCA_005799545.1 Planctomycetia bacterium | reverse complement strand
GGCACGGGCAGGATGCGCGCCGCGGCGCCGCCGATGTAGCGGTAGAGCGGCACGCCGGTCTCCTCCGCGCCCGCCTTGGCGAGCGCCAGCGAAACGCCCAGAATCGCGTTGGCGCCCAGGCGCTTTTTCATCGGTGTGCCGTCGAGCTCGATCAGCTGGCGGTCGATCGCGGCCTGGTCGAGGCCCTCCTGACCGAGCAACTCGCTGGTGATCTCGCCGTTGATGTGTCCGACCGCCTGGAGCACGCCCTTGCCGCCGTAGCGCGTTCCGCCGTCGCGCAGCTCGTGGGCCTCGTAGATGCCGGTCGAGGCACCCGAGGGCACGGCGGCGCGGCCACGGGCCCCGCTTTCGAGGGTCACTTCGGCTTCCAGGGTCGGGTTGCCGCGCGACTCGAGGATTTCGCGCGCGTGGATGTGGACGATGGCGCTCATCGCCCGCGAGCTTAGGAAGCGCCGCAGGTAGGAGGAAAGAGGAAAAGCCGCTACCTTGAGGGGCCCGCTTTCCGGAATCACCCCGGGCAATCGGAACCACCCCCCGGTCACTGAACCACAATCGTGCGCAAGGTCCACCTGCTCCCCAACCTCCTGACGCTGGGCAACGCCTTCTGCGGCCTGCTGGCGATCGCCAAGGCCATCGACGCGCTGGTCCTGTCGCAGGGTGACGGCGAGCTGTTCTACTCCAAGCTCTCGACGGCCTGCTGGCTGATCTTCGCCGGCATGCTCTTCGACGCCTTCGACGGGAAGGTGGCGCGCATGGTGGGGGCCCAGAGCGAGTTCGGCGCCCAGCTCGACTCCTTCAGCGACATGCTGACCTTCGGGGTGGCGCCCGCCGTGATCGCCAAGGTCCTGATCGAGCACGAAGGCCCCGCGCTGGGCTACGAGGTCAACGCGCGCCTGCACTTCGTGGCGGCGGCGATCTACAGCATCATGGCGATCCTGCGGCTGGCGCGCTTCAACCTCGAGAACGAGCCGGATGAGAGCGCGCACCAGTACTTCAAGGGACTGCCCTCGCCGGGTGCCGCGGGCACGCTGGTGACGACGATGCTGCTCTACCTCACGCTGCGTCACCCCCGCATCGAGTTTTCCGACGGCACGAAGACGCCCGTCGGCGCGCTGCTCGAGCGCTTCCCCGGCATCGATCAGAGTCCGTTCCTGTTCTGGTTCATGCCCGCGATCGCGCTGTCGCTGCCGATCCTCGGCCTGCTGATGGTCAGCCGCGTGCGCTTCGTGCACATGACGAGCTACCTCTCGGGCCGCAGCCAGTTCCTCAGCCTGGTGGGCATCGTGGTGGCGGTCTTCGCGCTGTACACGGCACCCGTGCTGGCGCTGTTCACCGTGTTCCAGTCCTATGTGCTGGTGGCGCTGCTGCTGGCGCTGCTGCGCCGTTCGCGCCCGGCCGCGACGCCCTGACAGATCTGGAAGGGATGAGCCGCAAAGGGATGAGCCTGCAACCGGTCACGATCGCGCTGGGCGCCAACCTCGGCGAGCGCCGCGCCACGCTGGAGGCCGCGCTGAACGCCCTGCGCGCGCTGCCGGGTTTTGAGGTCGGCGCGGTGTCGCGCTGGCACGAGACCGAGCCCGTCGGCGGACCGCCCGAGCAGCCGCGCTACCTCAACGGCGTGCTGCTCGGCCGCACGAGCCTGAGCGCGCACGAGCTGCTGCGCGCGCTGCAGGCGATCGAGCTGTGCTTCGGCCGCGAGCGCAGCGTTCCCAACGGCCCGCGCACGCTGGATCTCGATCTGATTCACTTCGGCGAGCTGCGCTGCGTGGAAGCGGGGCTCGAGCTGCCGCATCCGCGCTCCGAAGAGCGGCTGTTCGTGCTCGAGCCGCTGCTGGAGCTCGCGCCCGAGCGCATCCTGCCGCTCAGCGGACAAACGGTGGCCGCGCGCGTGGCGCAATTGCGCGCCAGCGCAACTCCCAGAGGCGCAGGCGCGCTGATCGCCTGCTCCTCGCCCCAAGCCGCGCAGCCGGTCCTCGCGCAATGGCGCGCGCAGGGTCTGCGCATCGGCTTCGTGCCCACCATGGGCGCCTTGCACGAGGGCCATCTGGCGCTCGTGCGCCGCGCGCGGCAGAACGCCGATCGCGTGGTGGTCAGCATCTTCGTCAACCCGCTGCAGTTCGACGATCCGCGCGATCTCGAGCGCTATCCGCGCGATTTCTCCAACGACACGCGCCTGCTCGAATCCGCGGGCGCGAGCCTGGCGTTCACCGGCACGCTGGAGCAGTTCTTCCCGCCCGCGCAGGGCGGCGTGCGCCGAATCGATCCGGGTCCCTGCGCGCAGGGGCTCGAGGGCGCGCTGCGTCCGGGGCACTTCGAGGGCGTGGCGACGATCGTCGAGCGCCTGTTCGAGATCGTCGAGCCGCACGAGGCCACGTTCGGCCAGAAGGACTTCCAGCAGACGCTGGTGGTGCGCGATCTTGCGCGGCGCCGCGGCGCTCCGCGGATCTGCGTGGCGCCGACCGTGCGCGAGCAGGAAGGGCTCGCGATGAGCTCGCGCAATGTGTTCCTCAAACCTGACGAGCGCCGGCGCGCGCTCGCCATCCACGCGTCACTGCGCGGGGCGCACGCTCTGTACGCAAGCGGCGTGCGTGATGCGGGCACGCTGGGTGCGTTCCTGCGCGGCGCGCTCTCGAAGGAGCAGCTCGAGATCCAGTACGCCACCGTGCGTGATCCGGAAGTTTGGACGCCGGAGGAACCCAAGGGCGAGCTGGCGAATGCCGTCGCTCTGATCGCCGTCAAGCTCGGCAGCGTGCGCCTGATCGACAACTGGGTGCTCTCGAGCCCCGACGGGGGCTTGTGAGCGCGCCTTCAGGTCCGCAGGCCGCCGCGCATGCCGTGGGAGCTTTTGCTCCCGCCAAGGTCAACCTCGCGCTGCGCCTGCTCGCCCGCCGTGCGGATGGCTACCACGAGCTCGACACCTGGATGCTGGCGCTCGAATGGGGCGACACGCTGATCCTGCGCCGCCGCGCAGAGCCGGGCGTGAGCCTCTCCGTGCACGGTCGCTTTGCGAGCGCGGACATTCCCGCCGATGCGCGCAACCTCGCGTGGCGCGCCGCGGAGCTGGTGCTCGCGCGCGCGCGCGCGCCTTACGGCATCGC
Organism: Planctomycetia bacterium; assembly: GCA_005799545.1. Classification (GTDB taxonomy): domain Bacteria; phylum Planctomycetota; class UBA1135; order UBA1135; genus SYGM01. The sequence goes on along the minus strand of SYGM01000034.1, from coordinate 4,414 downwards.
CATCCAGCTCGAGAAGGCCGTGCCTTCGCAGGCGGGCCTGGGTGCGGGCAGCGCCGATGCCGCCGCCGCCTGGCTCGGCGCCGAACGCCTGCTGGGCTTGAACAGCCCGCTCGCGCTGGCCCGGGCCGAGCTGGCGACGCTGGGATCGGACTGCGTCTTCTTTGCGCTGGCGCAAGAAAGCGGGCTGGCGCACTGCACCGCTCGCGGAGATGAGGTCGCGCAAGTGCCGCTGCCGGACGAGACGCGCCGGACAGCGCGGCATGTCGCAATCCTCGTGCCGACGGTCGCCTGTCCGACCGGGCCGGTCTACCGCGCCGTGCGGCAGCTCTCGCCGGGGCCCGTGCCGCAAAGGGGCGCATCCGAGTGGTTCGAACGACCGCTCGCGCAAGCCCGCGCCGCACTCGTCAACGATCTGGAAGCGGCAGCGCTTGCCGCCGTACCCGAGCTGGTTGCCTGGCGCGCGGCTCTGGATCGGTCGGGAGCGAACCATTGGCGGCTTTCGGGCTCAGGATCGGCCTTTTTCACCCTGCACGAGAGCCGTGCCGTGGCCGAAGAGGAGCTCGCGCGGCTCGTTGCGGAGCTCACCGCGCGCGGGCTGGTGCCGCGCGCGGCCATGCTGACCCGTCCGCAGGGTGCCGGCGCAAGAACTTGGACAATTTCCTGACCCGGGGGCGGGGCTTTGCACGGAATCAGCTTCGCACCCTGCCATGCAACTCACCGAGACTCGCATCAAGCTGCTCTTCAACTCCCGCGACAAGCTGAGGGGCTTTGCCAGCATCACGATCGACAACTGCCTCGTCGTGCGCGACATCAAGATCATCGAGGGCGGACGCGGGCTGTTCGTGGCGATGCCCAGCCGCAAGCTGTGCGACCGCTGCCCCTCCTGCGCGGCGAAGAACCACATCCGCGCACGCTACTGCAACGACTGCGGCGCGCGACTGCGCTCGGATCGCGGCGATCTGGATGAACGCGGCCGCCCGCGCCTGTACGCGGATATCGCACACCCGATCAATCAGGAAGCGCGCGACTTCGTGCAGCATCAGATCCTCCAGGCGTACTACGCCGAGCTAGAGCGCTCGAAGCAGGAGGGCTATGTCGCGCAGAGCTTCGACGATCTGGACTACGACTATCTCGAGGAATACCCGCCCGAAGCGGAGCGTTAGGGGGAATCCCCCGGTACACAGAGGACTCTGAGCCTCACTTGCCCTCGCGTGCGTCTATACTCGCGGCATGCGTCGGCAGCCAGAGCGATCCACCCGTGCGCGCCCGGTGAGGCCCGCAAGTCTGCGTGTCGGCATTGTCGGCAGCGGGGCTGTCGCGCGCCATTTCGCCCTTGGTCTGTCTGGCGCCGGCGCGCGCGTGCACATCTGGGCCCGTCGCTCCGCTCGCGCGCGCGCTCTGGGAGCATGGTGCCCCACGTTTGCAGAGCTTCTGGCGAAGAGCGATGTGCTGCTGGTCTGCGTGCGCGATGAGGCTCTGGCGGAGGTGATCGAGGAACTGGCACGGGCCGCGCGCGATTCGGACCCTGTCCGCACGCTGGTGGTGCTGCATGTCTCGGGCGCCACGCCCGTCTCCGTGCTGCAGCCGCTGGAGCGCCAAGGTCTCGCCATCGGCAAGCTGCATCCCTTGCTTTCGCTGCCCAAAGTAAGCCCGCAGAGAGCAGTGCCGGTTGCCGGCACTGCCCCCAAAAAAAACGCCCTAAAAACCGCCGCGAAAGCCGCTTTGAAAAACGGTCTGCCGGCGCACTACGTGGCCCAATACTCGGCGCCATCGTCAGCGCTCGCCCGCCGCCATGCCAAGCGCCTCGTGAAGGCGCTCGGCGGTCAGTACTGCGAGCTTTCTGCGGGGCACGAAGCCGACTACCACCTCGCCGCGAGCCTCGTGGCGAACGGCGCGCTGGCACTGTTCGCGGCGGCAACGTCCCACATGCAGGCTGCGGGCGTGCAGGGCCGTGCGTACGCGGCCCTGCTGGAATCCGTGGCGCACAATCTGGCGCGCTGCACTCCGGCACAGGCGCAGACCGGCCCGATCGCGCGCGGTGATGCCGCGACGGTGGAGCGCCATTGGCGGCGACTCGGATCGCGCCATCGCTCGCTGTACCGCGCTCTCGCCGAGGTGCTGCTCGAACTCTCGCCCGCCACGCGCGCCGAAAAGCAGCGCATCGCTCGCGTGCTCGCGCGTGTCCGCCACACGTGAACGTGCCATGAAGCGCATCGTCTCGTTTCAGATCGGACCGCACTCGGAGCTCTTGGCGCAGTTGCCCGCGATCGAGCGCCATGCCGAGTGGGTGGAGCTGCGCCTTGATCAGTGGCTTGCCGAGGAAGCCGTCCCGGCGCGCGAAGTGGAGCGCTTTCTCACCGAATGCTTTCGGAGGCTGACGCGCCCGCGCATCGTCGCGATCCACGGACCGGAGGCCTTCGGCGCCTGGCGCGGCAGCGCCCTCTTGTGGGCCGAGTGCATGCGCGCCGCCGTTGCGGCCGGCGCCGATGCGATCGATGTGCCGCTGGAACGGGCGGAAGCACTGGGAGGTGAGAGCACGGGCTCGCGCCGCATCGTGTCGCGGCACTGCGCGGCGGGCAGCGTCGAAGAGCTCAGCGACGAGTTCGCGCGACTGCGCGCCCAAGCCGGCGAGCGCGATTGGATCAAGCTCGTGCCGCACGCCGAGTGCGCGGAGGATGGTCTGGCGCTGCTCGCGGCACTCGAGCTCGCTTTGGGACCGCGGATCGGCTTCGCCTCGGGCGAGCCCGGACGCTTCACGCGCGTGTGGGCCGGGCGCTATGGCTCCGAGCTGACCTATTGTGCGCTGCCGAGCACGGTGGCGGGCGGTGCAGCGACCGCGCCGGGGCAGTATCCGGCCGATCAGTGCCCGCGCCAGAGCGAGCGGGGCCCGGCCTATTGTCTGGGCGTGATCGGCAATCCCGCGCGGCATTCGCTCTCGCCGCAGCTGTTCGCGCCGCTGCTGGAAGCGCTGGAGGTGCCGGCGCACTACGCCGCCTTCGAGGCGCGTTCGCTGGAGGGTTTTCTGAGCGCGGCACAGCGTGCGCGTCTGCCGCTGGCGGGCTTGTCCGTCACGGCGCCATTCAAGCAGGCGGCCTATGCCTGCGCGCGCGAGCACTCGAGCGCGGCGCGGCGCACGCAGGCTGTCAACACGCTGCTGTTTGCTCCGGCGGGGGAGTGTCGCTACGGCGACAACACCGATGTGCGCGGCGTGCGCGCGCTGCTGCAATCGTGCGCGGATCTGCAGGAGCCGACACACGCTCGCGTCGTCGTGCTGGGCTCGGGCGGAGCGGCGCGCGCCGCGCTGGCCGCGCTGGAAGAGCTCGAAATCGAGCGCGCGGTGTGCGCGCGCAATCTACCCGCGGCACAGGCGTTGGCGCAGCGCTTCGACGCCGAGCTCCTGCCGCGCGAGGCGCTCGGCACTGCGCGCTATGCCGCGCTGGTGCAAACGACGCCGCTGGGTTCGCTCGCTGCACCCGGGCTCTCCGCCGTGGAAGAGCACGAAATCCAGCCCGGCGCCTGGATCCTCGATGCGATCTATCGCCCGCAGAACACGCTGCTCTGCGATCAGGCGCGGCGGCGCGGAGCCCGTCACCGCGACGGGCGCGAGTGGTTCCTTGCGCAAGCGCAGGCGCAGTGGGAGCTCTTCAGCGGTCTTGGCAGCGCACTGGAGCGCGCGAGCGAGCGCCAACTCGCACCGCAGCGGGTGCGCGCGGAGCTCGAGCGCGCGCTGGATGGCGCGCTGGAGCGGACGCTGGCAGGCAACGCAGGACGGCCGCTCCCGCCACAAGTGCCCGAACGCCTCGCGCTCATCGGTCTGCGCGGCAGCGGCAAGAGCACGCTCGCGCGCGCTCTCGCCCAACGTCTGGGCTGGCCTGCGATCGATCTGGATCGCGAGATCGAACTCGAGCAGGCGAGCCGCGACTGGCCGGAAGCTCCGCGCAGCGCCGGTGAGCTGCTGCAGCAACTGGGAAAGCCGGCCTTTCGCGAACTGGAAGCGCGCGTGCTGCTCCGCGTACTGGAGCGGCCCGGCCCGTGGGTGCTCGCCTGCGGGGGGGGCGTGCTGGAGCGCGAGGACAATCGGCGCGCGCTCGCAGGGCTCGCCACCGGCATCTGGCTCGATGCGCCGGTCGAGTGCCTCGCCGAGCGGCTGCGGCAGGATCCGACGCTGCGCCCGCCGCTGCTCGGCGGCAGCGATCCGCTCGCCGAGCTCGCCGCGCTGGCGGAGCGTCGCCGCGGCGCGTACCTGAGCCAGGCGGACCTGCATCTGGACGCCACGCGCAGCACTCCGGAGCTCGTGGAGGCGGTGGTGGAGATTTTGGGTTTGCACGGATCTGCGTTTGCAGGCTTGAAACCGAACCGGGGGGGCACTATCCTGTCGGCACAACACCGCGGGGTGGAGCAGTCTGGCAGCTCG
>SYGM01000033.1 GCA_005799545.1 Planctomycetia bacterium | reverse complement strand
GCGAGCTGGAGAACGTGATGCGCCGTGCGGCCGTCTTCGCGCGCGAAGAGGTCACCCCCTCGGAGCTGCCGGCGCCGATGCAGGTCACATGATCGCGCTGCTGCTGGCATTGCTGTCCTGCTTCGGTGGGGAGGAACTCGATGCGCTGCGCACGCAGGCGCAGACGCTGGAGCAGCGCGGCGAGCTGCGTGAAGCAGCCGCCGTCTGGGTGCGCGTGTTCGGCGAGCTCACTCCGGGTGAGGATCGCGAAGCGCTCGGAGAACGCATGAGCGCGCTGGAGCGGAGACTGCAGCTGCGCCGGGAGTTGATCGAGGCCTGTTCGCGCCAGCCTGCACTCTTCGCGGGGCTGGGGCTGTCCGCGCTCGATGAGCAGGGGGGAGTCCTCGAGGAAAAGCGGCTGCGCTGGCAGGAGCTGCCCCTGGATCGCATCGCCAAGGCTTTCACCCAGGCCAAGCTCTCGCGCAGCGCCCGGCAGGGATTGATCCACGAGCGCCTGGAGCGCGGCAATGTGCGCGAACGTGCGCAGGCGTTCAGCGATCTCGCGGAATGCCTGGAGCGCGGCGAGCTTGGCAAGGCAGCCGTCTGGGCAACGCTGGCGCGCGCACGCGGGGAGCCGCTGCCCAAGGCGGGCTACGTGTATGTGCAGGGACGCTGGCAGGCGGCTTCCGATCTGCCGCCGCCTCCGCCTCCGGCCGGGGATGCGGCCCTGCAGTCCTTTCAGCGCGCGCAGCAGCCGCTTCTCGAGAAGGCCTTCCTCGATCCGCTGCTCGCGCTCGACCAGCAGTATCTGGCTCTTGAGAAGCTGCGCAGCGAAGCGTTGGGTCTGATCTTCGACGAGGAGAAGTACTTCTATCCCTTCCAGCCGCCGGAATGCCCGCCGGAGAAGGCGCGCCTGTTTCCCGCCGTGCAGCAGGAAGTCGATCGCCGCGTGACGGAGGTGCGCCGTGCCTGGAAGAGCTCGCGGCGGCTGAAGCCCTCGGCTGCGGCGCGCGCCGCCTTGCGCGAGCTGCAGCAGCTGCAGGCGGATCCCTCGCTAGCGAAGCTGGCGCTCGATGAGCGTCTGCCCGAGTGCGTGCGCTGGCTGGATCCTGAGGCCGCTGACTGGACGCTGAGCAATTTCGCGCGCAGTGCAACCGAGGCGCGCCAGCGCGCGCAGGATCGGCAGGTGGCGGAACACAACGCCCGGCTTTCCGGCGATCTGAAGCCTTTGATCGGCAACGAGGAGCGCGAGCAGCTGCGCATCACGAACGAATACCGTCAGATGCTCGGCCGTCACCTGCTGGCCTGGAATCCGAAGCTGCAGATCGCAGCGCGTGAGCATTCCCGCTGGATGTCGACCACCGGCAAGTTCGGGCACTTCCAGGATGATCCAGCTCTGCGCACGCCTTTCGACCGCATGAAGGCTCAAGGCTACCTGCAGGGCGCCGGCGAAAACGTGCACATGGGGGATTCCGGTCCCGAAGGTGCGCACGTCGGCTGGACCCACTCCAGCGGGCACCATTGCCAGATCCTTTCGCCGACGGCGCGGGAATTCGCGGCCGGCCTGAGTGGCCCGTACTGGACGCAGAACTATGGTGGCGGCACCGAATATCTTCAGCCGCGCTGAGTCGAACTCATGTCACCGATGCTTCGCACGCTTCTACTGGCCCTGCTGGCGCTGCTCCTGACCAATTGCTCCTCGATCCAGCCGCCGCCGACGCCGCCCGGCCCGCGGGCTGAGTCCAGCGAGGCGGCGCGGCAGATCCACTGGCAGCGTTCGCTGGATGATGCGCTGGCCCTCTCCAAGTCCAGCGGACGTCCGCTGCTTGTCGCGCTCAACATGGATGGCGAGTCCGCGAGCGAGCGCATCGTGCGCGAGCGCTATCGCGATCCGGAATTCGTGCGTTGGACACGCAGCTTCGTCTGCGTCGTCGGTTCCGTGTTTCGCCACAGTCTGGTGGATCACGATGCCAACGGAGTGCGCGTGCCCTGCCCGCGGCTGGGTGAGGTGACCTGCGCCGAGCACATCGCGCTCGAGCCTGAGATCTTCGGGCGCTATCTGGCGGAGCCGCGCGTCTCGCCGCGCCACGCCGTGATTCAGGCGGACGGCACGAAGAGCTTCGATCTGTACCTGCTGTTCGATCTGGAGGAGCTCGACAAGGCCCTGCGAGACGCGGCTGTGCAGTCGACGGGGCGGACGGGCCGGCCGGCGGCGCTGGAACCCGCGGGGTTGGGGCCAGCGGCGCGCACGCAGCGCGGTCGTTCCGCTCATGAGGAGCAATTGCGCGCTACCCTTCAGCCCGAGCGCGCGCTGCAGCAGCTCATGGAAGCACCGAGCGCGGATCCGGAGGCTTTCTTCGCGCTTGCAGTGCGCGCGGAGAGCGCTGCGCCGGAGTTTTCAACCCAGCTCGGCAAGGCGGCCCTGGAAAAAGGGCATGCGCAGGCCCATGCGCGCTTCCTTCGTGAGCGATTGGCCCTCGTCAGTCCCGCAGCTCTCGGCGCTGTGGATACCCGCGGAGGGCGGGCGCGCCATCTGCTGGGCCTCGCGGAGTGCGCGCCACAGGAGCCCTTCACGCGCACGCAGTTGCTGGCGGAAGCCGTGGTCGGCCGTCCCGAGGAGCGCGAGCTCGCGCGTCGCGCGCTGCGGCGCGTGCTCGCGGCCGGAGAACTCTCCGCCCTGGAGGCGCGGCTTGCGGAAGCGGGCGGGCCATTGGATGCGCGTCGGGCCTGGCAGCTGGCGCAGGCACTGCCCGTCGATGCCCCGCAGTCGGATGCGCGCAGCACCGGCGCGATGCCTCAGCTGGAAGAAAATCTGGTCCGCGCCGAAGAGCGGCTGCGACAGTCCGAGAACGATGCCTCGGCGCAGTTCGAGTACGGTCGTGCGGCGCTGGAGCTGGCGCGCGCGCGCCTCGCCGCAGGTTCGACGCGCGAGCTTGCCTTTCTCCTGGAGGATGCGCGCACCTGGCTGCTGCGCTCCGTGCAGGCGGGCGCGCCCCGCAGCGAGCCGCTGCTGGCCTTGTGCGAAGCGCATTACCGACTGTCGGAGTTCGCGGAGCAGGAGCAGGTCGCCTGCCGTGTGCTTGAGCTGCAGGGCCGCATGCCCGCCTGGGACGCGCGCCCGGGAGAAGAAGCGGCTGCGACCACGCGCCGGCTGCGCGGCGAGCTCGATGCGTCATGGAATCTGCGCGAGAGCCTGCGCTGGGTCGGTGACGGCGCCGCTCGCAATCTCGCGCGGCGCGCCGCACCCGCGGATGCGCTCGAGGAGCTCGGCGGCATCCTGCGCGGCGCGGATGCACTCGCTCTGCTGGTGCTCTCCGCTCATGCCGGTGAGAGCGACTGCGCCGCGCTGGCTTCGTTTCACGAAGCTCTCGGCCAGCATGGCATCGCGCGCGCGTGGTGGCTGCATGCGCTCTGGCGCCTGCCGGAAAGCACTGTCATTCGCGACGGCTGTCTGCGCTCCCACTGGCGCGCCGGTCAATTGCGGCAGCTCGGTGATGTGTATGCGGATGTTGCCGCGCGTCGGCCCCTGTCCGCGGCCTGCGCGTGGTATGCGGGCAGTGCGCGCGTATTCGAAGCCGAGGATTGGCGCCGGCGCGAGGCTCCGCAGGCAGCGTTGCAGACCTACGCGCAGGCACTCAACCACTACACGCGTGCGGAAGAGCTCTACGCGGAGCAGGGTGCAGAGGCTCTGGCGCTCGGCGCACGCGAGCAGCAGGCCCGCGTGCTGCTGGGGATGGGATTCGCGCACCTGATCGCGGATCAGCGCGTGCAGGCGGCGGGGCAGTTGCTGGCGGCGGTGCGGCGTGATGCCCGCATCGAGGAGGCGCGCGACGGATTGGAGCGCGAAACGGTCGATCTGGTCGATCAATGCATGGAGTGGCGCGCCAGCGGTCCGAGTCCCGTTGACGCGCTCGAACTGCTACGGCAGCTCGATGAGGCGGCGCCGCAACGCCCGGTGTGGGCTTTGCGCATCGCCGATGCGCAACTGCGGGAGGCGCGGCGTTCCATCCGACGCGGTCTGCGGGCCGAGGGGCTCGCGGAAGCGGGGCGCGCCGTACAGGCGGCGCGTCAGGCTTTCTCGCAGGAAAGTGCTCAGGCAGGCGCGGATCCGGAGCAGGCTCGGCGCGCTCTGATTCTGCCGCTGATGCTCAGCGGGGAGACGCTGCTGGAATTGGGCCGCGCTCCCGAGGCTCTCGAACGTCTGCGGGAAGCCACGCAGCTTGCCGGCCTGACCCAGCCCGCGGATGACTCGAGTGCGGCGCTGCGTGCGGCGCTGGCTGAGCTGACGCGCGTCTACGGCGAGGCTGCGCCTGTGACGCGTGAAGGCCGCTGACGCGGGGTGAGCTGCCCCGTCCTAGCCCGGCTCTAGGCGTGCCTCGACTCCGAATTCGCGCATGTGGTGGCGCACGATGCGGCCACCAACCATGAAGATCACGTCCTCGGCGATGTTGGTGGTATGGTCGGCAAGGCGCTCGAGGTTGCGCAGCGCACCCACGAGGTGCATCACATCGCCGATGCGGTCGGGGTGCTCGCGCATGAACTGGATCGCCTGGCCGATCAGCTCGCGGTACAGCTTGTCGGCTTCCGCATCCGCCTTCCACACGCTGTAGGCCAGCACGGCATCCTGCTTCACGAGGCTGTCGAGGCTGTCGCGCAGCATGCGCTTGGCGGTGGCGGCGAGCCGCGTGACATCCGGCCGGAACGGCAGCGGCGGAACGTTGGAGAGGACCTCGGCGCGCTCGGCGATGTTGACGGCAAGGTCCGCCATGCGCTCGAGATCCGAGTTGATCTTGAGGATGCCGCACACGACGCGCAGGTCGCGGGCGACGGGTTGGCGCAGCGCCAGCACATTGAGGCAGAGCTCCTCGACCTCATTCTCCAGATCGTCGACCACCTTGTCCGAGTTCATCACCTCGCGCGCCAGCCGGGCGTTGCGCTCCAGCAGTGCTTCCAGCGACTTGTCGAGGGCCTGCTCCACGAGCCCGCCGATATGTGAGATGCGCTTGTTGATCTCTGCCAGGTCGTCTTCGATTTGCTTGGTCATGCTTGCGGTGAATGGATCGGGAGTTCAACTCGGAAAGTGCTGCCTTGGCCTTCGACGCTGTCAGCTTCGACCTGACCGCCGTGCGCCTTGACGACATGCTTGACGATCGAGAGCCCCAGGCCCGTCCCGCCCATCTCTCGTGAGCGCGAGCGGTCCACACGATAGAATCGCTCAAAGATGCGATGCAAGTGTTCGCGGGGGATCCCGATGCCGCTGTCGCAGACTTCGATCACGATCTGCTCGCCCTGCTGCAGCGCCAGCACGCGCACTTCACCTTCGGCCGGCGTGTACTTGATCGCGTTCTCGATCAGGTTCGTGAAGACCTGGTCCAGCCGCTGCGCGTTGCCCAGCACCGTGTGGGAGGAGTTTCTCAGGCTTTCTTCCAGCGTCAACCGCACCTGCTTGGCCTGCGCCGCCCCCCGCAGTGCCTCCGCGGAAGCGCGCACCGCGCGCTCCAAATCGAGCGGTTCCATGGGCATGGTGTCGCCCTGGCTCTCGATGGTGGAAAGATCGAGCAGGTCGGTGACGATCGCATGCAGACGCCTGGCATTGCGCTCGGCGATTTCGAGGAAGCGCTTGCGGGATTCTTCGTCAGTGCCGCTGTCGCCGATGGTCTCCAGCGAACCCAGTACGATCGAAAGCGGCGTGCGAAGCTCGTGACTGACATTGGCCACGAAGTCGATCCGCATCTGCTCCAACCTGCGCATGGCCGTGACATCGGAGAGCACGATCACCGCGCCGCCGATTCCGCCCTCGATGCGCAGCGGGTTGATGGCGAGCGACAGCAGGCTGCCGTCACCCAGCGGTGCGCGGGCGTCGAAGGGGGTCACCTCATGACCGGCGAGCACCCTGCGCAGCGCCTGTTCCAGCTCAGGAAAGCGCAGCTCAATCCACCATTGCGCACCGACCGCAAGCGGCTCGCGGAGCCCAACCATGCGCGTCGCGGAGGCATTCATCATCAGCACGCGTTCCTGCGCATCAATCGCCAGAACCCCCTCGGCCATGGCCCCGAGCAGCGAGCCCAACTCCGCACGGCTGCTTTCCTCGCGGAAGCGCGAGGCGTTGAGCGCGCTGCCGGCATCGCTGAGCGCTTGTGTGACGGCGAAGCTCTCCTCGAATTGCCCTGATGGCACGGTGCTGCGGTAGTCGGCCAATCGCACGCGTTCTGCATCGCGTGCCAGATCGCCCAGCGGCTTGCTGGCGACCCGTGCGCCATGGAGCGCAACCGCTGCGGAGATCGCCAAGCCGATGACCCAGCCCGCGAGCAGCGAACCCGAAAGCAGCGCCACCAAGGCGGATGCGCTCACCGCCATCGCAGTGAGTGCCAGCAGGGTCCAGCGGACGCGATCGCTATGGCGGGGGAGTTTCAACGCAGCCGGCCGCTGACCCTAGTCCGGGGCGCCAACGGCTTCGCGGAACTTGTACCCCAAACCGCGGATCGTGAGCAGATGCTGGCCGTAAGAACCGAGCTTCTTGCGCAGGGTGGCGACGTGCACATCGACATTGCGGTCGATCACGTAGACGTCCGCGCCCATCACGGCGTTGAGCAGCTCGTTGCGCGTGAAGGCCCGACCCTTGTTGAGCACCAGATGCCGCAGAAGCTTGAATTCGGTGACCGTCAGCGTGACCGGCCGCTCTCCGAGCGTGACCTCATGCTTGATCGAGTCGATCACCATGTCCCCGTAACGGAGGACCTTGGGGCCCTCCTGAGAGTTCTTGAGCTCGGCAGCCCGCAGGCGCGTAGCCACGCGCGCGAGCAGTTCCTTGACCCCGAAGGGCTTGCGCACATAGTCATCCGCGCCCTGCGCCAGCCCGATCACGGCATCGCTCTCCTCGCCCTTGGCGGTCAGCATGATGATCGGGATGTGCTGCGTGCGCGAATCCGCCCGCAGGCGGCGGCAGACCTCCAGCCCGTCGATGCCCGGCAACATCAGGTCGAGCACCACCAGATCAGGGATGCGGCGGCGGGCTTCCGCCATGGCGGCCTCGCCATCATTCGCGACGACAACCTCATAGTGTTCGCGCTGCAGGTGGTGGCGCAGAAGCTCGACGAGGTCCGGCTCGTCATCAACCACCAGAATGCGGGCCTGTTTCATAGGGGCAAGCTAGGGAGCAGCGGTCAGGGGCGATCCAAGATTAGATCAAGGCGAGGTAAAGGGGGCGCAGGTTTCCAGCGCTCCTGATGCCAGGCCCACTGCTCCGGTGCGGCCCGGATCCAGCACCCGAAAACCTCGTTCTGACGACGCAGGAGGTCCGAAATCCGCTCTCCGGGAGGCAGCGCGGGGTCGAGTGCCAGCCCCTCCTCGACCGAGAGCACGAAATCGCCCGTGCCGCGCTCCCGCACGCAGCGCACGGGCATCAGCGGCAGTCCGCTTGCCCGCGCCAGCGCAGCCGGTGCCCGGATGGTCCACGCAGGCTGGCCGAGGAAGGGCAGCACCTCACCGCGCAGGCGCACCACCGCCAGATCCGTCACCAGCCCGAGCACTTCGCCGCGCTGGAGGATCTCCAGGGCACGACGTGGCGGCTCGCTCTGATCGAGCGTCTGCACTCCGTAGGCGCGCCGCATGCGCGGCAGGAAGGCGCTCGCCGGGTCGTTGCGGCGCTGGTAACCGACCACCGCGCCCGGAAAACCGGCGCGGGCGAGTCGTGCGCACAGCAGCTCCCAATCGCCGAGGTGCGCGGTCACGATCAGCAGCCCGCGTCCGGCTCTTCGCTCGCGCTCCAGCCGCTCGAAGGAGGCATCGAGTCGGACGCGGCGCTCGATCCACTCGCCGCTGGAGCGCTGATCGGATCGGATGCGGGACAGCTCGAGCCAGTTGCCGACCTGCAGCGCGGCATGGCGGCGCACGTCGCGGGCGAGCTGACGGCGGGCGTCGAGGTCCAGCTCGGTGCCGTAGACACGCTCCAGATTGGCGAGCGTCCGCTGCTCGTAGCGGGTGAAGCGCGCCAGGCCCGCGGCGCCGTCGAGCAGGGAGTCGCGCAGCGCCGCCGGGCTGCGTGCGAGCGTCCATTCCAGCCCGCGCAGCAGGCGGGCGCGCCAGATGCGCCGAGCCTTCACTGCCACGGAGCCGGTCCCTCCCGATCCTCGATCTGCCGCACCCCGATCAGCCAGACCGCTCCGGATGCATCACGGGCGCACTTGAGCCCGCTGTGCTCTGGGATGCGCAGCCCGCGCTCGCGCAGGCGCGGTTCGAGCTGGTCGAGTCCTTCGCGCACGGGCATGGCCTGTGCATCCAGCGGCAGGGCCAGTTCCACGCTGGCCGGAGCCTCGCGCCGCCAGCGCAAGGGGCGTGCACTGGGAATTCCATGTTCGAATAGTCGGGCTGCGCATAGCCACAAAGCCTGCATTTCAGGCTCGCTCTCGCGCTCATAGCGCAGACGCACGAAAGGCTCGGGCAGGAGCGGGCGTGCCTCGAGATTGCGGCCCTCCGTCCGGCAGCGGCTTGAGGCGCGCAGCCAGCGGTCGAGCTCGCGGCGCACAGAGGCTCGCCGCAGCAGCCGGGCCATGCCGAGGTGTTCAGCGGCGGCTCCGGAGGGATCCGAGGCGAGCAGCAGCTCGTTCACGAAATCCGGTCCCGCCAGCTCCACGATGCCGCTGAGGAATTGCTGCAACTGGCGGTCGCGACGAGGTCGCTGCAGTGCCGCTCCGATGCGGACCGCCGCCATGTCGATCAGCCACGGCTCCTGCCGCACATCCAGCAGTACATTGCCCGGGTGCAGGTCGGCGTGTTCGATGCCCGCTTCGGCGAGTTGGTTCAGCCACTGACCCAGCTTGCGGGCCAGTCCCGCCTCGGGCCGGGCCAAGGCTTGTTCGAGGTCCCGGGCGCCCTCGATCCATTCCAGCTCCAGCGTCGCACCGCGCTGCGCGAGCACTCGCGGCACGCGGATGCCGCGCTCGAGCAATGCGCGCAGTCGACGCGCTTCGCGTCGGGCGCGCCAGCCGTCGAGCAGGCGTCCCAGCGGACCGGGGTGATGCCAGCGCTTCTCCACAGCTGCACCGCGCCGAACGATCGAGCGCAGGCGGCTTTGCTTCAGCGTGGTTTCTTCCATCGTCGTGGTGGCAGGGGCCATTCCCGGCTGCGTAGTCTACGGACTTCGGGTGAAGCTTCAGCTTTCGATCCTGCGCGAACTGCTCGTGTCCTTCCTCTTTGCGGTGGGGGGCATGTTCGTGCTCGCGCTGCCCGCCGTGGCTGTCGCAGCCGTCAGCAAGCTGCAGGGCGTGCCCACGCGCGATGTGCTGCGCTTCATGCCGATCCTGCTGGCGGGACTGGCACCCTACGTGTTGCCATTGGGCTTCCTGCTGGCGGTGGTCGTGACCTACGGGCGGCTGGCTGCGGACAACGAGTGGACGGCGATCCGCATGGCGGGCTGGAACCCCGCGCGCATGTTTCTGCCGGGCATCGTGCTTGCCGCCGCTTTGGGCTACTTCAACCATTACCTCGCGGCGGACTTCCTGCCTCAGGTGCGCCGCTTCCAGACGCAGCACGTCAAGACCGCCTTCCGCGATGCGCTGACGGAGATCGCGCCGGGCACCACCGAGCTGTCCTTCGGCAAGTTCTTTCTCTCCGCCGAGCGTCGCGAAGGCGATGATTTTCTGGACGCCTTCATTTACATCCCCGCGCGCAAGGGCAAGGAGCCGCAGCGGCTGCTGGCGGAGCGCGTGCATTTCCGCTTCGAAGGCAACCTGATGTTCGTGCAGCTCAAGCGCGCGCGCATTGTGGTGGGCAACGCGGACTTCCAGAACGAAAACCCGGTCTTCCGGCTCGATCTCGACGAGTTGGTGCAGGACAAGCAGGAGAACTTCGACCGCCTGCGCTACCGTTCCTCGGACGACATACATGCGGAGCTCGCGCGCGGTGTTCCCGACCGCAAGCGCCGCCATGAGCTGCGCTATGTAGTGCAGTCGCGCTGGGCGATCGCCAGCACCTATCTGATGTTCCTGTTTCTCGGCGGCGCAACGGGGCTGCTCCTGCGCAAGGGCACGCAGCTGGGGGCGCTGGGCATTTCCGTCGGCTACGCGCTCCTGTACTACGTGCTCTCGATGCGACTCGGCAAGGAACTGACCTACAGCAGCGTGATCCCGCCGGAGCTGGGTGCCTGGGCGGTGGTCGCGGGCGGTCTGCTGCTGGGCGTGCTGCTGATGCGAAAGGCGCTGTCGCAATGAAGCGCGGACTAAAGCTCTTCGGCCGGCTCGACCGCTACGTCGGCTCGCTGTTCCTCTCTTCCTACGCGACCGCGTTCCTGATCGTCGTCGGACTGTTCCTGATCATGGATCTGGCAGGCAAGCTCGATGACTACCTGGTGCCCTGGAAGGATGGAACGCGCGTTCCCTCCAGCTGGATCGTGCGCTACTACGCGCTCAGCATTCCGTTCCTCTACCTGCAGGTCGCGCCGTTCGTGACGCTGGTCGCGGGCCTGTTCACGGTCTCGAAGCTCTTGAAGCACAACGAGACCATCGCAGCACTGGCGGCCGGCGTCAGCGCGCATCGGCTGCTGATGCCGGTGTTCCTCGGCGCAGGGCTCGCGGCGGCCGGGATGTTCTGGATGCGCGAGAGTCTGGTGGAGAACCTCGGGCCCAAGCTCGACCATCTGCGCTTCGTGCTCGAGGAGCAGAGCACGGATCAGGTCTATTTCGGCGTCTGGGTGCGCGACAAGAGCGGCAGTCTGGTGCGCCTCAGCGAGTTCCGGCCGCGCACTGGTTCGCCTGCCGTCGCGGAGGTGCGCGGGCTGGAATCCGTGCTCGTGTCGGTCAATCGCATCGCGACCATCACGGCTCCGCGCGCCGTGTTCCGCGAGCGGGGTGGCGGACGCTCCGGCTGGTGGCTCTCCAACGGTCGTACGCAGGAAGTGCGCGGCGAACAGCGCACCCGCCCGGTCGAGTGGCTCGATGGCTTCGAGTTCACGCCCAAGCTCGCCATGAGCTACGTCCGCGCGCGCGCCAACCCGCTCGACCTGTCCTTTTTCGAGGCCAGCGAACTCGCCAGCCGCAGTCCGGACGACACGCGCTTTCAGGTCATGCTGCAGTACCACCTGACCTTCCCGCTGGCGAACCTGATCCTGCTGCTGGTCGGGTTGCCGATCCTGCTGAGGCACGACCGCGGCCGGGGGGCGGAGGGGCTCGCCAAGGGCTGCCTCCTGTGCGTGTTCTACTTCGCCGCCGACTTCGTCCTGCGCAACCAGGGCCTGGGCGGGCGCATGGATCCGGTTCTGGCGGCCTGGCTGCCGATCCTGTTCTTCGGGAGTCTCGGATTGGCCCTCTACGAGACGATGAGGACCTGAGCGCGCGGGGGTGGCATCCGCCCTCCCGCAGGCCGTACCATTGGCCCCGCAGCCCCCGAATCGGGGAAGAAACCTCCGCACGGAGTCGTCCAGACCAACCCATGTCCTCCCAGAACCCTCTCCTGCTCGCTTCCCTGGCCCTGCTGGTCGGTGCCTGCGCGGTTACGGAAAAACGCTCCGAGTCGGTCGAGTACCACCTCAAGCACATGGATTACGAGGCGGCCGTCCAGCTGGCGGCCCGCGAAGCCAAGGCGCGCCCGGATGACCCCGCGGCGCAGGACCTGCACCGCCGCGCCACCGTGGCGCTGCTGCTCGAGCGCGGCCGGAGGCTGACGCTGGACGATTCCGACGTGGAGGCCCTGCGCCTGTTCCAGCAGGCCTCGGAACTCGCGCCCGACTCGCCCGAAGTGGCTTCCTGGGTCGACAAGACGCGCCGCAAGCTGGCGGATCGCTGGCTGCAGGTCGGG
Source organism: Planctomycetia bacterium (assembly GCA_005799545.1). GTDB lineage: Bacteria > Planctomycetota > UBA1135 > UBA1135 > SYGM01. Next base: position 40,608 of record SYGM01000033.1, on the reverse strand, counting down.
CTGGAACTGCACTCCACCGGCGAAATCGAAGCCGCAGTCGCAGCCTACGAGCAGTGCCTGGCGCTGGCTCCCGCCGATCCGGTAGCGCTGGGCGCACTGGAAGAGGCGGTCAAGACCGTCGATCACCGCGGGCGCAAGTTCCAGAGCTACTTCCAGGAGGGCGTGGTCGCGATGAGCGACTACTGGCTCGAGCGCGCCCGCTCGCGCTTTGAGTACGCCGCCAAGTACAAGCCGGATGAGGAGCGCACGCAGCTGCGCTCGCAGCAGGTGCGCCTGATGCTGGCGCGTCAGCGCCTGCGCGTCGCCGAGGGGCTCGAGGCCGAAGGCCTGTTTGGTGCCGCGAAGAACGAATATCGCATGGCGCTGGAGCTGGCTCCCGATGACCCGGAGTCGCAGGCCGCGATGGAGCGTTGCTCGAAGGAAGTCGAGGCGCAACGGCTGCTGGAGATGGCGGACTACGAGCTGCTGCGCAAGAACTACGATCGCGCCGGCGAGCATCTCGCGCGGGGGGAACAGCTGACGCAGAAGCAGAAGGAACGCTTCGAAGGCGCTCGTGCACGCATTCAGGAGAGCCGTCACGAGGATCTCTATGCCGTGGCAGTGGCCCTCGAGAAGGATCAGCGCTACCCCGATGCCGTCGAGAAGTATCAGGAACTGCTCGACATCGCTCAGTATTACAAGGACGTGTTCACGCGCCGTGACACGCTCAAGGCCTACATCGAACTGGCGGCCTCGCTCTACGCCAAGGCGGATTCGGCGTCCAGCGACGCCGAGCGCCTCGACCTGCTGACGCAGATCGAAGTCTTCTGGCCGGATTACCGCGATGTGCGCAGCCGGCTGGAAGCGCTGCGCAAGGCGCAGACGCCGCCGGATGCCAGCGGTGCCGGTGCCAGCGGTGCCGCACCGGCCGCGTCCGGCGGTTCCGGCGGCTAGCGCTCGCGATCCTCGAGGGCTGCGAGCACTTCCTGCGGGCTGATCTGCATGCAGATCGGCCCGCTGTCGTGAGTGCACTCGCGCTGCAGGCAGGGAGCGCAGACAGGACCACCGGCTCGCCGCAGGGAGCGACCGGGCTGCGGGCCGGTGCGCTCGTGCGCCTGCGGCCCGGCGAGGCACAGCGTACGCAGTCCGCTGGCGGCCGCCAGATGGATCGGCCCGCTGTCAGGCCCGACGAACGTCGCGCCCGAATCCCTCAGGACTTCCAGCAGTGCCGCAAGCTGGCGCAGATCCGAGCGCTCACGCCAGTGCAGCACGCCGGCATCGCCGGAAAAGCGTGCGTCGAGCTCGGCGAAGTGCGTTGCTTCCTGCGGGCCGCGCACGCACAGCACGCCTTGCCCGCGAGCGCGGCACAACTCGACCAGACGCGCGCAGTGCTCGGCGGGCCAGGCGCGGATATCGTTCGGGCGCGAGAGATGCAGCACGAGCGAGGGCATCGCCGGTGCGCCCTGTGCCTGCAGCCACTCCCGCGCGTGCGCGCGTTCCTCGTCAAGGATCGCAAGGTCGGTGCGCCAGCGCGCTCCGGGTGCCACGTGCCGAACAAGAGCGCGCGTCGCATCGAGTGCGTGCGGGCCGGTCTGCGGTGCGGCACTGTCGGTCAACACGCCGCTGAAGAACGGTTCCTGCCAATCGGATCGCGCGCGGCCTGTGCGCCGGTGTGCACGCGAAGCGAGCAGCAGTGCGGCGCTCTTGCCGTTGCCTTGCGCGTCGATGGCCCACTCGGCTCCGAACGCGCCAAGCTGGCTCCAGCTGCGTCCATAGCCCGACAGACCGCCCTCGCGCTCGAATGCGAAGCACGCCGAGAGTCCCGGCAGGCCCTCGACAAGGCTCTGAAACTCGCGCTGGATCACCCAGCCGATCTCGGCCTGCGGATGGCGCTCGCGCAGCGCATGGAACAGCGGCAGCGCGTGCACGCAGTCGCCCAGATGCGACAGCCGGACGATCAGGATGCGGGGACTCACAGCTCAGCTTTCTTGTATCATCCCGGGCGATGTCAGGAGCATGGCTGTTGGCGCTGGCGGGGGGCGTGCTGTGGAGTCCGCAACCTGCGCAGCACTTCACGCAGTCCTACCCCGTCGGCAACGGCCGCCTGGGTGCTCTGGTCTTCGGCGGCGTGGCTCGCGAGCGCATCGTGCTCAACGAAAGTTCCATGTGGTCGGGCTCGGTCGAGAATCCGGATCGGCCCGATGCGCACAAGGCCCTGCCCGGCATTCTCGCCGCGCTGCGCGCGGGCGACAATCCGCGGGCGGAAGAGCTCGTCAACGCCCACTTCACCTGTGCCGGTCGAGGTTCGGGACACGGCAGCGGCAAGAGCGTGCCATTCGGCTGCTATCAGACGCTCGGCGATCTGGAGCTTGAGTTTCCCGGGCTGGGCGAGGCGCGCGAGTATCGACGCGAGCTCGACCCGCGAACCGGCGTCGTCACCACCCGGTTTCTTGCCGGCGAGCGCACGCATGTCCGCGAAGTGTTCGCGGATCGCCACTCGGATCTTCTGCTGCTGAGGCTGCGCACGGATGCGCCGGGCGCGCTCGATGTCGATGTGCGGCTCAGTCGGCGCGAGCGCGCGCAGTCGCAGGCGCACGGTGGCGAGCTGCGCATGGAGGGCCGGCTCGAAAGCGGCCAGGAAGATGTGGCCGGACTGGAGTGGGGTGCGACGCTGCGCTGCCGTCCGCTCGGCGGCACGCTGGTTGCCGAACAGGACCGACTGCAGGTGCGCGGAGCGGACGAGCTGCTGCTCGTGCTGGCCGCGCGCACGAGCTACTCCGGACCCGTTCGCGGTGATTTCGCGGGCGCGCGCTGGCGCTCGGCGATCGAGCAGGATCTGGCTCGTGTCCCTGATTCACGCGGCATCGACGCGCGCACGCTCCTGGCGCAGAGCCGCATCGCGCACGCGCAGGCCATGGGACGCGTGCAGCTGGAACTGGCGGGCACTCCGGAGGAGCGCGCGGCGTTGCCCACCGCGCAGCGTCTGGCGGATTTCGCGCGCGGAACGCCCGATCCCGCGCTGGCTGTGCTGCTGTACGACTACGGTCGGCATCTGCTGCTGAGCTCGACACGTCCGGGCGCACTGCCGCCCAATCTGCAGGGTTTGTGGGCCGAGGAGTATCAGACGCCATGGAACGGCGACTACCACCTCAACATCAACGTGCAGATGAACCACTGGCCCGCGGAGACGGCGGCGCTGCCGGAGTGCCACGAGCCGCTCGCGCGCCTGGTCGAAGCGCTCGTGGAGCCGGGTTCGCGCACCGCGCGCGCCTACTACGACGCACCGGGCTGGGTGGCGCACGTGATCACGAACGTGTGGGGTTTCACCGCACCCGGCGAGCATGCGGGCTGGGGATCAACCAACACCGGCGGAGCCTGGCTGGCCCGTCACCTGCACGAGGCCTGGGAGTTTTCACAGGACAATGCGCTGCTTGAGCGCAACTGGCCCGTGCTCAAGGGAGCATCTGAGTTCATGCTAGCTGCGCTGGTCGAGGATCCAGTCTCGGGCCGACTCGTGACCGGAGTTTCCAACTCGCCGGAGAACGCGCTGCGTCTGCCGGACGGACGCACGGCCCATACCTGCATGGGGCCTGCGATGGATCAGTCGCTGTGCCGTGAGCTGTTTCGCAACACGATTCTGGTCAGCGAACGGCTCGGCGTCGATGAGTTGTTTCGCGCACGCCTGCGTGAGGCTCTGGCGCGACTTGCGCCGCTGCGCATCGGATCCGATGGGCGCGTGATGGAGTGGCAGCAGGAATACGGCGAACCCGAGCCGCAGCATCGGCATGTATCGCACCTCTACGGACTCTACCCGGGCGAGCAGATCACGCCGCGCGGCACGCCGGAGCTCGCCGCGGCCGCACGAGCGACTCTGGAGGCGCGCGGTGACGGCGGCACGGGCTGGTCGATGGCGTGGAAGATCGCCTTCTGGGCGCGCCTGCACGACGGCGAGCGCGCACATCGCCTGCTTCGGCAGTTCCTGCATCCCGTCGGTCAGCCGGGGTTCGACGCGGGGCGCGGCGGCACATATCCCAATCTCTTCTGCGCGCATCCGCCGTTCCAGATCGACGGCAATTTCGGCGCAACCGCGGCGATCGGCGAGATGCTGCTGCAGAGTCACCCTGAACGCGAGGGTGAGCCGCCGCTGATCGCCTGCCTGCCCGCGCTGCCGGGCGCCTGGCCGAGCGGTTCCGTGCGCGGACTGCGAGCGCGCGGCGGTCTCGCGGTGGACATGCAGTGGGGTCAGAGTCGGCTGGAGTGGGTGGCGCTGATCAACAAGCAATCGCAACCCGTACGCGCACGCTTGCGCGCCGGAGTCGAACTCGAGGGCCATGAGGCCGACGCTGCGGGCATCGTGGAACTGCCGCTGGAGCCCGGGCAGCGCATGGTGCTGAGGCGGCGCGGTTCATGATCCGCCGGCTTTCCACCAAGTGGCTGCTGACGGTGCTGGCGGCCGTCGTCGTGCCGTTCGTCTGTTTTGCGTGGTTCGTGTCCTGGCGGCTGGAGCAGCGCGAATCCGAGGTGGTGCGCTACTACCTGCTGAGCCTCGCGACCGAGCTCGCGCATGAGATGGACGAGGCGCTGCAGCAGCGCGTCTCGGATGTCAGCCTGCTGGCGGCGAATCCCGTGGTCTCGTGGGTGCTGGGAGATCTGGATCAGGTCAACAGCGCCACCTTCGACGCGCAGGTGATCACGAACTTCGATCGGCTGGTGGAGCGCGAGCGCGACGGGCGGCGCATCTACGACCTGGTGGTGCTGCTCGATGAGCGCGGCGAGGCGAGGCTTTGGAACGATCGCAAGGATCTCGACAGCGCCTGGGTGACCGCGCTGCTGGAGCGCTGCTGGTCGGAGGCGGACTGGTTCCGGGCGGCGATGAGCGGACAGGTCGGGCTCGTCGATCAGCATGCCAGCGACCTGTTGCCCGCCGGCAATCGGCCGGATGATCGCTGCATTCTCGTGGCCTGCGGAGTGCCGGATCTTGCGCGGCCGGGTCGCATTCACGGTGTCGTGTTCGCGCTGGTCAACTGGACGCACTTCCAAGATCGGCTCAACCGCATTCCGGCTCCCAGCGAGCGCACGGGCATCGTCACCGATGTCTACGCTTCGCGCTACGGCTGGATGTGGCGCTCCGATGCCGACACCATCATCGCGCACAAGGACCCCACGCTCTACGACAAGAGTGTCTCGCGTGATACGGGCCTCCCGCAGCTCGCGCAGGCCGCTGCCGGCGCCGAGGCGGGCTTGTATCCAGACTACGAGTTCCGCGGCATGAAGAAGCACGCGGCCTTTCGCCACTGCCGCGGGCCCGAGCAGGGCGGTCTGGGTTGGATCGTCGGCGTCGGCGTCGATGACAAGGACACCTACGCTTCCGTGGTGGAGCTGCGCGGGATCCTGTTCGTCGCCAGCGCGCTTGCGCTGGGTGTGGTGCTGCTGCTGACGTTCTGGGTGGCGCGGCGCACCACGGAGCCGATTCGTCTGCTGGAAGAGCGCACGCGGCGCCTCGCGGAGGGAGATCTGGAGTCGAAGGTCGAAGTGCACTCGCGCGATGAGCTCGGCGAGTTGGCGGCTTCGTTCAACCGCATGAGCGCGGATCTGCTTGAGAGCCGCAAGCGCCTCGTCAAGGCCGAGAAGGACGCCGCCTGGCGCGAGATGGCCAAGCAGGTCGCTCACGAGATCAAGAACCCGCTGACGCCGATCAGCCTGTCCGCAACGCTGCTCAAGCGCGCCAAGGACGAGCGCAGTCCGGAGTTCGACGGCATCTTCGAGCGCACGATCGAGCTGATCCAGCGCCAGGTCGAGAGCATGCGTCGCATCGCTTCGGACTTCTCGGCCTTCGCGGGCACACAGAAGCGCGATCCGGAACGCATCGCCTTGCCTGCCCTTGTCCGCGAGGTTGTCGATCTGGAGACCGCCTGGGCTTCGGAGCGGCGCGTGAACATCGTGAGCGCGGTGGAGGATCTCGCCGTGCATGCCGATCGAGGTGAGCTGCGTCGTGTGCTGATCAACCTGTTCAGCAACGCCATCGAAGCCATGCCCGAGGGTGGTCGAATCCGCGTGAGCGTGCAGGCGCTGGGTTCCGGAGTCGTGATCGAAGTGGAGGACGAGGGCATCGGGCTCTCGCCCGAAGCCCGCGAGCATCTGTTCGAGCCCTACTTCACGACTCGCAGCCACGGCACGGGGCTTGGCCTCGCCATCTGTCATCAGCTGGTCGAGGGCATGGGCGGCACGATCGAACTGGTGCCAGCGCCCGCGGGCAAGGGTACGCTGGCGCGCATCACGCTGCCGGTCTGCCCATGAATTCCAAACCCCATCTGTTCGTCACCGGAGCCACAGGCTTTCTGGGCGTCGAGTTGTGCCGCCTTTACGCAGAGCAGGGCCGCGTGCTGCACGCGCTGGCGCGCGCCGGGGCCGATCGCGGTCCGCTCGAAGGCCTGCCGATCCGCTGGCATGCGGGTGATCTCGTCGACGGCGCCGGCGTGGACCGCGCGCTGGCGGCGGCACGCGAGCAGGCGGGCTCCGCCGGCCTCGATGTGATCCACTCCGGCGCGCTGATTTCCTACGCAACGCGCGACAGGGAACTGCAGGAGAGGATCAACATCACCGGCACGCAGCACATGCTGCGCGCGGCAGCGCGCGAGCGCGTGCGACGCTTCCTGCACGTGTCCAGCGTGGTCGCGATCGGTCCGAGCCCCGACGGCCGCGAGCTCGATGAGCGCTCGCCCTACACCGGCGCAGGCATCGACTGCGATTACATGCGCACCAAGTACGAGGCTGAGCAGCTGGCGCTCGCGGCGAGCAGCTCGCTGGACGTGGTGATCGCCAACCCCGGAGCCGTGTTCGGTCCCTCGCATCGCAAGTCGAACACCGTGCGCTTCCTGCGCGAGGTCGCGGAGGGCCGCGCGCCTGCCGTGGCGCCGCCGGGTTCGGTCGCGGTGGTGGGGGTGCATGACACGGCATTGGGGCTGCTGCTGGCGCTGGAACGCGGCCGCCGCGGGGAGCGCTATCTGCTGGTGGAGCGCTGCCTGCCGACGCTGGAGCTGTTTCGCCTCCTGTGCCGCTCTCTGGGCGCCGCAGGACCGCGCTTTGCCGTGCCGAAGGCCGTCTGGCCGGCGCTGGTACTCGGCGCGCGCGCGCTGGATGCCCTGCGGCCGTTGCAGCTGACCCCGCCGCAGGCGCTGGTGATGCTGGGCCACCGGCTTGAGTTCAACTCGCGTAAAGCCCGGGAGGAATTGGGCTGGAAGCCCGCCCCGTTCGAATCCGTGCTGTCCGCTACCATCGACACGCTGCGCTCGCGCGGACTGCTGCCTGCCCCCTGATCCCATGCAACCCCGTACCCTGCTCCCGCTGCTGCTCGTCGTTCTGGCCCTGCTGGGCCTCACCGCAGTTCTGTTCCTGCGCCGGCCGGAGGCGCCGCCCGCGGCAGAACTGTCCGTGGAGCCGAGCAAGGCACCGCTGACGGAGGAGGCAGCCGCAGCCCCACTGGAGAGCACTGCCGCCCTGGCCGGGGCGGATGGCGCGCGCGGCGCCGGACGTTCTCAGGGCGTGCCGGTCGGCGTGCGTCTGTCGGGCGATGGTCGTCTCTCCGGTCGCGTGATCGATCTGGAGAGCGGCTTGGGCGTTTCCGGCGTGCGCGTCGATCTGCTGCCCGTGCCGCCCGCGACTGCCAACTTCTTCGGCCGTCTGCTGCGCATGTCGAGCTCGATGCGTTCGATGGCTGCGCGTGTCAAGCCGATCGCGGTGGCACAGAGCGGTGCCGGCGGCGAGTTCCGCTTCGAGGGGGTTCGCACAGGCACATGGTTCGTCGAAGCACGCGGTCCCTACCACGTCCCGCAGAGCATGGTGCGGGCGCGCGTGCTGGCCTCGGGCGCCGGCGGTCCGATCGAGATCGGCATGTTTTCCGGCGGGCGCGTGCTGGGCACCGTCTACGGACCGGACCAGCAGCCCGCATCGCGCGCACAGGTCATGCTCGTGCAGGGACCGGGCACGGTTCTGAGTTCGATGCAGTCCGGCGATCTGCGCCAGCTCGAAGGCGAGTGCGATGAGCAGGGCCGCTTCGTCTTCGAGGGCATTCCGCCCGGACTGGGCTATGAGATCACGGCGAGCGGCCCGAGCTTCACGCCATCGCATGCGCTCGACATCAGCGTGCGCGCGGGCGAGGACACGCGCGTCGATGTGCGCACGCGCACCGGCGGATCGATCAAGGGCATCGTCTTCTCAGGCCCCGGCAAGAGCGAGGCTGAAAACGGCGCTGGCGAACGCAAGCCGCTGGCGGGCGCGCATCTCGGTGCGGTCCCGCGCGGCTTGCGCAACCTGCGCTGCACGGAGGAGATCCTGGAGCGCACGCACTGCGTCACGGCGGAGGACGGCTCCTTCACGATGGAGCATGTGCCGCCGGGCGAAGTGGACATCGTCGGCATCGCCTTCGGGCACCTGCCGGCGATCGGTGCTCGCGTGGCGATCGCCGATGAAGCGGTCTCGATGGCTCCCGAAATCGAACTCGCGCGGGGTCCGGTGTTCCGCGGACGCGTGGTCGATGCGCAGGGCAATCCGCTCTCGGGAGTGGAGGTCAGCTGGAATCTCGTCGACTGGCGAAACTTCCAGTTCGATTTCTCCTTCGCGCCGATGATGGCCGAAGCGGTCAAGGGCTTCGAGCTGCCCAAGACCGATGCCGAAGGCCGCTTCTGGGCCGGACCGGTGGCGGGTGACGCGCCTTGGCGCGCGACCTTCCGCAAGCTCGGCTTCGTCGAGACCGAATACCGCTACGATCCTGCGAAGGACGGTCCGCCGGAGTCCAGCGACATCACGGTGACGCTCTCGAGCGGCGCCGCGATCGAGGGCATCGTGATCGATGAACTGGAGGGCGAGCCCATTCCGAGCTTCTCGATCACCACCAGCGATCGCGCGGACACAGAGGCCGATGCGCCAGGCGCTCGCAATCCCTTCTCGGGCGGCACGCCCTTCGAGGACGAAGCGGGCCGCTTCCGCATCGACTCGCTCAAGCCCGGCAAGGTGCGGCTGTCCTTCAGCGCGCCCGGCTATCCCGAGACGGCCATCGATGCCATCGAAGTGGCGGCGGGAACCGTCAAGAAGGGTGTCATCGTCAAGCTGCGCCCCGGTGGCACGCTCAAGGGCCTGGTGGTCGATCCCGACGGCAAGCCGGTGGTCGGCGCGCAGGTGGTCGCGCTGCCGGCGGACGGCAAGCTCGAGAACAGCCCGGCCACACGCATGCGCGAAGAGACCCGTCGGCGCGGTCGGCGCGGGCCCTTCGGCGGCGGCGATCCGTTCGGCGCGATGGGCAGCACCGTGCCGCCGGGCATGACCGGCTTCCTCGCCAACATGGGACTGCTCGGCGATCGCGCCGTCCTCTCGCGCCGCGATGGCAGCTTCGAATTGCCGGGCGTCGATCCCGGGGCCGTGCGCGTGCAGGCCTTCCATCGCGACTGGGCGTGGGGGCAATCCGCCGATCTGGAGGTCGCCGAGGGCAAGACCGTGGAAGGCGTCCAAGTGCGCATGCACTCCGGCGGCGGCATCGAGGGCAAGGTCACCAATCGCTTCGGTCAGCCGTTGGAAGGCTCGATCGTGGTGGCCTTCTCGCCAGCGGCCTTTGCCGGCAACGGCGTTTCCAACGCCGGCGGCCTCTATCAGGGCACCACCGACAAGACCGGCAACTACGCCATCAAGCATGTCTCGGCCGGCAGCTATTTCGTTGTCGTGACGCGCGGCGATGAGGATCTCAACCCCTTGAGCTTCTTCGGCACGCTCAACTTTGATCTGGTGAACGTGCCTGAGGATCAGATCGTGCGCTACGACCTCGTCGACACGGCCGCGGGCGGTTGCCGCATCCTCGGGCAGGTCGTGGATCAGGGCCAGCCGGTGACGCGCGGGCTCGTGACCGCCGTGCGCTTCGATGGCAGCAACATGCTGGGTGTCGAGTTCAAGGCGGCGCGCGTCGATTCCAACGGCAACTTCGAATTCGCCGGCCTTGCGCCAGGCGACTACCAGCTCAACCTCGACGGGGCCGGCCCGCAGGTGCGCATGGAACTGGAAGTTCCGGATGCGCCCGAGCTGGAGATCGTACTGGAGCTGCCGCGCGGAGGCATCGAGGGCGTGGTGCTCGACGAGATGACCCGCGAGCCGATTGCAGGCGCCGAAGTGACGCTGCGCGACACCGATGCGCCCGAGGGGCAGGGCCTGCTCGGCTCCCTGATTTCGCGCGATGGCAATGCGCAGCGCACGCGCAGCGACGACAAGGGGCGCTACTCCTTCGCGCGCCTGCGCAGCTCCGACTACGAGCTGAGCGCGCGCGGTCCGCGCGGCGGCGAAGGCAAGAAGAGCTTCGCGCCCTCGGCCCCCCGCCGCATCGAGGTCGATGAGCGCAGCGTCGAGCGCGGCATCGACATCGCACTGGCTCCCGCGCTCGTCCTCCGGGGCACCGTCAAGGACAAGCAGGGCAATCTCGTGCCGGAGGCCAGCATCACCGTGCTGCAGGAAGGCGCGCGCGGCGTGATGGAGCGCGGGCGCGCCGACAAGGACGGTCGCTACGAGGTCACGGGGCTTTCGCCCGGCAAGTACAGGGTCAGCGTCAGCGCCAAGGATCACGCCGACACCGAGAAGTCCGGCGTGGAGCTGGTGCGCGGCAAGGACACGGAGCTCGACCTCGTGGTTGAAAAGGGCGTGCTGGTGCGCGTGCGCGTCGTCGATGCGAGCGGCCGTCCCGTCGAGGGCGCGCGCGCGCAGCTGCTCGGCAAGGACGGTCAGGTGGCTTCCGTGTCGGGTGCCGAACGCGCGCTGACCGGCTTTTTCACGGGCGAGGGGGCCAGCAGCGTCGACGGCATGCTGACGCTGGGCCGTTACCTGCCTGGTGCGTACACGCTGGAGGCGCAGAAGGGTTTTGCCCGCGCTCCCGGGGAGAAGGTCACGGTCGCAAGCGGCCGCGATGAACAGGAATTCGAGATCCGCCTGCCCTGATGCTCATGTTGCTGGCACTGCTGCTTCAAGCCCCCGGTTCACTGCTGGTTCAACCGCTCTACCTCGACGAGCGTCCGCCCGAGCTGCGCACGCTGCGCCACATCCTGATCGCCGATGATCCGCAGAGTGAGCGGGACGAGGAATTGGCCCGCTCGCTGGTTGAGCGTCTGCGCAAGGGAGCGGACTTTCAGGAACTGCTGCTCGATCACTCCAGCGCCGCCGACAAGCAGGTTGGTGGGATCTTGGGCAACTTCACGCCGGGCATCCTCGAGCCTGCGCTCGACGGATATCTCTTCCGCGCGCCGGTGGGCGAGTACAGCGACCCGATCCGCACCAGCGCCGGTCATCACATCCTGCAGCGCCTGGATACATATGCCGCGGTGCTGACCATCGAGGTCAAACTCGAAGACGAAGCGCGCCGCGACGAGGTGACGCGCCGGCTTGCGGCGGGGGAGGACTTCGCCAAGCTGGCCGGGGAGCTGTCCTGCGAGCGCGAGAGCGCCCAGCGCGGCGGCCAGTTTGCGATCTACGAGCGCGGCTTGCAGGATCGTTTTCTCAAGGCGCTGGCCTTCGATCTGCCGATCGGCGGCACCAGCGAAGCGGTGCAGGGTCCCACCAACTGGCATTGGATCCGGCGCGTGCCGCTCGATGCGGTCGAGCCGGCTTTGCGCGAAAACTACTGGGTGCGCATGCGCGGCATCCTCGTGCAGTTCGACATCGCCCAAGCCGCAGCGAAGGCCCAGACCCGCAACCAGCAGGAGGCCAAGACGATCGCCGACTCGATCGTCGCGCGGCTGCGCGCCGGAGAGCGGCTCTCCGACATCGCGGCGCAGTTCAACGAGGACCGCGGCGGCATGGCGCGCCAAGGCGATCTCGGCTGGATCCATCGCCGCGGCCCGTTCGTATCGCCGGTGCTCAAGCGCATGGCGCTGCAGAAGGTCGGCGAGATCGTCGAGCCGCAGATCACCAACTTCGGCTATCTGATCGCGGTGCGCGAACGCTGATCGGAAGCCGCATCGAGCGGAGTCATCGCCGCATCGCTCATGGCGACCAAGGCACGATGCCGCCGTTGGATGAGTTGAAGGTGCGCGTGGATGCGCACCCGCCGAGCACGATCGGATCGCGGTAGTAGCTCGTGTAGACGCGCGTGATACCGGCGTTCAGCGCATCACCCAGCGCGCCCGAGCGCGCGACAATGCTCGGATTGCCTGCGGGCGGGAAGCTCGCGGCGCCGCCGACGGCGCCCACGACATACAGTCGCAGCAGGTTGCCGCCGACGCAGCGCAGGCCCTGACCAAAGGCCGCCGAACCGCTCAGGAGGCTCAGTTCCGTGCGACCCTGCAGCAGCACCGTCGCTCCGTTGGGCTTGCCGCCCGTCATGTTCAGTTGCAGCGTGTCATTGGCGATCGATGCGCTGCCGGCGGCCGACAGCAGCGCGCCACCGGTGGCGGAGGAGTTGTTGCAGCCAGCGCCCGCCTGCAGCGGCGGGTTGGCGCAGGGGCAGGCTCCGACGCCGTAGCGCCCCTGCACGCAGACGGGCGTGAAGAGCGCCGAGGGCGAGGTGTTCTGGATCAGAAAGCTGCCCTGCCCGCCCGGCGAGCTCGGGAAGCAGCCGATCTGGATCAGATAGGTCGAGCCGTAGCTCGCCGCGAAGCTCAGGCGCGAGGGCCCGGCGAAGTAGCAGCCATCGTCATCACAGGCCAATGCGCTGCCCGGCAACGGGCAGGAAGCACCGGCGTACACCGCGCAGCGCGTGTCGATGGGGGAGGCGCACAGGGAGAGCTGCGCGATGCCGTCGAAATCCGCGACCCAGGTGAACCAGACATCATCGGTGATGGTCGTGGTCTGCACGGAGGTGCACAGGCTCTCGCACTGGCCCTCGCTGCCGGTCGTGGCGCTGCCGTTGTCGAAGATGTGCGGACCCGGACCGAAGATCAGCGCCGGGCTCTGACACGAGTCATTGGTGGGCACATTGATGGGAAAGATCGCCAGCGAACCCAGTGCGCCCGCTCCGCCGGGGAAATTGCCCACCTGCAGCAGATAGGTCGCACCCGCGCTCGCCTGCCATGAGACCTGCGATGCGCCCACGAAGCTGCACCAGTCATCGTCGCAGGCCAGCGGTGCCTGCGTAGGGCAACTGCCGCCCGCATAGACCGCCATGCGCGAGTCGTGGCCTGCGCTCGAACACAGCGAGGCCGTGATCACGCCGCTCGTCGGCGCGGTCCAGCGGAACCAGACATCATCTCCGATCGCGGAGCTGCCGAAGCCGAAGCACTGGCAGTTGAGCTGACCATCGGCACCGGTGGTGGCGAAGCGATTGTCGTACGGAAAGTTGCCGTAACCCGCGATCAGGGACGGCGCACTGCAGTCATCTCCGCCCGTGCCGGGGAGTGCGCCGAGGGGCAGCAAGGCCAACAGGTAGGGGAGCATGCGGGCTGAATTGTCGCCGGAGTTCCTGTTCTTCGCGAGGGGGGGATACTGCTCCCGGTCCCGGGTCTCAAAGCTCCAGAAAAAGCGCGAGTTCTGCGGGCCGGCACCGTCAGTTCTCTTGCCGGGACACCCATCACCACCCGGCAAGTAGACCCTTGAAACCGTTCCCGTCGCCGGAGTGCCCGTACGGTCACGTCAGCCCAGCTCGCCTTTCCCCAAGGCGTGTTCCACCGTCGTGTCGCTTCGGACGGGCCGCGCGACTGCGCCAATCCGCTTTTTCGCATCAACCACACGATTGCGAGGATGCGCGACAACATCTCGCGGCTGTACACGCTGGAGGAGGCGATCGCCTGGCGCGGACGACTGGCGATCTGAGGCCCGCCATGGCTCGCCTGTCCAGGAGTGCGGATCGGGCGAGTCCCGGCAAAGGGAGCAGTATCCGTTACTTGCCGTCGAAGCCCCAGGTACCCTCGATCTTCGCGTAGCGCAGCCCGATGATGTCGAGCAGCCAGTCAAAGCCTCCGAGGTTGGGTGTCACTTCCATGGACTGCACCTGAGTGTTCGGCAGGTTGGCATCGGAAGCGTTCTCGCGCGCGATCTGGATCGCTCCCTTGGGAATGTCGACCGAGAGGATCGTGAAGCACCAGCCGCTCGAGAGGAAAGTGCCCGAGGTCTCGGTGGTGCGCGTGTGCGTTAGGCTCGCGCAGCCGACGGACAGGGGCAGGAGCAGCAGGGCCGGACCAAGTGCGCGCGACAACATCGTGACCAAAAGCCTACAGCCCCGGCGGCAGCCAAGGAAGCGTCGCGCTATGCTCGCCCGTCCCGCATGAGCACTCCGGAAAACACGAACTCGCGCCTCGAAGCCTGCCTGCGCGAGCACGCGCAGGCCTTCAGGGCCCATTTCGGCGATTCCGGCGGTCCTGTGCGGGTCTTCTTCGCTCCAGGACGCGTCAACCTGATGGGGGCGCATCTGGACTACAACGGCGGTCCTGTGATGCCCACCGCCATCGACCGAGGCACCTGGTTCGCCGCTCGTCTGCGCCCGGATCGCCGCGTCAGGCTCGCGTCCACGCTGGAGCCCGGGGAGCGCGAGTGCACGCTGGATCAACTGCCCGCGCATGGCAGCGGACATTGGAGCGACTACCCGCTGGGCGTGGTGCAGGCGCTGAGTCAGCGGCTGGGTGAGAAGGTCGGTGAGACACCAGGTGCCGGCTCCGGGGCATCACGGCTCTCCGGCGTGGAGCTGCTGTTCGGCGGCAACCTGACAATCGGTGCGGGGCTTTCTTCTTCCGCGTCGATCTGCGTCGGCACCGCGCTGGCGCTGACGCGGCTCCACGGACTCGAGCTGGCACCGTGTGATTGGGTGGATCTGGCGCTGCGCGCCGAGCGCGGCTTCGTCGGCGTGCAGTGCGGGATCATGGATCCGCACGCGATCGGGCTGGCACGCGCGGGTGCGTTGCTGTGGCTCGATTGCCGTGACGGCTCGCACACCTGGCTGCCGCTGGATCCGGCGCGAGCGGGCATCGCGGTGGCGGACACGCGCGTGCGGCGCCAACTGGCGCAGAGCGCCTTCAACGAACGAGTCGCGGAATGCCGCGCGGCCTTCGAGTGGCTGCGGCGTGCGCAGCCGCAGGCCGGGTGTCTGCGCGAGATCGCGCTCGAGACCTTCGAGTCGGAGCGCGCGCGCATGCCGGCTGTGCTGGCCCGCCGCGCGGAGCACGTGCTGCGCGAAGTGGCCCGCACCTTTGAGGCCCGCCGGGCACTGGAACGCGGAGATCTCGCCGGATTCGGTGCACAGATGACCCGCGCGCATGAGAGCCTGCGCACGCACTTCGAGGTCAGCGTTCCCCAGCTCGACTGCCTCGTGGAGACGGCCACCGCGCTGCCGGGCGTGCTCGGCTCGCGCCTGACGGGTGCGGGTTTCGGAGGCTGCGCGGTGATCCTTTACGAGCGCGGAGCCGAAACGGAGCTGCGCGAGCGCCTCGAGGGCGTCTACGGCGCGCGCTTCGGTCAACTGCCGAAGATCGAGCTCTTCGGCGGTGATCCTGGTCCGCGCGAGCTACTTGTGGAACGGTGAGGCCTTGACGGCCGCTTCCGCGCGTTCAAGCAGGAGCTGACCGGCCGACAGCGCACGCACATTCGCGCTGAGACCGGAGCGCAAGAGCTCCAGCGCCTGATTGGGCTTGTTACCGAACAGGTAGTTGGCCGCCAGCACCAGCCGCGCATCGTCATCTTCGGGATGATCCGCGAGGAAGCGCTCCAGGTAACCGAGCTGCTTGTCGAAGTCCGCCGGATCCGTGTAGAAGCTGTGCTTGTCGACGATCGTGTCGATCAGGCGCGGTTCCAGCTCCAGCGACTTCTTCAGCGCGAACGCCGCATAGTGGTAGTCACCCGCCGCGAACAGCGCATCGGAGAGCACCAGATACAGCACGGCATCGCCGGGCGCGAACTCGATCGCGCGGGCATAGTGCGAAACGGCATCGGTGTAGCGGCGTTCGCGGAAGGCGAGATCGCCCAGTGCCAGATATTGCTCCGCCACGCGCGCAAGCTTCTTCGCCTGCTCGGGGTTGCGGGGCTGCACGGGTTCGGCGATCACCACCTCTCCGGCCGCAGGCTGGGCCTGCGGGACCTCGATCACGCTCGGCGCGGCTTCCTCGCGGATCACGATCACGTCCGGCTCGCGGTCGACGTAGATCACGTTGGTGTAGTACCAGGGCGAGTAACCCCAGTAGGTGTAGCCCGGGTAATAGTATGCGCAGTGCGTGTTCCAGTACCAGGCGCTCGAATAGAACATGCTCGAGCACCAACCGAAGCTGAAGGTCCAGCCGAACTTCGGCATCCAGTACGTGCAGCCGTTGGCCCAGAAATACGAGCCCGGACCGCAGTGCCACCAGGGCGAATAGCCGGAATAGCCCTGATTGCAGGGGTCCCACCAGGTCCAGCCGCTGCCGCAGCCGGTCGTGACCTCAAACGCAGTCGCGATGCCGGTGCGCATGGCGCGGTTGGTGGCGATCGCAACCGCTTCGCCGGTGCGCACCGCGGTTCGCGTCTTGACGGGATCCTTCGATTCCAACCGGGCGAGCTTTTCGGCGCGGGCCTTCTGAATGCGAGCCGCTGAGTTTCCCTCGGGCTGTTGCGGAATGGACTCGCCCGCCGAACGCGAGCGCGCGGGAGCCGGGGCCTGACTGGCGGCGGCGCGCGGCAGCAGCGTCGGAGCCTGATCGCGCGCGCTGTAGCGCTTGAGGATCTCCTCGCGCGTCGGCGCCTGCGTGCGGATGGGCGTCGGTGTGCTGCGCGTGACGCTCTCGCCGCTGCGCACGGGAATGCCGGAGGTTGCCGTGGAGGGGATCGGGGTGGGCTTGGGGCGCGAGCCGAAGTTCGAGATGTCGATGCCCGGCGACGAGCCTGAGTTCGAGGGCGCGCTGGCGCGGCGCGGAGTGTTGTCGTACACGCGGCGCAGCGGCACCTCCGGCGCGTCCGGTTGGCGAGACGTGCTGCCGCTGGTCGGCGGCGCATTGCGCACGGGTGTCGTGGTCGGTGTCGTCACCGGAGTGTTGACGCGCCGCGTGTAGGTCTCGGGTTGGGGGCGGGACACCTCCGGGTGAGAGGGTGCCGGGCGGCTGACTTCCGGAGCGGGGCGTGAGGGCGCTGGGCGGCTCACCTCCGGCGCGGGGCGAGAGGGCGAAGGACGGCTGACTTCCGGCGCGGGGCGAGAGGGCGAAGGACGGCTGACTTCCGGCGCGGGGCGAGAGGGTGCCGGGCGGCTCACCTCTGGAGCGGGGCGGGAAGGCGCGGGTCTGGAAGGCTCCGGTCGGGACGGACTGGGCCGCTCGGGCCGCTGTGCAGCGCTGGAGAGGCACAGCAGTGCGAGGGCGCTGAAGGTGATTCCCGAGGTGATTCCAGACTTGGGCACAAGGTGCATCGCTGTACTCCGGATGAGGTGACTCACGGACAGGAATAGCAAAACCCATACCGAGCGGATTGAGGGTGCGGAATCGGCCAAATCGCGGCTTTGCGGCCTCTCTACGAGCCGGACTGGCCTCTGGCGGGGACAGTCCTTCAGGACTTGGGTGCCGGCACCAGCAGCAGCAACTGCTTCTCGCCGCCGGGCACCAGCAGCCAGCGCAGGTAAGGTCGCACCGGCTCGCCTTTCGGCAGGCGCTCCTGGAGCGGCGCCAAAGCCTGCGGCTTGAGTGCCTCGAAGCCTGCCACCTGCACCGCCAGCGCACTCGCCGCGGCGCGGCGCTCGTAGCCCTCGGGCACCTGCTCCGGCAGCTTGTCAAGCCGCAGCAGCACGGCCCTGGGCCGCAGCGCGTCGTCGAGCTCCAGCGTGGCCTTGTTCTCCAACACCAAGCCCTTCTGCGCGGCCTCTGCGCGCAGGCGTTCCAGCTCCGCTCGCGCCTCTTCCAGTGTGCAGTTGGCCTTCAGCTCGACCCGTCGCAGCGCGTGCTCGGGCACCTGCGTGGTCACCACGGGCGATGCGCTGCGGGGCGCGGACTCGCCGCGCCGGTCGGGGGGAGCGAAGAAGTCGGGCGTGAAGGTGCGCGGCTCCCGGCGAAACTCATTTTCCGTCCAGACGCGGGTCTGCGCGTGCCAGAACTCGCAGCTCTCCACCTGCTTGTCCTTCCACACGATGTTGCGAAAGCTGTCGAGCACCTGACCATCGGCGGTCGTGAAGACGATCGAGGCGGGCCGCTGCGTGCTTGCGTTCCACTCGCGCGCCAGCAGAGAGCCCAGTGCGGTCTTCTCACCGCTGAGCGTGAGCTCGACGCGCCGCTCGCTGCCCTCGCCGCGCCACTCAAAGCGCTCGAAGTCGAGCAGTGCCCGGCGCAACTCCAGCTGGGCGCGCAGTTCACGCCGTGCGGGGGCCTCCAGTTCCAGCGAGCGCCCGCTGGCGAGGTCCGTTCCGAAGGCCCTGCCGTCCTGCCAGAAGCGCATCAGGCGCGCGGGCGCGTTGGGCTGCCGACTGCCCAGCCAAAGCCGCTGGCGCTTGTTCTCCGCATACGCGAAGCGCAGCTCCAGAACCGTCGTCGGCTCGGCTGCGTAGACCACCCGGCTGGTGCACTCGTGTCCGCGCAGCAGACCGGTGGTCTGGGCGGCGCAGAGCGTCAGGGCAAGCGCGAGGCCCAATCCGTCCACTCCTTCGTGTCGTTGCCGTAGTCGATGCCCGCCAGCTCCACCAGAGCCCGGCGATACTGGTTCTTGTGCGAGGCTTTGGCGTTTTCGTGCAGCTCCAGCAGCGCCCGCGCGATTCTGCCCTTGACGCTGCCTTGTTGGCGGCCGATCCAGACGATGGAGCGCAGCGCGGCGCTGGAAACCAGCGGCACCGTGTCCTGCACCGTGTCGATCAGCACCTGCACGGACTCGGTGTCCTCCAGCTCGCCCAGCAGCAGCGCACTGTGTGCGCGCACGGCCGGTTCGGTATCGCTGAGCCCCAGACGGGCGGTGCCGACCGCGCAGTCGGCCTGCGCGCCGGCCTGCACCAGCGATGCGAGGCATTGCATGGCGTTGGTGCGCACGCCCGCATCGCTGCTGGTGCGGGCGAGGTCACAGATGCGATCCAGCGGCGTGTCCGATCGTCCCAGCAGCATCAATCCCAGCAGGGCGTTGGCGACCACATCCTGGCTGGAGTCCTCCAGCGCGGAAAGCAGCGGTGATTGCGCTTCGGCATCGCGCGTGAAGCCAAGGGCGCTCGCCGCGATCACGCGGTTGGCGAGCGGACCGGTCACGAGCTGCTCGGTGATCTCGCTGCGGCGCTGGTGAGCGCGCGTGGCGATGTTGAGTTCGAGCAGGCGTGCCTTCTTGCGCTCGTCCGCCGTGGCGGCGGTCATGTGCAGGCGGGTCCAGGCGCGCATCGAGTTGTCGAGGTCGGCGAGGTACTTGCCGATCGGCTCGATCTTGCGGTTCTTCTCGGCCTGCTCGGCAAAGGGTTCGGGATCGGGCTTGGCCTGCGCCGCATCGGTCTTGGCCTTGTCCGCGGAGCCGGTGCCGGCGCAGGAGGGGAGCAAGGCGGGCAGGGCAAGCAGGACGAGGAGGGGCAGCAGGCGCATGGGTGGGGATGGTCGACGACTCTCGGGGCAGGCTCTTCCACGAATGCTGCCAATGCGTAACCTAACGCCCGCCGCCCATGTCGATCCACCTCCTCGATGCGATGTCCCGCGAAGGCTTCGAGCAGGTGATCGCGTTCCACGACCGGGGCAGCGGCGCGCGGGCGCTCTTGGCGATCCACGACACGGTGCAGGGGCCGGCCTTCGGCGGGATCCGGCGCTGGAGCTACGCCAGCGACGAGCATGCCTTGCGCGACTGCCTGCGGCTGGCGCGCGCCATGACCTGGAAAGTGGCCCTCGCCGGCCTGCGGGCGGGCGGTGCCAAGCTGGTGCTGCTCGAGCGGCCTGCGCAGGATCGCGAGCGGGTCTACGAGGCGCTGGGTGGCTTCATCGAGAGTCTCGGCGGGCGCTACCAGGCCGGGCCGGATGTCGGCACGGGGGATGCGGAATTGCGAGCCCTTGCGCGCCGCACCCAGTACCTCGCCTGTCCGGGCGAGGAAGGCCCCGGAGAGCTTGCGGAGGCCACCGCGGCCGGCGTGCACCACGGCATGGCGGCGGCGCTGCAGGCACTTGACGGCGCGGTCGACTGGCCTCGGCGCACCGTGGTGGTGCAGGGGTTGGGTGCGGTGGGGTCCGAGCTCGCCCGCCGGCTGGTGAGCGCCGGCGCGCGCGTGATCGGCGCCGAGCGCGACTCGCGGCTGGCGCTGGCGGTGGGTGCGCGTCTGGAAATCGAACTGGTCGATCCGGAGCGCGCGCCGGAGGTGCCCTGCGATGTGCTGGCACCCTGCGCGCTCGGCGGCGTGATCCATGACCTCAGCCTGCAGCGCATCGCCGCCCGCTGCATCGCGGGTGCGGCCAACAACCAGCTGGTGCGCAACCTGCACGGCGATCAACTGCACGAGCGCGGGGTCCTTTATTGCCCGGACTTCGTGCTCAACGCCGGCGCGCTGATCCGCGGTGTGCTGTTCCAGCAGGAAGGCCGCCGCGAGCCGGTGGAAGCGATCGGTCAGCGCATCGGCGCCACGCTGGCCGGCGTGCTCGAGCAGGCCGCCGCCGAGCAGCGCTCGCCCGCGCGGGTGGCCAACGATCAGGCGATCGCGCGCATTGCGGCTTGGAGAAAGATCGCAGGGGGCTAGAAGGCTCTTCTCTCCGGCCCTGCCAAGTTGCAGGATGCCCGCCTGCGTGCTGCTGGTCGCCGTCCTCAGTCTGTTGAGCATCGCGAGTCCGCAACCTGTCCAAGGTGGCGGAGCGGCCGCCTCGCAGAAGCGCGAGTTCCTGCAGGAATTGCTGCGCTTTGAGCGCGGTCCACAGCTGCGCCCGCTGTGGATACCGCGCGCGGAGGAACTCAAGTACAAGGTCTTCGTCGACCTGCCGGTGCTGGGCGAGACCGCAGCCGGGCGCGTGACCCTCTCTGCGGGCGTGGATCCGTACATCGCAGGACTTGCTGCCCCGGGCAAGGGCGAGAAGTCCGCGCCGCAGTGGACCGGCTGGGTCAAGAGCGTCGCGACGGGCTCGGCCCTGGGCTACGAGCTGCAGCACGAACTCAAGTCGCGGCTCCTGCCGCAGGAATGGCCCGCGATCTACTACACCGACACGCAGCGCGGCTCGGAGACGCGCAACCGCGAGCTCAAGCTGGGCGTGCTCGACAGCGGCTGGAGCGGCTGGTACCGCAACGACGGTCACTGCAAGGACTGCGACAACAAGGAACACTTCGTCGACTCCGCCTGGCTGTGGGCCAAGCCCTCGCACTGCACCGAGCGCAAGTGCCGCAACCTCGGCCATCGCCTGTGGCGCGAGCCGCAGAAGCGCAGCGTGCCGGCCGGCATCACCGACATGCTGAGCGCGGTCTACTACGCGCGCGCGCTCGTGCGCGAAAAACGCAGCGAGGATTCGATCCTGATCCTCGACAAGCAGCGCCTGTGGCAGGTGCACCTCAGCGTCGGCGGTACCAAGACCGTGGAGGTGCCCGGCGGGAAAGTCGAGTGCGTGGAAGTGCGGCTGCGTTCGGCGGTCCCCGAGGGCGAGCCTCCGTCCAAGGAGAACTTCCAGGGATTGTTCGGGCTGCAGGGAGCGATCCGGATCTGGCTCGACAGGCAGTACGGAGTGCCCGTGCGCATCGAGGGTGAGTTCCCGATCACGCTGCTCTCGACGGAGCTGGATGTGTCGGTGCAGCTGGAGCAGTACAGCGGCACGCCAACGGGTTTTGCGCTGCGCTAGCGCAGTTTCCAGACCTCGACGCTCGTGCCGAAGCTGTGCATGCGCAGCATGCGCAGCGCTCCGGGTCGCAGTCGATCCCAGCCCGTGCCCGCGAGCGACAGTCCGCGATCCTCACCGTCATCGCTACGGCGCGGCGAAAAGCGCGCCACGCGCTCGGCGCAGTCGCGGAACAACTCGCTGCCGCCTCCGGAAAGGTCGATCACGACCCAGCGCGCGCCGACCGCTTCGAGATAGCCGCGCGGATCGGCGAGCAGCTGCTGGCGGGACTGCGGACGCTGCCCGGGTTCCACGCGGATCGGCCGATGGGGATGCGCGGGGTCCTGAATGGGGTGCTCGAGCTGCCACTCCGACCACAGGGAACGCTCGGAAGCACCTGCGTTTTCGAGCGCAATCTCGCGCTCGTACGCCAGCGGCAGATCACCGTAGGGAACGAACACGATCACATCCCCGTGAGGAATGTTGGCTTCGATCCAATCGGCGCACCGCGTCTGCGGATCGGGCTGCGTGCGGATCCACGCGAACTGCGCTGCAGGAACCGCGCTGAGGCACAGCACTGCGCCGAGCACGAGCGTCGGCGCGCGTCCGGGTACCAGCACGAGGCGCTCGAAGGCGAAGCCTGCCGCGAGCGCAGCCAACGGCGCGAACGGCAGCAGGAAACGCACCAGCGTGCCTTCGTGCAGCGCCAGCACCGCGGCGTAGGGCAGCGCGAAGGCCGCGATCAGCAGCGTGGCGGGTTCACGCAGCCAGACGCGCCGGAAGCCCGTGACGAGCAGCACCAGTCCCAGCAGGCCGGAGAGCACCAGCAGCGGATCGAGCACCAGGAGACCCTCGAACAGCGCACCGAAGCGGGCGCCGCCCACGCCTTCGGAGAAGAACTCAAGGAAGCCGGAGAGTCCGGTTCCGCGCGGTGTGTAGTCGCCGGCCGCCTGCACGCCGGGCATGAAGAAGGGATACGAGATCCACACGCTCGCCAGCACGGGCAGCGCGGCGGCCAGTGCGGGCTTCCACACCCACGCGCGGGCCCGGAGCGCCGTGAGCAGGAAGGCCAGCACGAGCGGCGGACCCACGATCCAGCCGCTGTGCAGGACGCCGACTGCGAGCGCGCCCGCGATGCCAAGGCCCAGCGCCCGCCAAGCCGTAGGCTGGCGCACATGCTCCAGTGCCAGCAGCAGCGTGAGCAATTCCAGACTGGCCGCCGCCGCGTGCGGCTTGGCCTGCACGCTCATGCTGATGCACAGCACGCTGGTGGCGGTGAGCGCGCTCGCGAAAAGCGCCGCAGGTGCCTGCAGGAACCGTCGCGCGAGCAGGTAGGTGAGCGGCACCATCAGCCAGCCGAGCCACGCGCTGACCCGTCGTAGCTGCACCCACTGCGCGCCGGCGGCCGCGCGGTGCTCTTTCAGGCTCGCGTCTGGACCCAGCTCCGGCTCGGGATCGGGCAGCAGCGCGATCGCGCGCGGCAAGAGGTGCGGATAGGCGTCGAGCGCCCACTCCTTGCCGCGCGGCGGCTGCGTGCCCGCGCGGAAGTGATCGACCTGAATCTCGAGCGCGCGCTCATCGTGGCCGCGGACCGCCGGCAGCGTGTAGTCCAACCCTGTCCAACGCAGTAGCAGACCGGCAAGCAGCACGGCCAGCAGTGCCGGCAGCACCCAACGCGGCCGAGGGCCTCCAGCGAAGTACAGGAAGGAACGCTGCATGGGGGAGCGGCGCGCCGGACCCGCCTAGAAGGGGGGGGGCGGTGGCCTCTGGGAAAATTTTACCGCATGCCGACCGCCCCGGGTGCCTCACAGCCCCAGATGCTCGAAAAGCTGATCCCGCCGCCGGCGCGCGGCCTCAACCTCCCGCACGCCCAGCGACAACCGCACGCGCCGCTTGCGCTCGCCGCGGTGCAGCGTGTAGTGGCACCACCAGATGCCGTGGTTGTTCCACAGGTGGTGGTCCTGGTTCGAGGGGTCGATGCGGACCGACAGGGCAATCGGGCTCGGGTGCATGGCGTGCTCGCTTTCGAGGATGCACCCGGACGCGGCGATGGCCGCAGGAGCTTTCGTTCGCGGGGGAACCGTCCCTGCGCGCATCGGCCGGATCGAGGGGATCCGACCTTGCCACCTTGGCGCTCCTCGCCAGGTTGGCCGCCGCCCGCTCGCGCAGGCGACTGTCCGAATGCGCCTCGATTGTACCCGTTTGGGGCCCGCGCGGGGGCTCGTCCTGTGTCATAAGACCTACGCTCCGGAAAGCCGGCGGCCGACCCCTCCGAAAGGGATCGGCTGCGCGGAGCGACTGCGTTCCTGATGGCCATTCAGAGCGTCATCAGGGAGATCGAAAGAGACGTCGCGGGCACCGACGAGTACAGCGGCGTGCGGTGGCTGTTGACCGCGTTGGCGTAGTCGAACTGGAAGGTCACCGTGTAGAAGGTGCGGGCGGCCGCATCTCCGCAGCCCACCAGGCCCCAGAAGTTGGCATCGCTGACCGATTGGGTGAAACTCTTGCCAGTCGACCAGGAGTTGAGGAAGGGGTCGAAGCTGCCGTTGCTGTCGGCGTAGATCCCGACCGAGCCCGAAGCACACTTGAAGCCGGCCTGCAGCCATTGGTTTCTGTGCGAGCCGCTGAAGCAGGCCGTGCTGAACACCATGCGGAACTTGGCGCGCTGCGCATCCGAGATGTTGTTCATGAGGAAGTCGCGCACCTGCCAGGTGCTCTTCCACGCATTGGTGAACTTCATCGCCTCATCGTCGCCGTGCGTCATGAACAGCAGGTCGACGGCCTTGACGCTGCCGATCGAGGTGGCGGCGGCCAACTCGTTCTTCAGGCCGGTCAGCGTGGCGTTCGCGCCGCTCAGCACGCGCACGCGGTTGTAGACCGGTGTGAACTTGCTGACCGCCATCGCGACGCCTTGCTGTTCGAGGAAGTTGTAGAAGAAGTCATCGCCCATCTCGGCCTGGAGGATGATGATCTCGCGCTGGGACTTGCTGACGGCGGTCAGCTGGGCCTGTGCCTTGGGGGCGGCCGCCGCGAGGCCGAGCAGGCCGAGGGCCAGCAGGCCCAAGGAACGCAGGGCCAAGGAACGCAGGGCCAAGGAACGCAGGGCCAAGGAACGCAGGGAGAGTGAACGCAGGGAGGTGGTGAGGGTCTTCATGGTGAGGATCGCTTTCAGTGGCATCTGTAGTTGCAGGTAAACGGGGGAAGCCAGGGTTGTGCCCGGCACGCCGCTCCATCGCAGGACCGCGCCGCGCGTGACGGGAATCGCGCTCTTTTTCCGGAAGACCCCTTAGACTGGCGGGATGGATCAGGATCAGGTGGCCCGGCTGCTGGAGACCAATCTCGATGGCCTGCGCGCCTTCCTGCGCGTGCGGGCCGGGGCTGCGCTGCGTGCCAAGCTGGGCCACTCCGACCTCGTGCAGACGGTCTGCCGGGAGGTGCTGGAAAATGCGGAGGCCATCGAGTTCCGCAGCGATGCGGCCTTCCGCGGCTGGCTCTACACGGCCGCGCTGCGCAAGCTGATCGAGAAGCAGCGCCACTTCGGGGCCGAGAAGCGCAACATGGGCCGCGAGTTCGCGGTGGACGCCGAGGGCGCCGAACAGCAGGCCGCGCCGCAGGGCTACGCCGCGGCCGTGACGCCCAGCGTCATGGCGATGGGGCGTGAGGGCGCGCGCAAGCTCGAAGAGGCCTTCGATGCCCTGGATGAGGAGCAGCGCGAGATCATCACGCTGGCCCGCTTTGCTGGCTTGAGCCACGCCGAGATCGCCGCGCTGCAGAACAAGACAGAGGAGGCCTGCCGCCAAGCCCTGCGGCGCGCGCTGATCCGGTTGTCCGCGGAACTCTCGGCCCGCGGCATCGAGATCTGAGAGCGCACGGTCCTGAATGCGGGCGCTGCTTGCGTTCGGCAGGATCGCTGGCGAAGATCCGCATTCATGAAGCGCTGGGCACTGCTGGTTCCGGGAATTCTGGTCGGAGCACTGGCGGGAGCCACGCTCAACATGGGTGTGTTGCTGCTGGGCTCCAAGCTGATGCCCAATCCTCCCGGAGTGGATGTCAACGACCCGGCGAGCATCAACGCCCACATCCACGAGTACTCCGTGCTGCAGCTGCTGGTGCCCTTTCTGGCGCACGCGCTGGGCACGCTGGCGGGCGCCTTCCTCGCCGCGCGCTTCAACCGCGGCACGGGCCTCGGCCTGTTGGCGGCGCAGGTTGTGGGGGCGCTGTTCCTCTTCGGAGGGATCAGCATGGTCATGGTGATCCCGAATGCGCCGCTGTGGTTCGATGCGCTCGATCTGGTGGTGGCATATGTGCCGATGGCGCTGCTGGGGTACGCGCTTGCGGGAGCGAAGGCTCCGGCAGCGCAGAACGAGTCCGCAACGCGGGGCTAGTTCCGGCGAGCAGCCTGCCGCAGCCTACGAGCGCGTGACGGTCGCCGTGCCGGGGCCTTCCCCGACGCGGAAGACCGTGCCGATGTCCTGATGCCGGCGCTTGAGGTAGGCCAGCACGGCACCGGTGTCGTATTCGAAGGAATAGGCCCAGGTCGTGATCACGCCCAGATCGCGCCATTCGCCCTCGTCGAGTCGGTACAGCCGGGTTCCCGGCGAAACCGGATCGTCGTTGTCGAGCTTAAGCGCGCAGATGCGCTTGTTGAGCCCGCCATAGGTGTCGATCTTGGCGACGACTTCCTGGCCGATGTAGCAGCCCTTGTCGAGCGAAAAGGCGTCCTCGAGCCGCGCTTCCTGCGGGTAGATCGAATCGTCGATGTCGACTCCGAAGAGCGGTGCGAGATGCTCGACGCGCAGGATGTCGCGCACGATCAGGCCTGCCGGCTGCGCACCGAGATCGCGCAGGTTTCTCCACAGCTCCGGCACGCGCTCAGGCGCCGCGACGATGCGCACGGCGGGCTGACCTGCATGCAGCGTGCGGGCAAGGATTAAGTCGTCGAACTGCACGTGTGCGTAGAGTTCCGCCGGTGGTGTGATGTGAAACGCGAGCTCCAGGATCTCATCGGTGCGCGGGCCGGTGAGGAGCAGCGGGGCGTAGTCGGCGCTGGCTTGCGTGAGGGTCAGCTTCTCGCTGAAGAGATACATGTCGAGCGCGGCGGCGAGGGCGGCGGCGCGACCGGCGGGGATCGAGAGCGTGTAGCCCGCTTCGGTGCGGTAGAGCTCGAAATCGAACAGCACCTTGCCCTTGGCGCTGAGCAGCAGCGCGCGCTGGCCGCGGCCGGGCGTGAGGCTCTTCACGTGGCTGGAGAGGATGCGGTGCAGGAAGGACTCGGCATCGGGGCCGGCAATCCGCAGGCGGGTGCGGTCGGTGTCATCGAAGAGCACGGCACCCGTCTTGGCGGCCCGGTACTCCGCAGGCACATCGCCGTAGGTCAGAACGGCGTGCGGAGGGGCTTGTTGCAGGCGTGCGTGAGCGGCCTGGTGCAGGGGCAGCAGCGGGGAGGCGTCCATGGCTCTTGGTGGGGGCGCAGAGGATATCCTCCCGCGAAGGAGTCTTGCTTGACTTGGGGACGGGTGGGGCGAAACTGAGTAGTGCAAAGATGAGCCTGCGATCCGTTCTGCTTGCTCTTGTGGGTCTGCTGCCGGCGGCCGGCTGCGGCTTTCAGCCCGGCGCGGCCGAGCTTGCGTGGGGGCTGTCGGCGAAGTCGAGGGAGGAACTCGCGGAGGCACCGCAGGCGCAGTCGGAACTGGCGCGCCTGCTGGAGCAGAACTTCGGCACACCCGCGGATCCGCGCTTCCCGCCCGCGCCGCAAGGCGGGCTGGCGGAGCTGAAGCCCGAGCGGCGGGCCGCGCTGGAGCGCGACAATCAGACACGCGGTCTGGCCGCTGATCACTATCCGACGCCGCTGGAATCCGCGGAGCTCTATAGGGTGCACTGCCTGCACTGCCACGGCGCGGCGGGCGCCGGCGACGGGCCGACGGCGGCGTCGATCAACCCCAAGCCGAGGGACTTTCGCAAGGGCATCTTCAAGTGGGCGGCCGTCAAGGACAAGGCGCGCCCGCGGCGCGAGGATCTGACGACGATACTGGAGAACGGCGTTTACGGCACCGCGATGCACTCCTTCGCGCGCCTGCCGGTGGCCGAGATCGAGGGACTGGCCGACCATGTTCGGCTCCTGAGCGTGCGCGGCGAAGTCGAGACGCTCGCGGTCAATCACTTCAAGGAAGAGGACGAGCTCGACGAGGAACTGTTCGGAGAGCACATCGACACCGTGTGGAGCCGCTGGCAACGCGCCGAGTCGAAGTTCATCGCGTGGGAGGGCGAAATCCCTTCCGACAGCCCGGCGATGCGCGCGCGCGGTCGCGAGCTGTATCTCGACGCCCGCAAGGGCAACTGCGTGCAATGCCATGGCGATGCCGGCAAGGGTGACGGACCCGCGGCCTGGAAGATCAACGCCAAGGGCAAGAAGGAACTGGCCTACCTCGATGACTGGGGCTTTCCGATCCAGCCGCGTGATCTGACGCAGGGCATCTACCGCGGCGGTGCGCGACCGATCGACATCTACCGTCGCATCTACGCGGGCATCAACGGCGGCCCGATGCCTGGCATCGGCGAGACGAAGAACTCGCAGGGCGGCCCGCTGGTTTCGAGCGACGATCTTTGGGCGCTGGTGCATTACGTGCGCTCGATTCCCGAGGGAGCAGGCCCTTGAGGCGCGTCTGGGCGCTGTTGTTCGCGGCCTTTGCCGCGCTCGTCGTGGCGAGTTTCGTGCATGCGCCCGAGCGCGGCTGGTGGCTGCCGGAAGGCAAGAGCTCCTTCGCGCCTTCGACGGATGCATTGATCCGCACCATCCTGTGGGTGATGGGTGCGTTCTTCGTGCTCACTCTGGGGCTGCTGGTGCTGTTCATCTGGCGTCAGGGCGATGGCAGCAATGCCGCGCGCAGCGACAAGAGCTCCGATCACCGGCTGGAGCTGATCTGGACCGTCGTCCCGGCCGGCGTGCTGGTCTGGTTGGCGCTGACGCAGATGGATGAATGGAAGGCGATGAAGTTCTCGACGCCCGGCGCCGGTGAGCCGATTGCCGAGGTCTGGGCCAGCCAGTTCGACTGGCGCATGCGCCATCCGGGCGCGGACGGGCGTCTGGGCAGCGCGGATGACTGGGAATCCCCCTACGAGGTGGTCGTTCCCGCCGGAGAGGAAGTGCGCCTGAGACTGCGCTCACGCGATGTGATCCACAGCTTCTTCGTGCCGGCGTTCCGATTGAAGCAGGACATCGTGCCCGGGCGCGCGATCAGCGTGTGGTTCACGGCCGAGGCGGGCGAATACGATCTGGTCTGCGCGGAGTTGTGCGGCTGGGGCCACTACAAAATGGCCGGCCGCGTGCGGGTGCTGCCGCCTGAGGAATATCAGGCCTTCGTGCAGCGGCAAAACGCGCTGCAGCTCAGCGGCGCGGAGGTTTCCGGCCGATGAGCGACTCGCAGGCCAAGCCCGGCTGGTTCTCGAGCTACGTGTGGTCGCTCGACCACAAGACGATCGGCATTCAGTTCCTCGTCTTCTCCATGCTGATGCTGGTGTTCGGACTGGCGAGCTCGCTGGCGATCCGCTGGCAGCTGGCCTGGCCGTGGACACAGATGCCGGTGGTGGGACGCGCTCTGTTCCCCGAGACCGGCGGCGTGCCGACTCCGGAGTTCTACACCGTGCTGTTCACGATCCACGGCTCGGTGATGATCTTCTTCGTCGTCATTCCGCTGCTGACGGGCTGGCTCGGCAACTATCTGATTCCACTGATGATCGGCGCCGGGGACATGGCGTTCCCGCGGCTCAATGCGCTCTCGTTCTGGCTGATGCCGCCGGCGGCGATCGCCATGCTGGCGGGTTTCTGGAGCGAAGGCGGCGCGGCGAGCGCGGGCTGGACGGCCTATCCGCCGCTGTCGACGAGCGTCACCACCACCGCAGGCGGTGCCGGCGGACAGACTTGGTGGCTCGTCTCGATCACGCTCAGCGGGATTGCTTCGACGCTGGGCGCGATCAACTACATCACGACGATCGTCAAGCTGCGCGCGCCGGGACTGGACTGGTTCCGCCTGCCGCTGACGGTCTGGGCGCTGTTCATCGCGGCGATCCTGCAGCTGGCGGGGCTGCCGGTGCTGACCGCCGGCGGCCTGATGCAACTGTCGGATCGATTGTTCGAGACGCAGTTCTTCAGCGCGCAGGGTGCGCCGATCCTCTGGCAGCACCTGTTCTGGTTCTACGGACACCCGGCGGTGTATGTCGTGATCCTGCCGGCGATGGGCGTGGTCAGCGATGTGCTCAGCGTGCACGCGCGCAAGGGCGTGTTCGGCTACCGACCGATGGTCTACTCGATGCTGGCGATCGCGGGCCTGGGCTTCCTCGTGTGGGGCCACCACATGTTCGTGTCGGGCATGAACCCATCCATCGCGCTGGCCTTTCAGATCTCGACCACGCTGATCGCGCTGCCCGCGGGCGTGACGGTGTGCCACGGGCTGGCGACGCTGTGGGGCTCGCGCATTCGATTCACCGCCGCGATGCTGTTCGCGCTGGGTTTCGTGGCGCTCTTCGTCACGGGCGGACTTTCCGGTCTGTGGCTCACCAGCACACCGGTGGATGTGTATGTGCACGACACCTATGTGGTCGTTGGGCACTTCCACTACATCGTGTTCGGCGGTTCGGTCTTCGGGCTGTTCGCGGCCTTCTATCACTGGTTCCCGAAGATGACCGGCCGGATGATGCACGAAGGGCTGGGCAAGCTGCACTTCGCGGGCACATTCATTCTGACCAGCGGCGTGTTCCTGCTGATGCACCAGATCGGCATCGCCGGCATGCTGCGCCGCACCGCGGACCCGTATGTCTACGAGTCCTTCGCGCACCTGCGTGAACCCAACCTCCTGATCACGGTCAGCGCAATTCTGCTGGCGCTGTGGCAGCTGCTGTTCTTCGTCAACATCGCGTGGAGCCTGCGGGCGGGGCGGCGGGTCGGTGCCAACCCGTGGCAGGCCAACAGCTTGGAGTGGGAGGCCGCTTCGCCTCCCGGGCACGGGAATTTCTCCCGGGCGCTGGTCGTGGAGGCCGGACCCTACGAATACCAGCCCAGCCGCACCGAGGGCGACAATCGCCCTCAGGCGCGTACAATCTCCGCCCCCTAGAAGGAGCCTTCTCCGGCCCATGCAGCCCCAGCAACCCGTCGAACACAGCCCCTGGCCCTTCCGCATGGCTCTCGCCACCGTGCTGGTGGCGATCACGCTGGTGTTTTTCGGCGGTTCGGTGACGACCCTCAACGCCGGCATGGCCGTCGACGGCTGGTGGATCGTGGAGCGCGGTCGCGGGGACTGGTTCATGTGGACCTTCCCGATCGATCAGTGGCTGCGGGATACCGGCACCTTCGTGGAGCACACGCACCGCCTGTTCGGTTCGCTGGTGGGCTTCCTGTCGATACTGACGGTGCTGGTCGCGTGGAAGACTCGCGCGCGCGGTATTGCGCTGCTGGGCCTTCTGGCGGTGATCGGCCAGGGCACCATCGGCGGGTTCCGCGTGCTGGAGAACTCGCCGGATCTGGCCTTCCTGCACGGATCGGTGGGGCAGGGAGTCTTTGCGCTGCTGGTGATGGTCTGCGTGGCCTGCTCGCGCTCGTTCCAGAACGCCGGCATCGCTGCGGCTGCATCGACACAGCGGGTCGCTGCATCGACACAGCGGGTACGCACGCTCGCCATGATCACCACGCTCGTGATCTACACTCAGATCGTCGTCGGTGCCTGGTTGCGCCACGGCGAGAGCATGGCGGCGCTGCTGACGCACGGGCTTCTGGTTGTCGCGGTCATCGCCGCGGTGCTGATGCTCGCCAAGGCGCTGAAGAACGAGCCGGAGACGAGTCCGCTGCGCAAGCTGCCGCGCTGGCTGTTCACCGCGCTCGTCGTGCAGATCCTGCTGGGCGTGGCTGCGTTCTTTGCCGTGTACATGATCGTTGGACGCAATCCGGAGACGATCCACGCCGCGCTGATGCCCACGCTGCACGTCATGGGCGGCGCGGCGCTGCTCGCGTGCAGCGCCAGCTCGTGGCTATGGGCCCACCGCCTGTGCCAGGCAGGGGACCGCGCGCAGAGTGCCGAGCTGGCACCGGCAGGAGGCCGCGCGTGAGCGAAAACACGCGCGAAGCTGCCGCGGGCGAACGCGTCGGCTCGGACTGGGTCGCCCTGACCAAGCCGCGCATCGCGAGCTTCATCTTCTTCGCGGCCATGATCGGCGGCCTGCTGGCCGGCGGTACGCAGTCGGACTGGCCGCGCATCCTCGAGCAGGCGCTGTACGTCACGCTCGCCGCCGGTGCGGGCAGCATCTTCAATCAGGTGCTGGAGCGCGACACCGACGCGCGCATGCAGCGCACGCGCTCGCGGCCGATCGCGGCGGGACGCATCAGCGTGCGCGATGCGGTCTTCTACGGAGCCCTGATGGCGACGATCGGCGTGGCGGGCCTCGCGGCGCGCTTCAACCTGATCTCGGCGCTGCTCGCTGCCTCGACTCTGTTCGCCTATGTGGCGGTGTACACCCCGCTCAAGCGCGTCAGCACGCTCAACACGGTCGTGGGCGCGATCCCCGGCGCCGCACCGCCGCTGCTGGGGTATGTGGCGATGGCCGGTGATGTGGGACGCTGGGCCTGGGCGCTGTTCGGCCTGATTTTCGTGTGGCAGTTCCCGCACTTCATGGCGATCGCGTGGATCTACCGCGAGGACTATGCACGCGCGGGACTGCGCATGCTGCCCTCCGTGCCCGGCGGCGTCGGCATCGCCTCGCGCTCCGCTCTGGTGTATTCGCTGGTGCTGATTCCGGTCGCGCTGGTGCCCGCCGTCTACGGGGATGCCGGTCTGGTGTACGGCATCGGCGCGCTGGTCGCGAGCCTCGTCTACGCCGCAGCCGCGCTGCGTTTCGCGTGGAAGGAGAATCTCTCGAACGCGCGCCTGCTGCTCTTCACATCGCTGATCTACCTGCCGGTGCTGCTGTCGCTCGCGGTGCTGGATCCCACGGCGCGCGGAGCGGCTGTGTGGGCGGCGCCGTGACGCAAGCCACGTTGAGCGGACCGCGCATCGAGCCGGCGCGACTGGCGCTGTGGATCTTCCTTGCATCGGAAGCGCTGTTGTTCGCGGGCCTGATCGGCGGCTACCTGTTTCTGGCGACGGCCCGCGGCTACGCGGGCCACGAAGGGGCGCTCTCGGTGCCGATGGCCCGCGCCGCGACCGGCTTACTGGTGGCGAGCTCGGTCTGCGCCGTCCAAATGGAACGCGCCAAGGCCCGCACGACGCTGCTGCGCTGGTGGCTGGCGACGCTGCTGCTGGGAGTGGCGTTTCTGGGCCTGCAGATCCACGAGTATCAGGTGCTGCTGGAGGCCGGCATCGCGCCCAACAGCAGTCTGTACTGGTCGGGCTTCTTCCTGCTGACGGCGGTGCACGGATTGCACGTGCTCGTCGGGCTCATGGCGCTGTTCTGGCTCGGTTCGGATGCCGTGCGCGACGGGCAGGCGGGGCTGAAGCTGGAGCTTGCCTGCGTGTACTGGCACTTCGTCGACGTGGTCTGGATCCTGCTCTTCGCATTGCTGTACCTGGCATGAAACCCATCACTGTCCTGCTGCACCTGCCGCTGTTGCTGTTGCCTTCCGGTTGCGGTGAAGGCGAGCGCACCGGGGGCGTGCTTGCGCAGCCGGCGGATTCCAAGGAGAGCTTCGGCATCGTCGCGCCCTTCCGCATGACCGAGCGCAGCGGCAGGACGATCAGCAATGCCGATCTCAACGGTCATGCCTGCGCCTTCGCCTTCGTCTACACGCAGTGCACGGGGCCCTGCCCCAGCGTCACCGCGACGATGCAGAAGCTCAGCGGGATGCTGAAGAACCCCGCCATCCGGCTGGTGAGCGTCAGCGTCGATCCCGACAACGACACGCCCGAGGCGTTGCGCGAATATGCGCAGGCCTTCTCGGCGGATGCCGAGCGCTGGTGGTTCCTCACCGGCGAGGTGCAGTCCACCGATGCCTGGATCCGCTCCAGCTTCCTTTCGCCCGTGGAGCGCGATGCGGGTGCCAAGCCGGGTGAGCGCGTCTCCCACCGTACGCAGATCGTCACCGTCGACAAGGAGGGGCACGTGCGCGGCTTCTATGCCGGAGAGACGAGTGATGATCTCGAGCGCATCGCCGCGCGTCTGGAGTTTCTGCAGGGCGAATAGTCTTCAACAACCATGGAACTGCCTACGATCAATGCCTGCCTCAACGCCAGCGCTACCGTGCTGCTGGTCAGCGGTCTCGTCGCCATCAAGCGCGGCCGGCGTGACCTGCACGAGCGGCTGATGTACCTGGCCTTGCTCGCCAGCGCGGCCTTTCTGGCCTGCTACCTCTACTATCACTTCGTGATCGTGCCGGTGAAGGGCGAGACGCGCTTTCACTACACCGGCTGGCTGCGCACCGCCTATCTGGTGATGCTCGTGAGCCACATCGTGCTCGCGGTCGTCAATCTGCCGATGGTGATCATGACCTTCGTGCAGGCGCGCCGGCAGAACTGGACCCGGCACAAGGCCTGGGCCAAGGTGACCTTCCCGATCTGGCTGTATGTTTCGGTGACCGGCGTGCTGGTGTACCTTTGCCTGTACGTCTTCAACGCGCCCGCGCCCGGTTGAACGCGACGGAATGAACATGCTGTTCCTGCTTTGACCCTCCTGCCGCAACGCCGTCGGTACGACGCGCGACCCGCTCGCCGAGAGCATCAATCAGGGCGTGTTCTTCCTGCTGGGGACCCTTGTGCTCGTGCTGTGTGTGCTGGCGCTGGCGCTGCTGCGGCGCCACCGCGCCTCATGAAGCTCTGGCGGTGGCGGCGGCTGAGCACCCCGTTCGGCCTGTGGCTGCTTGCCGGTCCGCAGGAGCGTCTTGGGTTTCTCGGGCTCTCAGCCCGCACCGCCGGGCCCGATCTCGAGGACTTTCTGAGGAGGCAGCGGCTGACCGTTGAGCTGAAGTGCGATGCGCACGCCCATTCGCAAGCAGCGCGCCAGCTCCTTGAGTACGCGCACGGCGAGCGGCGGAGCTGGAGTCTGGAACTGGAGCCGCACGGCACGCCCTTTGACCTGCGTGTGTGGCAGCGTCTGCAGGCCATTCCCTACGGCCAGACCCGCAGCTACGGGGAGATCGCGGCTCAGCTGGGCCATCGCGGGCTGGCGCGGGCGGTGGGCGGCGCCAACGGGCGCAATCCGCTGCCGATCGTCGTGCCCTGTCACCGCGTGCTCGCGAACAGCGGCTTGGGCGGCTACAGCGGCGGCCTGGCGATCAAGCGCCGCCTGCTGGAGCTGGAAGGCGTGCGCTGCGACTGATTTTTTCGCGCGATCCTGAAGGGGCGGCACCGTCCTTGAGAGTGGAGGAATCACTCGATGACGGTGAGTGCACAGAGCGGAGCGGTGACACAGAGTACGACGATGAGCCCGGCGATGAGTCCGGCGTGGAGGCTGGCCTGCGTCGCCGCCGGTTTGCTGACGGTGTTTGCGGCTCTGTTGGCGCAGGATCTCGCGCGCGGCAGCGCCCGGACTCCGGCACAGGGCACGCTGTGGGTGGCGGATCGCGATGCGGGCTATCTCTACGAACTCGATGAGGACCTGTTCCTTGCCCGGCGTGTGCCCTGTCCCTGGCCGCTGGATGTGGAGCGCAGCGCCGATGGGGGGCTGTTCGTGCTGCGCTCCGGCAATGCGGGCAGTGCGTTCGGCATGCGACTCGCCGCCTTTGATGCTGAGGGCACGCTGCGCAGCGAGACCTGGCTCGACAACTGCAGCGATCTCAGCGCGATGGGGGGGCGCTCAGCCCTTCTGATGCAGCCGCTGGATGCGCCGGGTCGCGCGAGGGCGCTCGCCATCGACCGCGAGGGCACGCTGACGGTGCTGGGCGAGGGCGATGGCTGGAATTGCATCTGCGGTTGGCGCGGAACCGTGCTGGTGGGCACCCAGTCGGGGCGCATCGAGTGTCTCGGCGGCGCGAGCCGCGCGCTGGAGCGTCCGATCGCGGATCTCGTGGCCGGCGCCGGATCGCTCTACGCGCTGGAAGGTGGCGCTGCCGCGCGCGTGCACCGGCTGGGTCCCGCCCTGGAACTGCTCTGGAGCCATGAGCTGGGCTTCGCGGCGGCGCACATCTCGGTGGGCGAGCAGGGCGAGGTCTGGGTGGCGGATCGGGAGAACCCGCGCGTGCGCTGCATCAGCGGCGATGGTTCGCTGCGCTGGGAACGCAATGATCTGCCTCTGGCGGGTCTGGATCGCACGGCGGCGGGACCGCAGGGCAGCGTGCTGGCGGTCGCACCCGGTGCCTTGCTGCGGCTCGATGTGCTCGGTCGCAACCAACCGGGACAGGGTGGATTTCAGTGGCTGTCGGATGTCTGCCGCTGAAGACGGTCTGTCGCGCCAGCCAGTGCGTCGCGTCGGAGGCTGACCGCGCTCAGAGCAGGCCCTGAGCCCGCCGTTCGCGGATCAGCGCCGCGGCGATCAGCGTCTTGGCGTCTGTGGCGTGGAGGAGCAGCTCTTGCGGACTGGCATGCGCCAATTCGAATTCCTCATCGTCATCGTGCGCGCGGCGTTGATCTCCGGCGGGATGCAGATCCTGTGCCAGATAGAGCGAAAGCAGCTCGGAGCAGAACCCGGGTGCGGGATAGAACTCGCGCAACAATTGCCAGCGCCGCGCGCGCCAACCGGTTTCCTCCTCCAATTCACGCTGTGCGGCGGCCAGGCGATCCTCGCCGATCTCGACGCGCCCTGCAGGAATCTCCAGCAGCCATTGCCGGGCGGGCGGGCGGTACTGACGGACCAGCACCAGACGCCCTTGCTCATCGAGCGCGGCAATGCCGACGGCTCCGGAGTGCACCACAACCTCCACCCGCTGTTCCAGCCCGGAAGGCAGGCGCAGGTGTTGTCGGACCACATCAAAGATGCGGCCCTTGTGCACGAGATCCGATCCGAGTTCCTCGACCGGGCCCTGCCTGCTCACGAGTCTTCGCTGCTGGCGCCGCGACGCCGGCGAGGTTCCTCGATCGGCATGGTCACTTGACGCTGCAGGCCGGCCGCGAAGGCTTCGACCATGTTGCCGATGTCACCGCGGCCCCGGTCATGGGCGAGTTGAATGAAATTGCGCAGTGCTCCTTGCAACTTGGTATAGCCCTTGAGCAGCTGATCGTCTTCACGTGCCTTGCGCTCGGCGCGCTCGCGCAATTCCTCGATCTGGCGCTGGATTTCGGCAATCCGCTCTTCGTCGGAGCGGCGGTTGTATTGGCGTTTCGGCATGGGATCCTGTTCGATCCGGATGATCCACCGGCGAGCCTCGGAGAGGTCCGGCAATCGGCCTCAAAGGGTAACGGCAGGGGGGGGCGGGGCAAGTCCAATCGTGTTTTCGAGACCTTCGTGCTATCCTCTTCCCCCCGGATCGCGGCCTTGGGGTCCTCTGGGGACAATCCATGACCTTGCATAATGACATCGAGCGCGTCCTGATCAGCGAACAGGAGATCACCGCGGGCATTGACCGCGTGGCGCGGGAAGTGACCCAGGCCTATTCCGGTCAGGACTTCACTGTGGTGAGCGTGCTCAAGGGCTCCTGCGTCTTCGCTGCCGACCTGATTCGCCGCATCCCGATCCCGCTCGAACTCGCCTTTTTGGCCGCTTCGAGCTACGGCGACGGGACGGTCTCGGGCAATCTGGAGATCAACTTCTTCCCGACCGGCAACGAGATCGAAGGGCGGCGGCTGCTGCTCGTCGACGACATTCTCGACACCGGCCGGACCCTGCACCGTGTGAGAGCGGAATTGCTGGCGCGCGGCGCGATGGATGTGCGCACCTGCGTGTTCCTCGACAAGCCTTCGCGCCGCACCGCGGCGCTGGAAGCGGATTTTCGCTGCTTCGAGGTCGAGGACCTGTTCGTGGTCGGCTACGGGCTCGACTACGCAGGCCGCTACCGCAACCTGCCCTATGTGGGCGCGCTGAAGAGCGAGATCTTTGCCAAGTCCAAGGCCTCGGGCTAGGGGCGCTTTCCGTGGCCGCGTACATCACCGTTCCGCCGGAGCGCGCGGGGCTGGCACTCGATGAGTACCTCTGCCTCGTGTTCCCGCTCCTCACGAAGGGCTTTCTGCGCCGCAAGATCCGCGACGGCGCGGTGCTCGTCGACGGCATGCCCTCGACGCCGTCGCAGCGCCTGCGCCGCGATCAGGTGCTGATCGTCGAGATCGAGGAGGATGAGGAGCTGCCCGACGCTCCCGTCGCGCCCAAGGTGCGCATCCCCGTCTTGTACGAGGATGATTGCGTGCTCGCGGTCGACAAGCCCAGCGATCTCGCCGCAGAGCCCGAGCGCTGGGCCAAATCGAACGCCAGCCTGGCGGGTGCGCTGCTGGAACTTGCGCTGGATCGTTCCGAAGTGGACGAAGTCGATCCCGCGCTTCCCACCAAGGCCCTGCAGTTCCGTCCGCGGCTGCTGCACCGGCTCGACAAGGACACATCGGGTGTGGTGCTGGTCGCCAAGACGATCACCGCCGAGCGCGCGCTGCGCGCCGCCTTCGAGCTGGGTGCAATCCGCAAGCACTATCTGGCGCTCGTCGAGGGCGAGTATCCGCTTCGCGAGGGTGAATCCGAGCTGATTGATCTCCCGATCGGGCCTGATGAGCGCAAGAGCGGCCGCATGCAGATCGACGAGCGCTCCGGCAAGCCTTCGCAGACGCGCGTCACGATCGAGAAGGCCTTCCACGGTTTCACGCTGCTGCGCTGCGAGCCGCTGACCGGGCGCACGCACCAGATCCGCGTGCACCTGCGCGCCAAGGGTTTCCCGCTTGTGATCGATCCCTTCTACGGCAGGCGACGGGCGCTCTCCCTGTCCGAGTTCAAGCTCGACTACCGCCGCAAGCCCGGTGCTGTGGAGCATCCGCTGATGGAGCGACTGACGCTCCATGCCCGCCGGCTCGACTTTCCCGATGTCCGCACGCTGGCGCCCGAGCTCGTGCAGGCCGGCGAGGAGCTTCCCGAAGGACAGTCCATTCGCTACACACTCGAAGACTTCGCGCGCGCGCAGCGCATCGTGGTCGAGTCACCCATACCTTCCGATCTTGCGCGCGTCCTGAAGCAGCTGGAAAAGGTCCGGCCCAAGCGAGGTCACTCATGAGCGGCATCAAGTTCAAGCCCCAGGATTTCCGCGTCCGGGAACTGCTCGACCCGGAATACCTGCGTCCCAGCGGCAAGCACCGCGTCTACCGGGTCAAGAAGCGCAAGCGCACCTCGCTTGAGGCCGCACAGGTGCTCGCCGAGCTGGTGGGGGTGCCGGCGGCCGAGGTCGGAATGGCGGGCCTCAAGGACCGGCAGGCGGTGACGCTGCAATACATGAGCGTGCCCGTGCGCCGCGAAGTGCACCTCAACGAGCGTGACATCGTGATCGAGCCGGCGGGCTTCGCATCCGAGCCGCTCTCCAGCGCCCACTCGCTGGGAAACGGCTTCGAGATCACGGTGCGCGGCATCAGCCCGCGCGAGCTCTCGGAGCTCGATGCTCACATCGAATCGGTGCGCGAGCACGGCGTCGTCAACTACTTCGGCGAGCAGCGCTTCGGCAACCTGCGCTTCGCGCAGGGCTGGATCGCGCTGGATCTGATGCAGGGCAAGCCCGAGCGCGCCCTCAAGAGCCTGATCTGCGGGGTCTCGGAGCAGGAC
The DNA here is from genome assembly GCA_005799545.1 of Planctomycetia bacterium. Lineage (GTDB taxonomy): Bacteria > Planctomycetota > UBA1135 > UBA1135 > SYGM01. The sequence continues at coordinate 1,357 of SYGM01000033.1, read as the reverse complement.
GACGAGATCCACGCCCGCTTCAAGCACGCCTTTGCGCGCACCTGGGGCGAGTGGCGCGAATGCCGCGACATCGCGGGCAAGTTCGGCTCCTTCCACTCGGTCTTCGAGCATCTGGCCCGCAATCCCGAGGATTTCGCCGGTGCCTTCACTTACGTTTCCTCGCGGCTGCGCCTGATCCATCTCTACGCCTGGCAGTCGCACCTGTGGAATCGCACCGTGGCCAACTACGTGCGCGAAGTCACCCCGAAGAAGGATCTGCTGATGGTCGATGCGCTCGAGGGGCGCCTCAACTTCTCCAGAGGCGCGCTGCCGCTCGATCCGGAGCTCGGCAACAACTGGCGCCTGCCGGGACCGCGTCTGGAGGATGTCACGGCACAGCGCACGCGCGAGATGTACACCAAGGCGCTGGAGCTCGAAGGCCTTAGCCCCGAGCAGTTCGAGATCGAAGGCGTCAGCGGCTTCCAGCTCAAGGGCGAAGACCGCGAGATCCTGATCCGTCCGCGCAAGCTCAAGGCCGAGCCCGACGGCTTCGATCGCGAAGGTCAGCCCAAGCATCGCGTCTGCTTCGAACTGCCGCGCGGCTCCTACGCCACGATGGTGCTCGCCCGGCTGTTCCCGCTGCGCGGCGAGCGTCCGCACTCCGATAGCTCGGACTTCGGACCCGGCAGACCTACTGGTCAGCGGCGCGAACAGCGTCCGGGCTTCTCCAGAGACAGGCGCGGCGAGGACCGCCGCGATGATCGTCGTCCCTTCCGTCCCAACCGATGAGCAATCAAGAAGAACTGGTGGTCGGCGTGATCGGCGGCTCGGGCCTCTACGAGGTTCAGGGGCTGTCCGATGTGCGCGAGGTCGAACTCTCCACTCCGTTCGGTGCGCCGAGCGACAGCTACATCACGGGCACGCTGGGCGGCGTGAAGATGGTGTTCCTGCCGCGGCACGGGCGCGGTCACCGCATCTCGCCCTCGGAGCTCAACTTTCGGGCCAACATCTGGGGCATGAAGCGTCTGGGCGTGACGCGCATCGTCTCGATCTCGGCCGTGGGCTCGATGCGCGAGGACATCCATCCCGGCGAATTCGTCGTGATCGATCAGTTCTTTGACCGCACGCGTCATCGCGTGGACACCTTCTTCGGTGAGGGCTGCGTCGCGCACGTCATGTTCGCCGACCCCGTGTGTCCGCATGTGCGCGCCGCGTTGCTGCAGTCGGGCAAGAGCCTGGGCCTCACCATGCACGACGGCGGCACCTACCTCAACATGGAGGGGCCGCAGTTCTCCACGCGCGCCGAGTCCCGCATCTACCGCCAGTGGGGCGTCGATGTGATCGGCATGACCAACCTGCAGGAAGCCAAGCTCACCCG
>SYGM01000032.1 GCA_005799545.1 Planctomycetia bacterium | reverse complement strand
TATGGGCATGCCGCGCCGCTACCACTACTACCCTGAAGAGTGGCAGGTGCTGAACGTGCTCTCCTCGGGCGGTGCGATGACGCTGTCGGCGGGCCTGCTGCTCGGCGGCATCAACATCACTTGGGCTTTGATCGCGGGCAAGAAGGCCCCTGCCAACCCCTGGATGGCGAAGGGTCTGGAGTGGGACATCCCCTCTCCGCCGATCACCGCCAACTTCGAGAAGATCCCGGTCGTCACGGAAGAGGCCTACGCCTATCCGTCGCAGATCCCCAGCCCGGCCCACCACTGAGCCCACTCACAGGAGATTCGCTCTTCCATGCAGCAGCACTCCCATGCAGGCCACGCCGGCGGCGTCCGACTGGCCCACCACTTCGATGACCTCAAGCAGCAGCATGAGTCCGCTCAGCTGGGCATGTGGGCCTTCCTGCTCACCGAAGTCATGTTCTTCGGTGGCCTGTTTCTGGCCTACCTGATCTACCGCAACCTCTACCCCGAGGCGTTCCTTCTGGCGAGCAACCAGCTCAACGTCACGTTGGGTGGCATCAACACTGCGGTGCTGATCTTCTCGTCGCTCACCATGGCGCTGGCGATCCGCTCGGCTCAGACCGGGCAGGGACGCATTCCGCAGATCGCGTGGCTGGTCCTGACCGTCATGTTCGGCGTCGCGTTCCTCGTGATCAAGTACTTCGAGTACAAGGCCAAGTGGGACCACGGCATGCTGCCCGGACCCGGCTTCCTGGCCGCCGATGGCCACCCCGCCGAGCTGTTCGGTGAGCATGTTGCCGGCGCGCGGATCTTCTTTTCGATCTACTTCGCGATGACGGGTCTCCACGCCTTCCACATGATCGTTGGCATCGGAATCATGGCGTGGATGATGGTGTCGTCCTGGAAGGGCTACTTCACCCCCTCCAACTACGACGGCCTTGAGATGAGCGGCCTGTACTGGCACTTCGTCGACCTAGTCTGGATCTTCCTCTTCCCCATGCTTTACCTGCTGGGTGCGCACGTGCACACGGGAGCCCACTGACCATGAGCGCCAACGACAACCACCACGAAGAGCACCATGTCGTGCCCCTGCGGCACTACTTCGGTGTCTTCTTCGCGCTGATCGCCTTGACCTTCGCCACCGTCTGGACGGCGAAGATGGACCTGGGCATCTTCAACACTCTGGTCGCTCTCACGATCGCCACGGTCAAGGCGCTGCTCGTGATCCTGATCTTCATGCACGTGAAGTACAGCCCGAAGCTGGTGCAGACGATGGTCGGCGCCAGCGTCCTGTGGCTGCTGATCATGTTCCTGTTCACCTGGTCTGACTTCGCCACCCGCGGCTGGTTGTTCCACTGATCTTCAGGGCCGCTGGAAACACCCGCGCGCCCTGCGCACCGGCAACGGTTCGCAGGGCGCGCGGCTTTTCACCGGGCCATCAGCGTCCGTGTGATGACTGCACGCTCGCACCATGCGCCGCCAGCAGGCTCGCCAACCACTGCACAGTCTGCTCAGTGCGTCCGGGCATCGCCATCGTGCCCCACACGGTCACGATCACACGCCGTGTCTGGGGCGTGGTCTTCGTGCGCTGCGCGTCCTTGACCGCATTCGCGCACGGACCATCTGCGTCGCGCAGGCACAGCAGACCACCCAGATCAATCGTCTGGCCGGAAGCATTGAAAATGTAGCTCGTTCCCTCTGTAGCAATGCCGACGGAAAGCGGCTCGCGGGCCTTGTCCAGATCCACCACACTGATCGGCAGGCCACTGTGCAGCGAAACCATGTTGCCGATATCCACCGCGACATTGATCACAGGCAGCGCGCCGCTCTGCCAGACACCGTGCAGATACTCGCTCGAAGGCTTCCCGCGCCCCGTGGGCTTGTAGCCGCCGTGCCGCAGCAGGTCCCGGACATGCTTGCGCAGGTCGTCGTGGGTGCTCATCGGCGCATGGCAGCCGGGCTGCATCAGCGCCGTGACCGTGCCGCTCAGCGTCACAGCTTCCAACGGAGCCGGGAAGGCAGCCTCAACCCAGCCGAGTTCAAGCAACGGATGCGCATCCACCTGCAGGCGTGTCGTCATGCAGTTACGATACGGCGATGCTGATCTCCGCGCTGCTCCTGCTTGCTCCCCTGTTCCCCTCGCAGGTTCCCGTCACCGGTTCGACCGGCTCGGTCAGCGAATCCCAGTTCAAGGCCATGCACGATCTCAAGGCCGATGACGGAAAGGCCCTGCTGGGGAAGGAGGTCGTCATCGACAAGGCGCACTGCTACCTCAGCTTGCCGAAGACGCCGCGCTCAGGGCGACCGGCCGTGCTGGTGATCCACGAGTGGTGGGGTCTCAACAACCACGTCCGGCACTGGGCGGACCGCTTGGCACTGGATGGGTATGCGGCCTTGGCCGTCGATCTGTACGGCGGTGTGGTGGCGAAGACCCGCGATGAGGCGATGAACGCCATGAAGAACTGCGATCCTGAGCAGGCCGTGAAGCTGATGCAGGCTGCGGAATCCTTCCTGAGAGAGGACGCCCAGACCAAGGCCGGCAAGGTCGCCTCGCTGGGCTGGTGCTTCGGCGGTGGCATGTCCTTGCGCCTGGCACTCGCCTCGCCGACCCTGAATGCCTGCGCGCTCTATTACGGGCAGGTGCCGACCGCCAAGGAGGATCTCGCCTCCCTCCGGGCCCCGGTCTACGCCGTTTTCGGCTCACTCGACCGCAGCATCCCCGTCAGCACGGTGGGACAATTCGTCCAAGGCCTCACAGACGCAGGCAAGGAGCATCAGATCAGCCTTTTCCGCGCCGAGCACGCCTTCGCCAATCCCTCCAGTCCGCGCTACGAAACCAAGAGCGCCGAGCTGGCCTGGGAGGGCCTGAGGGCCTTCTTGCAGCAGGTGCTAGCCCCCTAATCGCCGGTCAATATATCACAAGAATACTGATTGACAGGCTTTTCCTAGGAAGTTTCAATCATAGGCCGGTCGGCCCCCGCTGGGCCGCCCTCTTCCCTCACCGGCCGCACCATGACTTCCTCCTATACCCTCCGCTTCCTTTCCGCCCTGAGTCTGTCCCTGCTGGGCCTTCCCGCCCACGCTCAGGTCTCCCAGACATACACCACGACCGCCGACTTTCAGCAGGGCGTCCTGAACCAGGTCAACACCTCGGTGGCAGACCAGCTCCAACTGGACACCGTGCCTCCTGCGGGCACGCTGCCCTTCGTGTGCGTGGCGCTCAACGGTCTGGGCCGCATGGTGCGCGTCAACGCCAACACGGGGGAGATCATGGGCGACTATCGGACCGCGCCTCAGGGTCAGCCCGGCCAGTTCTTCGGTACGGCCCCCTCGCGCACCGCGGTGGATTCGCTGGGCAACGTGTGGGTCAGCAATGAGGGCGAGTCTGGTCTGGTCAACGGCATCGCCAAAGGCTCGGTCGTCAAGATCGGCATCATCGTCGGCGGCACGCGTACGGATGCGCTCGGCAACCCCAGCCCCAACGGCGAGTACTTAAAGCCGCCCTTTCTCTACAGCACGGCCGTCGACCGCAATGGTGATGGTCTCATCCGCACCTCGCGCGGCCTCAACAACGTCCTCAACTGGACCAATGTGACCGACGGCCTGGGCGGGACGGATGGTCTGGTACAGGACGCCGATGATGAGCTCATCCTCGTCTACCAGCGCGTCGCTCCGATCGCGGTCCTGCACGTTTCGGTGGACAGCTCCAACGATGTCTGGGTCGGCGGCTACCCCGCAGGTGGCGCCGGTCAACCGTTCCAGAAGCTCAACGGCAGCAACGGGGCGATACTCTCCACCGTCCCGACCACCTGCGGCGGCTACGGCGGCGTCATCAGCCCGGCAGGCATTCTCTGGTCGACCAGCCCGCAGGAAGGCCGGCTGCTGCGTCTGGACACCAACACGCTCACCACGCAGTGCCTGATCGAGCCGTTCCCGCCCTTCCCGGGCAATGCCGGCGTGACCGTCGACAGCACGGGGGCAGCGTGGAGCACGGAGTTCCTCGCACAGAACCGCGTCAACAAGCGTCTCGCGGACGGCACGCAGGTGGCTGGCTTCCCCAAGGCGTTGCCGACCGATCGCACGGGCAATTTCACGCTCGCATCGACGTCGATCGACAACGATGTCTGGGTCAGCGGGGCTAACGCGAGCTCAAACCGCATCTGCCGCATCGACACGAACGGCATCCTGCGCAAGAAAATCGACCTGCCTGCCGGCCCCGAGGGCGTCAGCGTCGACAGCAACGGCAAGGTCTGGGTTTCATGCGCCGTCGCCAACAAGCTGGTGCGAATCGATCCCAACGGCGGAGCGGATGGCCTCGGCTCCATCGACCTGCAGGTCACGCTGCCCTCGCTCTCCAACGCCAAGAACTTCGGTTCGATGTGCGGTGAAGTTCCCCTGTCGCCCCAGCAACCCAACGGCTCGTGGTCGGTGGTCTACGACTCGGGCTCGATCAGCACTCAGTTCGGCAAGCTGAGCTATACGGCCAGCGTTCCCGCGCAGACGGCACTCGCCGCGCAGTTCCGCATTGCGAACACCCCTGCAGACCTCGCGCTGGCTACGTTCCAGCCGATCAACAACGGTGTTGCGTTCAGCGGCGTCTTCGGTCGTTTCGTCGAGGCCCGCTTTGACTTCACGCGCGCCAGCACGAGTGTCTCCGCCAGCCCGGTGCTGTTCGACTTTTCCATCGAATCGCTGCCTGATGCTCCGGATCCGGACTGTCAAGCGGGCTTGCGCGTCCCGGCGAGCCTCCTGGTATTCCCCGAGTTCGACAACCGCACGGGCGATCTGACGCTGCTGACGGTGACCAACACCGCAGAGGAACTCGATGCCGTGAAGGTCGAGTTCGTCTACATCGGCCGCATGGCGGCATCCGGTCAGACCATCCCGTGCCTGGAGTACAACCGAACGGAGATGCTGACGTCCAACGACACGATCAGCGTCATCACCAGCGCGCACAACCCCAACCAGTCGCAGGGTTATGTCTACGTCTTCGCCAAGAACCGGATCACGGGCAAGGCGATGGTCCATAACCACCTGATTGGACACGCCATGATCATTCAGGGCCTGTCGCAGCTCGACTACTCCTACGAGCCGGAGGTCTTCCTCGGCATCGGAGCGCAGGGTGATGACACGGATCGCGACAACGATGGCCTGCGCGACCTGAACGACATTGAATACTCGTGCGCACCGGACGAGATCCTCATCCCGCGCTTCCTCGGCCAGCGCCCCGACTTTGAGAGCCAGCTTGTGCTGCTCAACCTGACCGGCGGCAGCGAGTTCACGGCGACCCTGGATCTGCTGGCTTACAACGACAACGAAGAGGCCTTCTCGGGCCAGTTCAGCTTCCAATGCTGGACGAAGGTGTCGCTGCTTGACGTCAGCCAGGTGTTCCTCGACTCCTTCCTGCGCGACAACACAGCTCATGATCCCCAGGAGGACATCGGGGTCGAAACCGGTTGGCTGCGCCTGAACGGCCTCAATGCCGTATCCACCGCAGCCACCATCTCCGACCCGGCCTTCCTTGCGATGCTGATCGAGCGCACAGGCAGTGCCGGTTACGCGGTGGATGCCCCCTTCATCAGCGGTACGCAGAAAAACGGCGACCTGCTGAGCCGCAGCCTGTTTGAGGACTCGACGCCCTGATCAGGGCGCGAGCTCGAAGTAGCCGGAATCGCTGAAGCGGTCCACGGGTCCGATCCCGGGGACCGCCTCGCGATACCAGTACTGGCAGTGAAGCACGGTTCCCGGCAGCAGGTTGCCGGGCACACCGCTGCCGATCCACTGCTTGAAGTCGATTCCGAACGCTCCGCTGCAGTCCACGACAGCGGAGGGGCTGCCGCCCGCAATCTGCAAGGGCGTGCGCGAAAGTGGCGTATCTATGCAGAGCACTCCAGTTCGGAAAGGCTGCCATGCGCCGCGCAAGGAATACAGCAGCGTACCTATGCTTTGATTGCGGACAGGAGCAGCCTCGATGAGCAACGCTCCAGGTTGGCTGAGTACGGCCACACCGCTGAACCGCATGCGGGGCGTGCATCCGGCAGAGTCGTTGCCAGCCACGCAGGCTGTTGCCGGCAGGAAGCTCGCCGTATCGCGCAGCAACACATCGGACTGTGAGTTGAAATCGTTGGGGACAAAGAAACCTGTCGACTCCCAGCTGACGAAGCGCGCATCCGCGCTGATGGCAGGAGCCGTGCTGTTGTCGCCGACCTCCGCACCTGTCTCGCTGAGGCTCACGCGAACGGTGGTTCCCGTGTCCAGATCCGTGCGGAACACATCCGCCCGCGCATTGAGGTCCGCGGCGACATGGTTTGTCGCGAGGCTCCAGTAGGCCAGATAGCGGCCGTTGGCGCTCAGCTCCGGGGCATGCGAGTTGCCGTTGGACTGAACGCCGCCCTGCCCCACGCTGACGCGCCGGGTGATGCGCGTGTCGAGCTCACGCACGAAGATGTCGAACTGACCGTTGGTGTCGCCCGGAATCAGATTGGAGGAAACGCTGGAGAAGGCAACCCGCAGACCCGACTCGCTCAGCGTCGGCTGCTCGCAATCCGCGTTCGCAGGTGCGCCATCGTGCGCGCGGCTGACCAACTCCGTCGTTCCGCGCAGGGTATCGTGCAGAAAGATATCAGCCTTGCCGTTGGTGTCCCCGGCTACGAGGTTCGACGCCGAACTCTGGAAGGCGATCCAACGCCCATCGCGAGTGATTACAGGCCAGCGTGAGCCGCCGTTGGCCTGCACACCGGAGCTGGAGACGCTGACGCGCCGGGTGGTGTTGCTCTGCCGGTCGCGTAGGAAGATGTCGCGTACTGAATTGGTGTCGCCGGGTACGAGATTCGTGAACGCGCTCGCAAACACGACCCAGCGTCCTTCTGCGCTCAGCGCGGAGGCGGTTTCATACGGGAAGAAAGGGCCGGTCGGGCCGCCGGAGCCGGGTGCCCCCTGCGGCGACACACTGACACACTCGGTCGTGTTCGTCTGGAGATCCCGCAGGAAGATGTCTTCAAGTCCGTTGCCATCTCCCGCGACGAGGTTGGACGCGAAGCTTTGAAAGCTCACCCAGCGTCCATCCGCGGAGATGCGCGGGAAGATGGCGTGGTTGTTGGCCGATGTACCGGCGCTGGACACGCTGGCCCGTGTGATGCCGCCCACCCGGCGATCGAGCACGAAGATGTCCTGCAGACTGTTGGCATCGTTTGCGACAAGGTTGGGCGCGAGACTCGAGAACGCGATCCAACGAGCTTCCGCGGAGACGGACGGTTGACCGGAAGCGCCCGCCGCGGCGTATCCGTTGAGGCCGAGGCTCACGAGACTGGTATCCGCCTGAGGAAGCAGGAACGACAGCAGCAGCAAGGTGGGGGTCATACCGCTGCAGTCTACTGCAAACGAGCGAACCCCGCGAGGACGCGCCCTGCGGGGTTCGCTGAATGAAGGTTCTAGCCGAATGAACTAGTTGTCGTTCGGGTCATCAACCAGTTCCTCGTTGCCGAGACCCAGGTTGCTTTGGACGGTGCTGTCATCGAGGGTCGTCGTGTCGACCGTCAGGCTGCCATCGGCATTGGTGGTCGTGGCGACCACTTGACCCACGGAGACCATCTTGTTGTCTTCAGCCTGAGCACCCGGCAGCACGCGGGCCGTGCTGGCAATGATGCCGCCGGTCTTGTGACCGAAGATGGAGATGGCAGCGACCGCCACGAGGGCGACGCCGGCGATGATGAGGCCGTACTCGACGAGCGCGGCCCCGCGCTTCTGGTTGCGGTTTTGCTTCTGAATTTTCATGGTTCTCTTCCTTCCGAAACGGGTGACAGCGGGGAAACTCTCTGCGGATCGGCCGCCGCTGCCCAGGCGGTGATCCCTTGCAACTTCACGGGAGAGCGGTGAGTTCTCCCTTCCCGTGCGGAAGACGGGGGTCATTGTACCCCACCTTCCGCATTCATGCCGGCGAGGCGGGCCTCCGCCGGCTGAAAACCGGGATTCCCGGCCAGGCACTCTTCATAGAGTCCCTTGGCCGTGAGCTTGTCCTTGCGCGCCTCAGCGATCAGGCCGCGGTGGAATGCGATGCGCCAGGCCGGTGCGCCCAAGCGCGCTGCGGCACTCAGTTGGGCATCACTCGCTGCGTAATCACCACTCATGTATAGAACGGCTGCATAGGTCTCGCGCAGCATGCTGTGGCCGGGGGCGTATCCAACCTGCGCCGTCAGCAGACGCTTGGCGCTCGGCAGATTGCCGTTTTCCATGGCGATGCGGGCCTTGAGGATCGCCCCTTCGGCGTTCATCGGTTCCACGGACAGCAGCTGGTCACAGTAGCGCTCGGCCTTGACCGTCTCGCGCTGGTCATACGAAATCGTGGCGTTTTGCAACAGCGTAGGAGCATGTCGCGGGAACTCCAGGCTCAGCCGCTCGATCTCGTTCCGCGCGCGGTCGCAGTCGATCAGGATGTGGTTGGACTCGCTACCTTCGCCCGACTTGCCCGCGATGCAGTCGTTGTACGTCTGCACGAGCTCCGCCAGGCGCTTGTCCGGATCGCAGGTTTCCGGCCGATGGCCGAACGAGTTGGTCGTGCAGCCGGCGAGAGCGAGCACGGTGATGAGACAAAGTAGTTTCATGTGGCGAGTCCTCACTGCTTCTGCGCGTCCTTCGGCGCAGCCTTGGCGGGCTGCGGCTTGGACTTCGAGGGAACGAGCTCCTTGCTCGACGGGAAGGACCACAGCGGCGCGGCCTCCGGCAGATCGCGCACGATGACCGGATTGACGACGATGATCAGTTCACGGTCGGAATCGGCGTAGCTGAAGTCCTTGAAGAGCCAGCCGACGATCGGCACCTGATGGATGAAGGGCGTGTGACCCGCATCATCATTGCGCGCCTTTTCGACGAGACCGCCGATCAGGAGCGTCTGTCCATCGCGGAGGCGGGCGCTGGTGCGCAGCGAACGCTCCTGGAAGGCGACCGTCTGCGGGTTGGTGCCCGTGCTCTGCCGCACCAGCTCCGTGAGATCCGCATCAGGGTTGGAGACCGAGGGCACGACATCGAGCGTGATCATGCCCACTTCGTCGATCAGCGGACGCACCGCCAGCCGGATGCCGAAGTCACGCTCCACGGTCGCGTTGAGCAGACCGGAGTTCTGCCCCTGACCCTGGCCGCTGCCGAACGGTGTCACGATCTGCTGCTGAACAGGAACGCTGCCGCCGACTCCGAAGAAGGCCGACTCGCCGCTGAGGACCGTCAGCGATGGGCTGGACAGCGTCCGGGCGATGCCTTCCTTTTCCAGCAGCGAGAGCAGGGAGTTGATGTCGACGTGATCGCCGCTGACGCGGAAGTTGTTGGCGATGCCGCCGGCGAGGAAGGCCAGCGTGTTCTGGATGTCCGAGTCGCCCGTGGGGCCGTTGGGGATCGGTTCGAGCTCACCAGTGACCGGGTTGGTCTGGAACTCAGGTGGACGCAGCGACGAAGGCCGCTGGTAGTCGCTTACGGTCGCGCTGGTGTTGGAGTTCCAGGCCAGCAGGGCCGAGCGGTTGACTTCATAAAGCTTGATGTCGATGCGCACCTGCGGGATGTCTTCCACGCGCAGGAAGCTGAGCACCTTGCCGCCAGCCAACTGCAGAGCTTTGGCGCGGGCGATGTTGGACTCGATGCGGTTGTCGAGCATGCGCCCGAATCCGGTACCGGATGTGCCGCTACCGGAAGTCACATTGGAGAGCACCGAACCGAGGCCGCTTGACATGTTGTCGCGGCCGCCGCCCATCATGCTCAGAGCGCCGGATTCGTCGGCTACGACCTGAATGTCGAGGCCCTGGCTCGAACCTTCAGTGCCCCCAGCCAAACGCGAAGCAATCGTGAGCACGCGCAGCAGACAGGTTTGATCGGGCACGGAGCCGGTCAGCATCAGCACGCCATCACCCCCGAGACCCTCGAGGACCTGGGCCTGGATGCGGCTGGTGTCGCAGCCGATGTTGCCCAGCGAAGCCATCAGACGCTCGACGATCAGCGGCTGGCGCGGCTTCTCTTCAGGACTCTTGGGCTCAGCGGGCGCCGGCAGCACATACAGGCGATCGTGAATGCGGTTGGGCGCCTCTTCGTACTCGGTGATGCGACGCTTGTCGTTTCCCGACGACTCTTCGATCATGCGCTGGCTACGCGGCGTCGGATCGAAGCGCTTGACGATCTGCCCCGCCTTCGCGAGCACCTCATCGCGCATGCCGCGATCCCGCACCGTACCCTTGACCACGAACTGGTCGTACTGGTCGTTGGCTCGATCGCTGTGCAAAATGCGTTCGACGGTAACCTCGCGAGCTCCGAGGAGTTCGGAAGCACGCGCGATCACCTGCTCGAGCGGCAGCGAAGCACTGGTGATCTTGAGCCGATTGATGACCTGTCCCTGAGCGGTGAGCAGGGCGGGGGTACCCGGCGAAACCTGCGTCTGCTCCTTGGAGGCTTCCTTGGCCTTGGTGCCGGCAGCGAGGTAGTCCTGTGCGGCCTTCTGCGCGGCCTCGTAGTCATCCTTGTGGGCCACGGTGCCCGTCAGCACGATCGCGTCGCGATCCGGAGCGATCTCAACCACGATGGTGGGCGAAATCTCGCTCAGGGCGGACTGCAGGACTGTCAGATCGCGCGTCACGGAGAACATGTACTGCTCGACCGTGCCGTCCTTGAACCACACCATCAGGCTGGTTGTGCCGATCTTCTTGCCGATCAGCACGATTTCGCGGCTGGAGACGATCTCCTCGACCTTAGCGATCTCCTCGTTGCCGATCGCCACGCGCGTTCCGATCTCCTTCGAGAAAAGCAGACGCGCTTGCGTGCTCTCGACGAGATTTTTGAGTTCCTTGGAGCGCTTGCCTGCGGACAGGACCTCCAGCAGCGCCGGTGGCGTGTTGTCCTGTTTGCTGTTGGAGATGGCAGGCACTGCGGCGCCGAGCATGGCGAGCATCAGCGTGACGACGCCGAGCGAAGCCAGGCGCACATGCTTCTTCTTTGACCCCTTGTGGAAGGTCTCGAACACCTGGGCCGAGGTGGCGCCGGTGCGGGATTGGGAGTTGGGGTTCTTCACGGGAGTTGCTCCGGTTGAGGGAGGCGGGGAGGAGTCCAGCCTCTGCACCCGGCGCGTGCAGAACACGGGACGGAACACGAGGCAGGACTGAATCCGAAGGAACGGGGTGGTAGAGGGCGGATGATCGGTTTTTGGTTCTTGTGCTGTGTCGGTTTCGAGACTCAGCGGCGCGTCATGCCGTCCGCAAGATCGATGAACTGCATGAACACGGGGCCGAGCGTGCTGACGAAGATTCCGGGCAGGAAGCAGATCACCAGCGGAAACACCAGCTTCACAGGCAGAGCCTGCGCCAGCATGTTGGCGTTCTCACGGCGGCGGTTGCGCATGTCGTCAGCCTGCGAGCGCAGCACGCTCGCGAAACCCGCGCCGACCTGCTCGGCCTGAACCAGCGCGGATACGAAGATCGTCATCGAGGGAACTTCCAGACGCCGGGACAGGCGGCGGAAGCAGGCCACGCGCGAGACACCGCCCAGCACCTCCAACTGGAAGGTGGACAGCTCCTGGAACAGCGGCCGGTTTTCCTTGTGGCCTTCGACCACGCGCGTCAGGGCATTGTCGAAGGACAGGCCGGACTCGCTCATCGTGGCGAGCAGCTCCAGTGTCACCGGCAGATCCTGCTCAACCTGGCGCACACGCTCCTTGCGGCGCGAGTTCACCAACGACCAAGGCAGCATCACCAGGATCAGCGCCACCAGCCACGGGCTCAACTGCAGCACGGGGATCGCGAGATCGCCGATGCCACCGGGTACCTGCTCAGCCGCGAACACGGCCTGCTCGATGATGCCGCTGCCGTAGAAGAACGTGACGAGGAACGCTCCGCCGGCCGCACAGGCCAGCGTTGCTCCCACGAAGCTCGTCGTCGCGCCGCGCTGGCGATAGCCGGCGAGATAGAGCCAGCGCGCGAGGAATCCCTGCGCCGTCGGGTCTTCCAGATCGAGCCGCGTATGGTCCTGTTCGTCGGCGTACATGCGCCGCATCAGGCGCTCGCGGCTCCGCAGACGCAGGAACATCCAGATGCCTCCGCCCAGGGCAACAACCCAGAGCATGCCGATCATCCAGAGCGTGGTCGTGTCGTGGCTTGCGTTCTGCATGGTTCGAATCCTAGAAGCGCAGCTTCGCGATCTTTGCGATCCACAACATGCCCAGCGCTTGCATGATGAGGGCTCCCGCGAGCAGGTTCTGACCCAGTTCGTGCGCCACGAAGCGCTCGAAGGCGGGCGGGTTGGTGCGCCACATCAGCAGGCCGAGGAAGTAGATGATGATCAGAATCCCCATGACCGATGCTCGTGCTTCGGTTGACTGGGAGCGCACGCGCCGCGCGATCTCGATACGGTCGCGGATCGAACGGCCTACGGTGGCGAGAATCGGAGCCAAGCTGCCGCCCACCTCCGAGTGAACGATCATCGTGAAGGAGAAGAGACGATAGGACTCAAGCGGAATCCGCTTGGAGAAGTCGTCGAAGACCTGCACAGGGGACTCGCCGTAGCGCATGCGGCCAAGGAGTTCGCTCAGTTCGCTCTTGAGAGGCTCAGGGGTCTCCCCCGCTGCGCTCTCGATGGCCTGCGCCAGACCCGCTCCGCCATGCAGCGCAGCGACCATGAGGTCGAGGCTGTTGGCAAGCTGCGTATCGAGCTTCGCAAGCCGGCCCTCGTGCAGAGAGTCCTCCACGAGGTAGGCGAGGGTGCCGATCACCACCGCCAGCGCGATCGCAAAGATCGCGGCCAGCTTGGCAACGAACATGAGAACCAGCAGCGCGACTGCGCCGGCCGCGTACGGAATCCAGGTGCGTCGGGCGAGGAAGGGGTGCAGCTTGAGGGCTTCACGCTCACCTTCCTCCGGCACGCCTTCGTTGAGTCTGGCCTGTGCTTTGCGGCGCACTTCAGCGGCCCGCCACGCATAGTATGCGGCGCCGGCGCCCACGGCAGCTCCTGCTCCCCAGACGAGTTCAGTCACGCTTCACCTCCGTCTTGGCGAAGATCTGCATCGGAACATCCGTTCCCCGTTCGCGCAGCTCATGGAACAAGCGCGGCACGATGCCCGTAGCGACATGCTGCCCGAGGATCGAGCGGCCATTGCGTCCCGTCTGCTGGAACCGGTAGATGTCCTGAAGCAGCGGCGTGCCGGCTTCCATGCCGGTGAGCTCGGCAATGCTCTCCACGCGGCGCACGCCATCGTCGAAGCGGCGAACGCTCACGATGAAGTGCAGCGCGGACACGATCTGCTCCCGGATAGCCCGGCTGGGCAACTCGACTCCAGCCATGAGCACCAACGTCTCGAGACGGTTGAGAGCATCGCGCGGAGTGTTCGCGTGGACCGTCGTCATACCGCCATCGTGGCCGGTATTCATGGCATGCAGCATGTCCAGCGACTCCGGCCCGCGG
>SYGM01000031.1 GCA_005799545.1 Planctomycetia bacterium | reverse complement strand
TGAGAAAGGCGCGACGCGTGAACTCGCCGGGCTCGGCCGCGCGCGCCCCCAGCTGCTGGATGCGCGCCTGAAGGCACTCCACCAGCGGCAGGGAGCCGGGAATGTGCAGCTCCAGCGTGTCTTCGCCGGTGTACGAGCGCGGTGCCTCGAAGAGCAGGGCCAGCGCAGGAATGAAGCCGCGGCCATCGAACACGCGCCACGTCTGCGCACCGCGACGGAACGCGAGCGCGGGATCCTGGGTCAGCTCACGCGCAATGCGCGCGGCCGCCGGCCCGCTGACACGCAGAATCGCCCGCTCCGCCGCTCCTCGCGGCGAAGCCCGGGCGACAATCGTGTCGGACTGCATGAACGCATCAGCGCCCGCGCTTGGCGTTGCGCTGCCGCTTGAGTTCGTCGGCCTGCTTCTGCGCTTCCTGAGCGCGATCCATCAGCTTGCCGAGGAAGCCCTGCTTCGTTGGTTGTTCCTTTTCGTCGAGCGGCCAGTACTTGCGGATGACTTTCTGTTCGATGACGCCGATGCCCGACTGCGTGATCATGTAGAGCGAGAGTCCCGCCGCGTAGTTGTACAGGAACACGCCCATGATCACGGGCATCCACATCATCATCTTCTGCATGCGCGCGGCATTCTCATCCGCGGGCACAGGCATGCCCTTCTGCTGCCAGATCCACATCACGATCATCAGCGGCGGCAGGATGTTGAAGTAGTTCATGTCCCAGCCGACGATCGGAACGATGAAGTCCCAGCCGAGATGGATCGTGTGGTCGGGCAGCGAGAGGTCGGGAATCCACAGGAAATCCGCCTGGCGCAGCTCGAAGGCCACGCGCAGCGCGGAGAACAGGCCGAAGAACACCGGAATCTGCAGGAACATCGGCAGGCAGCCGCCCAGCGGCGGGAAGGCGCCTTCCTGCTGCATCAGCTTGGCCTGCTCCTGATTGAGCTTGGCGCGATCGTTCTTGTAGCGCTCCTTCAGCTCCTCGATGCGCGGCTGCAGACGCTTCATCTTGGTCTGGTACTGCGCCATCGCCGTCTGTGAGCGGCGCTGGATCGGGAACAGGATCAGCTTCACGGCCAGCGTCAGCAGGATGATCGCCACACCCCAGTTGCCGACCAGCTTGTGGAAGAACTCCAGCACGCTCAGCAGTGCGAAGGCGATCGTGGTGAAGAAGCCCAGATCGTGTTCCACCAGCACCGCCGCGGCCGGATCCGCGGCGACGATCAGGTCGCGATCCTTGGGACCTGCGTAGACGCGGTAGTTCCAGCTCTGCTTCTGGCCCTTCGCCGGCAGCGCCAGTTCCAGCTGCACGTCCGTGACGATCTGCCGCCAGGGCGCGGCCGCCGGATCCTTGCGCAGATAGGCTTCGTCGCGCAGGGCGCGCCAGCTCGCTCCCTTGAGGCTGTTGCGTGCGGACTCGTCGGTTCCGCGCAGCAGCACGGCGAAGTACTTGTTCTGCACGCCGGCATAGGCCAGCGGAGCGCGCGGAATCGTGAAGGCGCCCTGCTGACGGCTGCCGCTCTCGTCTCGGATCTCGGCCTGCACTTCCAGACCGGTGCCGCCCTCCTCCGGAGCGCACACCAGCGCCTGCGGCTCGTAGTAGTAGGCATCCTGACTGTCGCGCGGCATGCAGGCGGCCGGCGTCAGCACGAAACCGATCGGCTTGGGACCCGAGTCGACGCCTTGATTCTCGATCTCCAGACGCAGATCGAGATCGTGCGAGCCTGCGCGGAACTGCAGGCGCTTGCGGAACACGACGCCGGTGCCCGGCGCCAGCGTGTACTCGACGCCGCGGCCGCCATCGGCCTCGGTCAGCTCGCGCGCAGTCCACAGCTCCTCTTCGAGCGGCTTGTCGAGGTATTCGCGCGCCGAGAGGCTTGCCGTGAGCTGCAGCGAGCGCGTGCGCCCGACATTCGACTCCACTTCTTCGAGCACGCGCGTCCAGTTGGCGCTGTCGAGTCGTTCCTCCGCGGAGCGGCCAGCCTTGTCCGGATAGTCGCCCAGGCTCAGGGTCTTGAGCGTTGCGCCCTTGTTGGTGAACACGGCGCGATAGCTGCCGGCCTGACCGGGCTCGCCCACCTGAATCACCAGCTCCTGCTCGATCTCGGCGCGCTGTACCGGACCGCGCGGCTCGCGCGCCGGCGCTGCGGCCGCGCCCTCCTGCGGCGCGAGCTTGTCGGCGGCGGCGTTCGGCGCGCTCGCGATGGACTGCGTCTGCGCTGGCGGCGTCACGCGCGGCGGCGGCGGGTTGAAGTGGTTCCACAGCAGCTGCCAGCCAATGACGATCACCAGGCAGATCGGCAGGACGATGAAGATGCGTTTATCCAAGGCGTTCCTTGCGCGAGCACTCGCGCGTCTAGCGGCCCACCGCGAGGCGGTCGGCGAGGTATTCCGGCAGTGCCGAGACCGCGCGGATGGCTTCCGCCGCGGCTCGATGGTCATATTCCAGCCGCACGAAGCTCACCGAGGAGCCGTCGAACAGCGCATAGGAAAGGCGCGGGTCGCCATCGCGCGGCTGCCCCACCGATCCGACGTTGACGATCATGCGCCGTCCTGAGTCCAGTCCCAGCGGCAGGTCGAGCTGCATGCCCTGCGGGCGATACAGCTCGCCGTTGTCGTAGTAGATCGCCGGCACATGGCTGTGGCCCACGAAGCACACCGAGCAGCCATTCTGCTGCATCACGGCGAAGTTGGCCGCGAGCTTCGGCTTGTCCTGACTGTCGCGCGGCAGCATGTACTCCTTGACCGGATTGCGCGGGCTGCCGTGCGCGAACATCGCGACGCTGTCGCACATCGCCGGCACCAGCTCACCGAGGAAGTCCCAGTAGCGCGCGCTGTCCGCGCCCGCCAGCGCCTCGCGCGTCCACTCGATCGCCGCACGCGCCTTGGGATTGAAGTCCTCCGGACTCTCCAGCAGCGCCAGCTCGTGGTTGCCCTGCAGGCAAAGCCCCGCATACAGCTCAGCTCCCGAGCCCGAGCGATCGCGCGGTGCGCTGACGCACAGCTCCATGACCCAGTCGAGGCACTCGCGCGGTCGGGCACCGTAGCCGATCACGTCCCCCAGACAGACGAAGCGCTCGACACCGCGTGCACGCGCATCCGCCAGCGCCGTCTCCAGCGCGGGCAGGTTCGAGTGCAGATCGGAGATCAGCGCGGTGCGGGGATAGTTCACGGGTGTCCGGGCGCTTGCGGGGGCGGGGGATTATCCGGCGCGGCGGGCGTGCGGGCAAGGATGCGCGTGACGAGCAGCGCCGAAAGTGTCGCCGCGCACCCCCACTGCAGCGGCAGGACCCAGACCGGCAGTGCCAGCAGTCCCAGCAGCGTCAGCCGTGGTGCCAGGCTGAGACCCCGAGCCTCCAGCACCTGCGCCAGATGCCTGCGATCGCCGACCCACGGCGCCTGCCGCGCGCGCAATCGTTGCACGCAGACCCACGCCAGATCGAGTGCGGGCAGCACGAGCGCGGGCATGAGCCGCGGTTCAAGCACGATCCAGGCAGCGAGCAGGTGGCTGCCGCTGTCGCCCAGATACGCCCGCGGTGCGCTGGGATCGCGGCGCAGCACCGTGTTCCACGGCAGGAAACCCACCAGCAGCGCGGCGAGCAGCCGCTCGCCGACGCACGCGGCTCCCAGCAGCGTGATGCCGCTCAGCGCACCATCGGAATTGTCCCATGTGTTGATCACGTTGAACGCCACGATCAGCAGCGGAGCGAGCCACCAGGCGGACTGCGGAGTGAGCCAGGCGATGGCCAGCGCGGCCGCGAGCTGCACGCCGAGCTTGGGACCGGCAGCGAGTCCGCCGCGAACCAGATCGTCGATCAGCCCGGCGAGGAATGCGACTCCCAGCGCCATGACGAGTTCTGACCGGCCGGCGCGCAGCAACGGCACCGCCGCCGCGATCAGCAGCGCGAGTCCGCCGATGCGCGGCACCGGCACGCGCTGCAGCTTGCGCTGCGTGGCAGAAGCTGCGGCATCGTGCAGCGGAGAGCGCAGCAGCAGCGCGGCCAGCAGACCGGCAAGCACGAAGCTCGCCAGTGCCAGGCTCAGCGCCATGATCACGGGAGGACCCCGTAGAGTCCGTGCAGCTGCATGTAGCGGAAGGCCGACTCGCCGAGTCCGGGCGGCGCCGACCGCGCGCCCCTGAGCTGCGCTCGCAACTGAGTGGAAGAGAGATCCACCGGATCCATCGCCAGATAACCCGCACGCAATGCGGCTGCGAACTCGCCGTCGCCCTGCTCCTTGGGGACAGCGGCGACGCGACGCGTAAGCACCACCGGCTGCACGCGCTCCAGCAGCTCGTGCGCACGATGCCAGTGCGGCAGACCCGCGAGATTGTCCTCGCCGACGATCAGGAAGAGCTGCGTTCCGACCGGCAGTTGCCGCAGCAGTTCCTCGACGGTGTCGATCGTGTAGGAGGCGCCGCCGCGCTCGAGCTCCAGCGTCGAGAGCTCCATGCCCGGCTCACCCTCCAGCAGCAGGCGCACCAGCTCGGCCCGGTGCTCCCCGGCGGCTCCGCCGGTCTGGGCCGACTTGAACGGAGAGCGCGCCGCCGGCATCCAGATCACGCGCTCCAACCCCCGAGCGACCCTGGCGGCCCGAGCGGCCGCCAGGTGCCCGGCGTGCGGCGGGTCGAAGGAGCCTCCAAACAGGCCGATCCGAGGGGCGGGGATGGGCATCGGGTGTCGCTTTCGGGTGGTTACTTTAGGGGCCGCAGGGGGGTAGGAGGGCACCGGAGGCCAAAATCCCCTCCCGGCAGGGTCTGGACTTTCCGCCCTCCGGACACGACACTCACACGCCACTCAGACGCCAAGCGGACGTTGCTCCGGGCCCGCTGCCCGGGACGCTGCTCGCGAGAGGATCCCCTACCCCCCCCCATGAAGACCCTCCCCCTCCTCGGTCTGGCGAGCCTGCTGCTCGCCACCGGCTGCCAGTCTCAGGCGCAGCATGTGAACGACCACTGGTCCGGTCAGTACGTGGCCCCGAGCATGGCCCGTCACTTCCTCTCCTACAACCCGGAGCTGGACGGCAACTACCGGGACTTCGCCTGGGAGAAGAAGCGCGCGATCAACTGGACGATCAAGCGTCACTTCTTCAACCACAATCCGGAGAACCCCTTCCAGCCTTACGATGCGGAGGCCTTCGCGCCGCGGCCGAACAACAGCCTCGTGCCGCACCCGGAGAACTACATCCACTACGAAGGCATCGCGATGGGCGCGATCATCTACGGCGCCAGCGGTGCGTTCATCCCGCTGCCGATCGACTCGATCATCGGCACCTTCGATGAAGGCGGCGGCAAGGAGTTCTTCGACGGCGTCGAGGAGTTCACCCGTCCGCTGGGTCAGGTGACTACGAGCTTCCTCTACGACGGCATCGGCTTCGAGCGCGCGAGCGATCAGTAGTCCGAGCTTCGAACCATTCATCCTGCGAAGCACGACCCGCCAAGGTCGTGCTTCGCGGCTTTTTGTGCGCCAGACATGGCCTGCGCGCGTCTAGAGTTCGAAGTGGCTCGCCACCAGGGCTGCGCGCTCGGCCGGATCGCGATGCTGCGCCACATCGATCCAGTTCACATCGAACTTGCGCCACCAGGTGCGCTGCTTGCGAGCGAACTGACGCGTCGCGAGGCTGATCGCATCCACGCAGGCGGAGAGACTCAGCTCTCCGCGCGACAGCGCGCGCACTTCCCCGTACCCCAGCGCCTGTGCTGCCGTCGGACCCAGCCAGCCCTGCGCATCGAGAGCGCGCACCTCCTCCACCCAGCCGGAGGAGAGCATCGCCCGCACGCGCTCGACGATGCGCCGATCCAGTTCCCCCACCGCCAGCGTCAGGCCGACAATGCGCGCGGGCTTGGGCGTGGCGCTCCATTGCTGCTGCCATTCGCTCAAGGGACGAGCGGTCTGCAGATATACCTCGAGGGCACGCACGATGCGTTTTCGATCGTTGGCATGCAGCCGCGCGGCGCTGGCAGGGTCCACAGCCGTCAGTTGTGCATGCAACGCCGCGGCACCCTCCTGTTCGTAGCGCTGCTCCAGCGTGGCGCGCAGTGCGGCATCGACCGCGGGACCGTCGAACAGGCCGGCGAGACGCGCCTTGAGATAGAACCCCGTGCCTCCGATGTGCACGGCGCGGGCTGCGCGCTCTGCCAGCTGCGACTCGACTTCGCCGAGATCGCCGAGGTAGCGCGACACGTCGTAGCGCTCGTGCGGGCTCACACGGTCGAGCATGTGATGGCGGACAGCGGCCTGCTCGGCTGCGCTGGGCTTGGCCGTGCCGATGTCCATGCCGGTGTAGACCTGCATCGAGTCCAGCGAGATCAGCTCCAGCCCGTGGAAAAGGGCGAGCTGCATGGCCGTTGCGCTCTTGCCCACGGCCGTCGGCCCGATCAGAAATCGAAGGGGTTCCTGCAAGGCTTGTGGAAACATCCTAGCAGGCTCCGGCCGACGCTCGTACGCTCAAGCCCGATGCTGACCAGCCCGTTGCTTTGCCTGTTGCTCTGCACGTTGCAGGGACCTCCGACACCGCCCCCGCTGCCCAAGGATGCCGCCCAGCCCCAGACGGACACCCACTCGAGCCTCAAGCCTGGCGTGATCCCCGAGGGCACCACGAGCGAGGCCAGGGCGCGCTACGAGGCGCTGTGCGCGGCGACCTGGCCCAAGGATGCCGTGCGCAAGCCGATCCTCGCCTTCGATGTGACGCTCGATGTACGCGTCCAGCAGGATGGTGCGAGCAACGAGGCGCTGCGCCCCCTGCGCTACCGCTGGTCTTCGCCGGGCTTCGTGCGCTTCACGACGGCCAACGAGCGCGAGCTCCTGCGCGGTCCCAAGGGCGACTTCCTGCTCGACCCGGCTCGCAATGAGGTGCTGCCGCTGATCGGCCGCGAGCTTGCGGAGGATCGCAAGCAACTCGAGGAGTGGGCCAAGCTCTCACGCAACTTCGTCTCGCTGAGCGATCCATCCAGCCTGCGGCTCAGCTCGATCCGGATCCTCGAGACGGCACCGCGGGGGCTGCCCGCATCCCGCCGCGCGGACGGGCTTGTCTGGCTGGGCCTTTCCACGCCGGATTTCCAGATGCCCGAGCGCAGCGGTGCCAAGCCCACCGATGCCACGGTCGTGGAACTGGGTCTGGATCCGAAGACGATGCTGCCGCGCCTGTGCGTCGTGTCGAGCTTCGACGGGCAGCTGACCGTGCAGCGTCTGTTGCTCGCCTGCGGCGCCTTCCGGGCACAGGATGGCCGTGTGGTGCCGCAGGAAGTCGCACTGCACATGCGCAATGCGCAGCAGGAGGCCTTCGAGGAGAAGCCGAGCCTGGAGTTCTGGCTCAAGAAGAACTCCAGCTTCGAGCCCAAGTTCGACGAGTCGGTCTTCCTGCCACCAACGCGCTAGAAACGACGCGCTAGAAGCGTCCGGCGAGGCGAGGATCTCCGAAGGCGATGCGTTCGGCGCGGAACAAGGCGCGCGGCGGCGCCTTGCCGCCCTGTTCCGAGGGTTCCAGATCGCCGCCGTGCGGGCTCCAGTAGTCCCACACGATCTTGCCCGCGACATCGACCTCGAAAACGCGGCCCTTGGCGCCCTCGCAGATCAGCGTGTTGCCGTTGGAGAGGCGCTGCGCGCCCGAGATGAACGCGGAGAAAAAGCGCGCCTCGTCCTTGTAGATCCAGCGCGGCGCCGCAGGACCGAAGGGCTGGCCCGGTTCGCGAGTGAAGCCATCCTTCGATATGAAGGGCAGGAGGTGCTCCTCCACCGATGAGTACTCCTTCAACGGACGGCCGCTGCCGTTGTTGAACAAGAGCAGCGACACGGCGGCCGTCGAGGGGTCGACGATCCAGGTGGGATGGTGCTGATAGAAAAGCGTTTTGGCGCCCTTGTCCCCCATGCCGTAGTTGCGCGGCGCGCCCAGGCGGTACAGCAATGCTCCGCCCTTGCCGCGCCGACCGCCCTGCTCCGTCGCCGCTTCCTCCTGCGTCGTGGCGTGATCGATCACCCAGATCTCGCCCATGTGCGGGATCGACAGCGCGATCAACTGCTCTCTCGCCAGATAACTGACGGCGTTGGTGTGCAGCCAGTCGGCCTTGATCTTGGGGCCGGAAGGCTTGGGCTTCTGCGATTGAGGCTCATCACCGCCCGTGTAACCCAGTCGCTTCATCTCGCGCTCGCGAGCCTCGCGCTTCTTGCGATCTTCCTCGCTCTCCTTGCGCGGCAGGAAGCGCACATCGGCGTTGATGTCCACTCGACCGGGATGGTCCGCGGGCTTGGCGTAACCGGCGAGCTTGGGATCGCGATCCTGCAGCAGGTGGTCGGCCACGCGCCATTGCCAGACGATGTTGCCGCCGCCGCCTTCCGAGGGCTCGATCTCCAGCACGACGTCCGACCACAGCCCCTCCTCATGCACGTACTCCGGATCGCGCCCCTTGGCCCGCGCCTCGTCGGGACTGAGGCATTCCCATGCGATCGCGAGCAGATTGCCATTGGGCAGACGGCAGAAGTCGTGGTGCAGCGTGAGATCGGGTCCGGCGAGTTCGTATTCCCAGAGGACCTCGCCGTCCCAGCGCAGCTTCTCGATGCGACCGCCGATGCCGCCTCCGTGGAAACGCGGGTTGGGTTCCACCTGCATACTGCGCAGCAGCGTCCCATCGGCTTCGAGATACACGGCGCCGCCGGGCCGGCCCTGCACCTTCCATGTGTGGCGCACCTCGCCCGCGAGATCCACAAGGTGCACTCGCGAGGAATTGAGCGGCGCGATCAGCGTGTAGCCGGCAAGCGCGGCCTCGGTGCGCACCTGCACGCCTTCCGGCGACTTCTCCGCGGGCTTGTCGACAGGCTTGTCGACAGGCTTATCTTGGGCGATGGCGAGGAACAGCGAGAGCATGAACATGTCCGGGTACTCCTGTTTCACACGCGCCGCAGGAAGGCGCGCTCCAGATCAGCCAAAGTGAAGCGAATGCGCGTCGGACGTCCGTGCACGCAGGTTTGATCGGATTCCAGCGCGCGACCGCGCTCAAGCAGCACGCGCATCTCCTCCTGCTCCAATTCGTCGCCCGCCATGACGCTCGCACGGCAGGCGGCACGGTGCAGCACCTCCTCCATCAGCCGCTCGCGCGAGAGCGAGCGGCCTTCCTGCAGGGCTGCGGCGATGGCGCGGACCAGCTCAGCCGCGCGTGGCCGCTCCAGGCGAGCCGGATAGGAGTGCAGCGCGATGGTCTCTCCGCCGAACGGCTGAAGCTCGAAGCCCAGCGAAGCCAGATCCTCGACATGGGCAGCCACCAGGACGGCCTCGTCGCGCGAGAGCTCCACCAGTTCGGGCAGCAGCAGGCGTTGGCGCTCGCACTGTCCCTGTGCCAGCTCGGCGCGCAGGCACTCGTACGTGATGCGCTCGTGCAGGGCGTGCTGATCGATGATCTCGAATCCGTCGTGGAGCGCACGCACGATGTAGGTCTTCGCCACCTGCACGAAGCCCCCGGCCGCGAGGCCGGCTCCGGCGTGCAAGGCCGCAGTCAGCGGAGCGCGGATCGCGTGTGTGTGCGGAGCTTGTGCGGGCGAAGCATCAGCGGCAGAAGCCTGCGCACTCGCCACAGGGCGCTCATGCAGCTCCAGACGGAAGGGCTCACGCGGCGCGGCCGGCGGGAACAGCACCAGCTCGGCGGACTGCGTGCGCGCCTCGCGCCGCAAGGCGGAATCCACGAGCGCGGCACCGGGGGTGGCGAGATCACCCTTGCGCACCGCTTCGCGCACCGCCGCCGCCACAAAACCGAACACCGCGCGCTCATCGCGCAGGCGCACCTCGGCCTTCTGCGGGTGCACATTGACGTCGACGCGCGAGGGATCGAGCGCAAGATTGAGGAAGGCAACCGGCTGGCGCGTGTCGAACAGGAAGCCGCGGTAACCCTCCTTGAGCGCGCGCAGGAGCAGCTTGTCGCGCACGAAGCGACCGTTGACGAACCACATCTGGCGCGTGGTGTCCACGCGCGCCAGTCGCGGCGGCGCCACATAGCCTGAGAGCGTCAGGCCTGCCGCCTGCGCTTCGACCGGCAGCAGCGCGCCGGCCAGCTCGGCTCCGAAGGCGCGGCGGATGCGCTGCGCCAGATCGAGTCCGCCTTCGATGTCGAGCACGCGCTTCTTGTCATGCTGGAGCGTGAAAGCGACGCCCGGATGCGACAGCGCGAGTCGCTGCAGCACATCCAGGCAGCGCGCCAGTTCGGTCGCGGTCTGCTTGAGGAAGCGCCGGCGCGCAGGCACGTTGTAGAACAGGTCGCGCACCTCAATCAGCGTCCCTTCGGCCGATCCGGTTTCCATCACGAGCGAGCATTGCCCGCCCTCGACATCGATGCGGCAGGCCCGAGAGCTTCCGCGCGCGCGGCTGGTGATGCGCAGCCGCGAAACGGAGGCGATCGAGGCCAGCGCCTCGCCGCGGAAGCCCAGCGAGGCGATGTGCTCGAGATCCTCGGGCAGCGTGAGCTTGCTGGTGGCGTGCGGAGCGAGCGCGAGCTCGAGATCCTCCGGATCGATGCCCGTGCCGTCATCGCGCACGCGCACGAGCTTGACGCCCCCCTCTTCGAGCTCGACATCGATGTGCGTGGCGCCGGCATCGAGCGAGTTCTCGACCAGTTCCTTTACCACCGACGAAGGGCGCTCCACCACCTCGCCCGCCGCGATCTGGTTCTTGATGTGCTCCGCAAGCCGAGCGATGCGCGGACGCGATCCGGACATGGGCTCCGTGCTCACCGCGCTCCTCCGCTGCGCGCCAGCTTGTGCCGCAGCGCGAAGGCCACGAGATCGTGGATATCCAGACCGGCGGGCGTGCGCGTTCTGCGCTCCAGCTCCAGCGCATCCTCATGCAGGCTGCGCCAGCGCGCCACCGGCCGGAGTCTGGCGCGGGCCTCGAGCTCGGTGCGCTCACGCGGATTGGCGACCGATTCCAGATTGCGCGTGTCCAGTGCCACCGCCAGCGTGCGCGCCGCACGCGCGCGCAGTGTCGAGAGCAGAATCGCCTGCAGTGCCGCCGCATCCGTTTCGCGTTCACCGTCCTTGCCCTGGAAGCCGCCCTTGAAGAGCGCCTCGAGTCCGCTGAGGGAGCGCGCCGCATCGCCGCTGAGGAGCGCATCGCAGACGGCAAACGGCGAGGCGCCGGAATTCCACGGCACCAGGCTGCGCACGCTCTCCTTGCCGCGATGCGCCACGCGCTCAAGCTGCGTGTCGATCGCAAACAGGTCGTTGCCCGTCGCGGCGCTGATGTAGAGCGCTTCGTCCAAGGTCAGCGGCAGCGAGAGCTCGCGGGCACGCGCCATGGTCCACTGCACAAGCTCGGTCTTGCGCGGATCGGGATCCCAGGGCGGCGGCGAATCCCACAGCCGCCGCAGGCTCAGGACCAGCCCGCCGGACTCGCTCACGGCCTTGGTCAGCGCGTGGTCCGCCCGCAGACCCTCGGCGTCGATGACGAGTATTCCGCCGATGGACTTGTCTTGGAGAAATGCCAGCGCCGCGCGCGTGAACTCCGAATGCTGCGAGCCTTCCTTCTTGCACAGGCGCGCCGCAGCGCGCACGAAGACCGCGCGCTCGGAGGCGAACATCGAGGGCGAGAGCAGATCGTCGACGAGCCCGCGCAGCGAGAAGTCTGGATCCTCCGCGTCATGACGAGCAAGTTCGAAAGCCCGCGGCTTGGCCCAGGCCAGCAGAGAATCGGCCGCGCCGGTGCGGAAATAACGCTCGTCGCCGCGCAGGAGCACAGCGCGCGGTCCGCGCTCCGCACCCAGCGCGGAGCGCAGGCGCGACAATTCTTCGCCGGGCGTGGCTTCGCGCTGCTTGGTTGCTTTCATCCGGCGGCTCCCCTCAGCATGGTATCCAGCAGGAGCCCCGCGAACAGCCCGACTCCCATCCAGCCGTTGAGCGTGAAGAAGGCCATGTTGACCCGGCTGAGATCATCGGGCCTCACGATCCAGTGCTCGTAGAACAGCAGCAAGGCCGCAAGGGCCAACGCGATCCACCAGGCCCACGACAGCCCGCCGGTCCAGCCGGTGAGAACCAGAGCCGCCAGCGTCAGCACATGCAAGAGCGCGGAGAGCACCAGCGCGGGAGCGATCCCGAAACGAGCCGGGATCGAACGCAGTCCTTCGGCGCGGTCGAAATCCGCGTCCTGACAGGCGTAGATCAGATCGAATCCTGCCACCCAGGTCAGCACGGCGACCGCCAGCCACACAACGGGCCAGACATCCGGCTCGATGGCGCCCTTGACCGCGATGTAGGCCCCCAGCGGAGCGATCGCCAGCGCCAGCCCCAGCACCAGATGCGCGCTCCAATGGATCCGCTTCATGTAGCTGTAGAAGAGCAGCACGCCCAGCACCGGCAGCGAGAGCCAGCCGGCCAGCGGGTTGAGCAGGAAAGAGGCGCCCACGAAGATCAGCGCGCTCAGAGCGATCAGGACACTCGCCGCCGACTTGCGGACCTTCCCGGCGGGAATCTCGCGCTGCTGCGTGCGCGGATTGCGCGCATCAAGACCGGCGTCGACCAGCCGGTTGAAGGCCATCGCCGCCGTGCGGGCGGCCACGGCACACACCAGCACCAGCGCCAGCACGCGCGGAGCGGGCACGCCCCGCGCCGCGAGCCATGCACCGCTCATCGCAAAAGGCAGCGCAAAGATCGAATGGCTGAAGCGCACCAGCCCGGCAAAGTCGGCGATGGCGCTCATCCGCGCGTTCGCTCCACACCCGGCTCGGGTTCAGGATCAGTGCCCTTCCAGCGCACGCCGGAATGCGCCACGCCGAGCGAGTCGAGGATCTTGCCGACTAGATGTCCGACGAGTTCATCCATCGACTTCGGCCGGTGATAGAAGCCCGGCATGGCCGGCAGGATCTTCGCGCCCAGCCGCGACATGCGCAGCATGTTCTCGAGGTGGATCTCCGAGAGCGGACTCTCGCGGGGCACGATCAGGAGCTTGCGCCCTTCCTTCAGCGCGACATCCGCTGCACGCTCCACGAGGTTGGAGCTGAATCCCACGCTGACGCGCGCCAGCGTGCCCATGCTGCACGGACACAGGATCACGCCGCCGGTCAGCGCGGTGCCCGAGGACGGCGGCGCCTCGATCATGTCTTCGGGAAAGGCGCGCAGAACACTCGCGATCTCCGACCCGAACCACTGCGGCAGCACGCGTGCCAGTTCGCGACCCTGCGGACCGGCATCGATGCCCAGCTCGTGCTTGAGCACCTTGGCACCGGCGGAAGTGACGCACAGATCGACGCTGTTGCCGGTCGCCACGAGTGCGCGCACGAGCCGGTCTGCATAGATGTGGCCGCTGGCCCCGGTGATGCCGACAAAGAATCGCGTCATAGGAAGATATCCACTCCGGCGCCGATCGAAAGGGCCAGATTGAAGAATGCGTGTGTCCAGGCGGCGACGCCCATGCCCCGCCACCGGAACAGGATACCCAGACTCAGGCCTGCGAGGCAGCGCCAGGAGAAGATCGCGGCATCGAAGGGTTCTCCCCCCGAAAAACCCGTGAGGCTCTCGACTACCGGCGCAAGGTGCGCGGCCGCAAAGGCAGCGGAGCTCAAGGCCAGCGCACCGATCTCCGCAACCAGCGTGGCGCCATCGGGTGCATTCCACAGTGCAAGGCAGCCGCGCCGCAGCGCCAGATACAGAAGGCCGTACAGCAGCCAGCGAAACAGCAGCTCTTCCCACGCGCCTCCGCCCATGCGCAAGGCCACCAACGCCAGCGAGGGCGTGCCGACATCACCGGTGCGCAGATGCGAGAGATCACCTGGAATCGAGAGCAGCCAGGCCAGCGCCACCAGCAACGGCCCCATCACCACGGCGGCCAGCAGCGCTTCCTTGAGGATCGTCAACCAGCGCGGAATCAGCGCGTAGTCGCTGCGGTAGAGCCAGACCGCACAGCTCAGCGTCAGCAGCGCAATGGCGATTCCGAGCGCCAGCTGCGGGCGCGGCAGCACGCTGAAGGGCAGCGTCATCAGATACTGAGCCAGATTGATGCCCAGGCCCGCGTTGGCGGCGAGCTCGTGCATCACGAGCAGTGGCACAAGCGACAGCAGACCCAGTGCCAACGGCTTCTCGTCCGGCACCGACTGCGCGGCAGCTTCGCTCACGCCTGCGGCACCCGCCCCCAATGCAGGCAGGCGATGCCCATCGTCAGCAGCTCGTGGCCGCAGTCAACGAAGCCCTCCTGCTCCAGCTCGGCCTGCAGTTCCGCAGGCTTGGGCCAGGCCAGAACGGTGCGCGGCAGATACGAGTAGGCATCGTCGTCCTTGGAGACGAGCTTGCCGATGGCGGGCAGCACGCGCGTGAAATAGGTGCGATAGATCCAGCCGAAGATACGCCCGGGCGGCATCGAGAACTCGAGGATCAGCACCTGTCCGCCGGGGCGCAGCACACGTTTCATCTCGCGCATGCAACCGCGCCGCTCGGCGACGTTGCGGATGCCGAAGGAAACCGAGCACACATCGGCGATGCCGGAGGCCACGGGCAGATTCATCGCATCGCCGTCCGCAAACAGGGTCTGCGCCCGACCCGCACGCTTCTTTTCGGCACGCTCGAGCATGGGATGCGTGAAGTCCAGTCCGAGCACCTTGGCCCCGGAACGCGCGTAGAACAGCGCGACATCACCCGTACCGCAGCAAACATCGACCACCGTCATGCCCGGACGCACGCCCGATTGGCGCAAAAGCCGCTTGCGCCAGCGCTGGTCGATGCCCAGCGAGAGCGTGCGGTTGAGCAGGTCGTAGCTGCCCGCGATGCGGGCAAACATGCTCTGGACGGCCTTGGGATCGGGCATGGCTGTATCAGTGAGTTCGGGGCAGGATAGCGTCCGGACGCGCTCGAAAAAGACTGCGCGCGGTGGTCGAGGGTGATGAAACCCTCTACGCACCGCGCGCGGCTTGAAATCGGTCTCAGCTCACTGACGGAAGTAGTCCATCAGCACCTGGACGTTGGGAGCAGGCACCGACTGGACGCCCGCGAGATACCGGTTGACGTCCACCTTGAGGTTGCCTTGATCGATGCGGATCACGTCGACGACCCCCGAGCCCGAGAGCGGCGTCGGCACGGCCACGAACAGATAGCGCGGCTCGTTGGCGTTGAGCACCGCCGGGCAGGCGGCCTTGACCAACCCCTTGCCGTTGACCGGCACGGAGGTGTTGCCCGTGAAGGTCGACAGGGTGTTGGGCAGACCGCTGAGGTTGCGCATGTTGTCGAAAGCCAGATCCACCGGCACGCCCGAGAGCTTGTCGGTGCCCAGCGACACCGGCACGCCCAGGTACATGTCACGGAACTGCGGGATCGTCAGCGACTGCACGTTGAGCGGCAGCGCGCCGGGAATCGCCGTTTCGATGACCAGCTTGGAGACCGCGCCGACCGATTCCTGACCCACGAACGGCGCGTTGGTGGCGATGTTGATCGGGTTCTGGTGCGCGATCCAAAGGGCCGAGCGCAGGTCGGTGGGATCCACTTGCATGGCCTTGGGCTGGCGGAAGGTGGAGTCGGCGATGCCGATCACATCGTCGTAGCCCCAGCCGTTGACGGTGTTGGGACCCGACTCGTAGATCGCCACGCGGCCGTTGCGGTTGAGGATGTACGCGAAGTAGACCTGACGGTTGAAGCCCCAGCACAGCTGGCGCGGCGTGACCGCCACTTCGAAGGGCTCGTTGAGCTGCGAGCTGACCACCTTGCGAACGGTCAGGGCCGTGCCGGAGATGATCGTCACGGTGCTGTCGGCTTCGTTGGCAACAAGCACGTCCTCGTCACCCGGTTCCCACGCGATACCGCGCGGGCGCGAACCCACCAGCGTTTCCTGAACCACGGTGTGGAAGGTCGCCGAGTTGGGGTCGATGTCGATGAAGCTCACGATGTCCGAGAGCTGGTTCGAAACCGCCAGCAGGCTCAGGTTGGGACTCATCGCCAGCGAGGTCGGGTCAGGGGTCGCGATGCGGTCGATGACCGTCATGCGGTTGGAGTTGAGCACCACAACCTCGCGACGACCGCGGTCGATGCAGTACAGGTACTGACCGATCTGCTGACGGATCATGTACGTCAGGCACGCCGTCACCACCGTCTGGTTGTACGAGGGACCCTGGAAGAAGTTGTTCTGCTCAGGGCTCAGCAGACCCGAGGGCGGAACCGGAATCGGCGAAGCCAGCGGCTGACCGAACGGATCACCCGGACCCAAGAGGTTGTTGGTCAACGTGACGTCGATCGAAGTCGGCTCCTGACCACCGATGTACGGGGAGATGCAGATCGGCGGGAAGACCAGCGGCGGAGGGTTGGGGTGCGGAGCCCACGAGATCAGGTTCTCCGCGCCCGGCGTGATGACACCGTTGGCCTGCTGCGCAGGCGTGGGGATCAGCGTGTTGCCGTTGGGGGTCGGGTTGATGATCTTGATCTGGTCGAAGGCGCACAGGTTGCCGCCACCGCTCTGGCATCCGAACGGAGCCGGACCGTTGTTGAACGTGCTGTCCAGCGCGTGGCCCAGCATCATGTCACCGACCGCGGTGAGCACCGGAGCGCGCACCAGGAGGTCATTGAGGCTCGAATCGCGCGTCAGCGTGAAGACACCCGCCGAGCCGCCATCGATCGTGCAGGTACCGGCCTGCAGCGGCGGACGCAGGGCCGAGCCCTGAATCGCCACGTTGGGGTTGTTCGGGAAGTTCGAGTTGCCGTACTGCGGGTTCTGCTGGCTGAAGGTCGGGTTGCCCGTCGACTGGCCGAAACCGTTGAGGTCGACCACCGAGAGTCCCGGGACAGCGCCGGTGCGGCCCATGTAGATCGCATCGGGAGCCACGGGCGCATTGACGATGCCCGGACCCTCGCCCGTGGTGAAGGCCGACACGCCGCCCAGCAGGTTGCTGTTGCTGGAGAGGTCGCTGAACTGCGCCGCGTTGACGTTGACAGTCACCGCGTTGAACACGCCGCAGGGCTGATCCGGCGGACCCTCACCCGGGAAGTTGAACGCGGGGATGATCTCGTATTCCGTGAGGTCGTACACGCTCACAGGGCGCACGTTGAACGGAACGCTCACGAGCGAAGTCGGCGGTCCGAAGTTGATCGCCAGCGCAGCGCTCGGCAGCGGCGGCAGACCGGTCGGCAGCGAACCCAGCGACGAAGGTTGGATGGCTTCGGTGAACTCGATGCGGATGTTCGTCAGCGGATCGACATCGACCGAACCATTGGACGGCGTCACGAGCGGGTTGTTGAGCGGCGGCGGAGTGCGCGCGACTTCCGGGCGCAGCGTGTCGGCACCCACTGTCGTCGAACCCGTTGCGCGCCGCTGCATGAACTTGCCCGCGGTGTTTCGCACGGAGGTCGAGATCTTCAGGCGGATCTGGCGACCCGAGGGGAAGGTCTCGAAGGTGTTGAGGTCGGCATCGCTGTCGGCGACGAAGACCACCGTGCGGGGCGAGATCAGCTTCTCGGCACCGGTGAAGTAGGAGGCGCCGACACCGGGGAACCCGGCACCGGGCGTGGCACCGTCAACGGTCTGCGCGGTCGGCAGGCCGGTCGTTGCATCGAGCGCCACCCAGGTCTGCAGCGGCAGCGTCGGAGGCTCCGCGCCCGGGGGGATGCTGCCCGCATAGGTGCGGCCGTTGATGAAGGCGCGCGCCTGCACCGGGATCACCGAACCAGAGACGGGGTCGATCGCGTTGAGGGTGACGGTGCCCGTCAGGCTGCCGGTGGGCTGCGCACCGGGCGATCCATCGAGCACGCTGGCGATGTCGAGATCGCTCGTGAACTCCGCGTAGATGAAGTGGTTGCCCGCGGCACCCGAAGGCAGGATCGCCGTGGTCGGGAACTGCGGCGTCGGCAGGATCGGGTTCGCGGACGTGACGTTGGCGATCAGATCCTCATCCGTGCGGATCGAAATCAGCGTGGAGGTCGGATTGCCGTTGGCATCCAGCTTGAGCGCCGTATGAGGCAGGATTTGACCAAAGCCGTTGGAGACCTGGCTCAGATCGAGCGAGGGCTTGGCACCACCGGAATCACCCCCGCCGCAGGCGGGGATCAGCAGCAGGGCCGTGCCGAGGAGGACGAGTGTCGACCGGGTCTGGATCATCGTGTCAGGAGATTTCCGTTGAGTGTTCGCGCTCTGCAACCTTCACAGGGCAGCCTGCGAAGGGTTCAAGTTCCGTGCCAGCCTGTGCAGCAACCGCGGGCGGGCGGCTGAATCTCAGCCGACAGCGCAGGGTCGCCTTCAGGGGGGCTTGTATCCGTGTCAGGGAGCGGGGTTACCCTCCGCAGACCTGCTGAATCGGGGTTCCACACGCAGGCGGCGCCTGAGCGGGTGTAGCGGGGCCGCACGACGCGCGTGCGCTCCTGCACCGAGGGGGCAAGGCTTTTGGGGGGCGTGGCAGTTTCGGTCCCCTGCCCCCCCCATGTCAAGCGCGGAGAAGCCCTTTTGGGGTCCGATTCGCCCTCGCTCCGCCCCCTGCGCAGGGCTATGCTCGCCCGACATGGCGACTCCCCCTCCGCATGTCTTCGATCCCAGCGCGCTGCAGGACGGGGACGAGGGGGGCGGCGCACCGGGCGGCGGCGACTTCGAGGCCAGCCTGCGGCCGCGCTCGCTCGAAGAATTCGTCGGCCAGGCACGGGTGCTCGAAAACCTCAAGGTCGCGATCCATGCCGCCAAGGGCCGCGGCGAGCCTCTGGACCACGTGCTGTTCTCCGGCCCGCCGGGCCGCGGCACGACCAGCCTCGCGCGCATTCTCTCCCGCGAGCTCGGCTCGCACCTGCACTCCACCAGCGGTCCAGCGCTCGAGCGCCCGCGCGATCTCTTGGGCATCCTGACGCAGCTCCAGCGCGGCGACGTGCTCTTCATCGACGAGGTGCACCGCCTGCCGGCACCGGTCGAGGAGTACCTGTACACGGCGATGGAGGACTTCTCCGTGGAGTTCACGATCGATTCCGGCCCGCATGCGCGCGTTGTGCCGATGAAGCTCGAGCCGTTCACGCTGGGCGGCGCCACCACGCGCGAAGGTCTGCTGTCCGCCCCGGTCCGCGCGCGCTTCGGCATCGCCGAGCGACTGATCCCCTACACCGATGCGGAGCTGGTCGCGATCCTCACACGCTCCGCTGGGCTGCTCGAGGTCGCGCTCGAAGCCGACGGCGCGCAGCGTCTGGCGGAATGCTCGCGCGGCACGCC
>SYGM01000002.1 GCA_005799545.1 Planctomycetia bacterium | reverse complement strand
GTGGTCCGCAGTTCTGCTCGATGCGCATCACCGAGGATGTGCGTGCCTACGCGGCGAGCAAGGGCGTCAGCCAGGAAGCGGCGCTGACGCAGGGCATGGAAGACAAGCGCAGGGAGTTCGCCGCCCAAGGCGGCGAACTCTATTCCTGAAGCCGCCGACTCAGTTCTGAACCACCGACGAGCTTCCCACGAAGCCGCCGCCGGAGTCCCGGACCAGCGCCTGCAGCAGGTACTGGCCCTGAATGGTGCCTGAGTTGAAGAAGGTGAAGCTGCCGGCACCGCCGGCATCCGTCGTCACGTTCACCAGCCGGCGCAGCGAGTTCCATGCCATGGTGGTGTGCCAGAGGAAGTCGTTGGGATGCCAGCGCGTGCTCTCCGCTCCGGACAGCGCGACCGGCGAGACGATCAGCAGATAACTCGCATTGGCGGGCGCAGCGCTGAGATCGAAGCTGACCTGTCCCGGAGTTCCCAGACCGGGGCCGGTCAGTTGCGCAATCGGGCGCTGCGGACGAACGGCGCAGGTCAGGGCGCCGGGTGAGGGGAATACCGAGTAGTCCGTGGCCTTGTAGCGCAGCCGTGCGCCGGCATCGGGCTGGTAGGGTGCCAGAGCCCCGCCTGCCGTTCCGTGCTGGATCTCCAGCGTGGAGATGTACGCGGGAGAACTGACCACCGTGGCATCGAGCGATCCATCCGGCTTGTGCGCCCGAACCGTGGAATTGCCGAAGAAGGGCGACTCGGCGATCAGGACGCGTGCGTACTGGCTCCAAAGTGCGTCGTCGTAACGCTCCTCGACGGCGATTCCTCCCAGGCCGTTGAGCCCGCCGACGAACAGCGCGCCGTCATTTTCGCTCAGCACGCCGCCTCCGCCGAGCTGCGCGGCGCTGAAGCGCAGGATCTTGTCCCCGCTGCCGCTGAACGTGGGATCGACCCAGCCGTAGAAAACATCGCCGTTGGATGCACGCCGCGCAATCGGGCCGGAGTAGGTGGCGAACTGGGCCAGCGTGGTCGTGCCGCCGCTCAGGAGATCCAGCCGGGTGATGCGATTGCAAGGAAAGCCGCACGAAGCCTCGCTCAGGAGCGCGAGTGACTCGCTCTCGAACACCGCATCGAAGTTGAACGGCAAATTCGCCACGAGCTGCTGCGTGCTGCCATCGATGGCGAGTCGCCAGACGTTGCCGTCGCTGTTCTCGCCGACGAGCACGTGCGTGCCTGCAGGCGAGAGCTTGACAAAGCTCGTGAAGATGGTCGTCGAGAGCGCCGACACGTGCGTCAGCAGCGTGGCCAGCGGATTGCCGGCTGCGTCCACGCGTACGACGCTCAGAGTCGATGTGCCGCTTGCGGCTCGGGCCTCGATGCGCTCTCCGCCCGGCAATGTCGCGTAGGCTGTGCCGGGATCCACCGGGGCGTTGAGCGAGGTGACCAGCTGGAATCCGGGCGCAGCAGTGTCCTGGGCCGGCGAAGTGGCGGGGAACAGGCTCAGGAGAGCCAGAGACAGAGTGGCGATGCGTTGCATGACCTTCGATCTTTCGTCGAGAGGGGTGTGGCCGAATCCGCAGCAAGGCACGGCCCGACGAAAACGCATCCGCCAGAACACGCGCGCACCTTGCTCCGAGGTCGGCGTCGAGGATTCACGCGGCGGATATCCTGACTCATCGCGATGCATCGCCGCGAAGCACGCCTTCCCAGATCATGAATCAGATCATGCATCCAGTGGCGGCCGGAGAATCCGGCGTTCGGGCGACAGGCGCGACTCACAGTGGCGGGACCGTGCAGGATTCACACCTGCTTCCCCGTGCGCGTGTCCGTATGCTGAGAGAGAACGCTACGGATGGGAACCCAAGTCGGCTGGTTTGTCAAGGCATCGCGCGCGCTGCTGAGCGTTTTTATCCGCGCCGCGATGCGGACCGTCTACCGCATCCGCGTGCGCGGCAGCGAGCAGCTGGTGCCCGGGGGCGCGCTGCTGATCTGCAACCACCTCAGCCACGCGGATGCGTTGTGGATCGGCACGGCGATCCACAGGCCGATCGTGTTCCTGATGCATCGCTCGTTTTTTGCGGTGCCGCTGATCGGCGGCGTGGCGCGGCTGTTCGGAACCATCCCCGTGGCCTCGGAGGACAGCGCCGAGGAAAAGCGTCGTTCGCTGGAGCAGGCCATCGAGCAGGCTCGCCGCGGAGTGCTGGTGTGCATCTTTCCCGAGGGCGCGATCTCGCGCAGCGGTCAGCTGCTCGGCTTTCGACGCGGGATGGAGACGATCGCGCGCGAAGCGGGCGTTGCGATCCAGCCGATCGTGCTCGACCGCGTGTGGGGCAGCATTTTCTCGTACCGCGGCGGCCGCTTCTTCTTCAAGCGCCCGCGGCGCTGGCCGTATCCGCTGGACGTGGTGATCGGCGCGCCGCTCGACGCGAGCACTCCGGCGTGGGTTGCGCACGATGCGCTCGCGGCCTTGCAGGCGCAGGCGCGTCATCTGCACTACGCGGACTCGCTGTCGCTCGCCGAACGGCTCCGGCGGCGCAGGCGGCGCGGCTGCGAGGCGTTGGTGGCGCGCTTCTCGCAACCGGTGCTGGAGTTCGGTCCGCACCGCTTCGCGCCGCATGCGCTGCTGGCGGCGGCGCAGGCGCTGACGCAGGTGCTGGCGCTGGATGAGCGTCGCCGCATTTGGCTGGGTTGCGATCTGGAGCGCTGTCCCGCCGTGGTGCTCGCCGCCCTGCTCAGCAGCGCGGAGATCGAACAGGGTCCGCAGCCTTCCGCGTCGGCGGATGCCTGGATTCTCGAAGCGAATCAACTGGAAGGCGCGTCCGCAACGGGTTTGCGCGCCGAGTTGATGCTCTGCATCGCCGCACGGCGCGGCACAGGCTGGGAAGGGCTCCTGTGGGCCTGCGCGGCTGCGCAGCTGGGCGGCATCGCGGCCTGCGAAGTGCCGCAGGCCGGCCATGAGCAGGGCGCGCGCGAGGGCAGTCTGGGACGCGCGCTGCCGGGCAACGCACTGAGCGTGCGCGATGAGAGCGGACAGGCGTTGGAGCCTGAGCAGCGCGGCGACCTGCAGGCCCTGAGCGCCTTTTCTTCGCTGGCCCGGCCGGGCCAGCCGCTGGCATGGGAGTCGCTGGGCCTTGCGGCCCGGCTGGACCGCGACGGCTTCCTGTTCGTGGAACCAGGCTAGCGCGGGCCGCCCTGATTGCGGATCAGCGCCTCGACGGCCTCGGTGCCGCGGCGGCGCACCGTAGTCTCGGCAATGCCCGTGCGCCGCGCGATTTCCGCCCACGACAGCCCGTCCTGGAAGCGCAGGCGCAGGATCGTGCGGTCGCTGTCCTCGAGCTCGCTCATGCTCTGCACGAGGCCTTGTTCGGCTTCCGCATTGACCAGTGTCCGGCTGGGGGTCTGCGAGTCGAGCGCGGCGCGCGCGGCGACGGAACTGGCGACCTCAACCTCGCGATCGACGCTGCGCTTGTCGCGCGCGTGGAAGCGGATCTTGTCGCGCAGCTCGTTGAACATGATCTCGGCGATCCAGGCTTCGAAGCTGGCTTCGCCGCGATCCTCGAAGTCGCCCAGACAACGCGAGGCTTCGAGCAAGCCGGACTGCAGCACGTCCTCGACGTCGAAACGCGAGCGCAGCGCGTCCGGGATGCGGGCCCGCAGCTGGGCTTCAAGTCGCGGACGCAAGGCGCGGTCGAGCTCGATCCAGGCGCACTGCTCGCCGGCCTTGGCCTTGCTCACCCAATGTGCAAGCTCGCCATTGGCGACGCTCTCGGGGTTGCTGTCGGAACTGCCCATCTTCCGTGAGCGTAGCACATGGATGGCCTCAGCGCGCAGGCTCTCGAAACTGCAGCTCCCAGAGGCCGTTGGCGGCGTCCCAGCGCGCCTCGATGTCGCGAGGCAGCAGTTTCTGCGCGGATGCGCGGGCGGTGAGCGGACGGGCGCGGGCGCGCTGCGTGCCGCTGAAATCGAGCAGCAGTGCCTGGCCGTCACCCTCCGGCTGCCACTCGGCGCTGTCCGGCCGCAGAATGCAGGCGATCGGGCCTTCCAACAGCAGTGCGCGCGAATGCCCCGCGAGGCGCGCCGCCGTGCAGAAGTCCTCGCGTCGGGTCGGGGTCGTGCAGAGCGCCAGATCGCCGGCGAGCGCCATACCGCCGGCCAGCAGCACGGGGCTGGAGCGCGGATTGCGGCCGGGTTTGTGCAGTTCGCTGCGACGCAGCAGCGCCTGACCGGCGAGGTACTCCGCGCCCGCGCCGATGCCGATCATGCCGTGCCCGCTGCGCTGTGCGTGCTGCAGAGCCTGCGCGAATCGGTTGCGCCGAGTGACCTCGTGCGTGAGGCTCCACCAATCGAGCCAGCTCCCGCCGCACAGCACGATGCACTGGCTGCGCTCGACGAGCTGCACGGCCTGCGCTTCCTGCTCGAGCGTGGCGTTCGCCGGATCCAGCCGCAGGGTCTCCAGCCTCGAGCCGGCGCGCACCAGCGGATCGCAGCGCGGCAGATCGCCCACATGCAGCAGCGCGCGGCTGCCGCCGGGCTGAAGCAGGCGCGCCGTGGCTTGGGAGAGCTCGACGGGCTCCGCCATGAGCGCGAGCGGCGCGTGGGGGCGTCCCGCGATCAGCAGCAGCGAGAGCAGCGCGCCGAGCATGGGAACTCAGCGCGCCGTCCGGTTGCCCAGACGCAGGTCGATCACGTGCGACAGCGCGGTCAGAACGAGTGCATGGCGGATCTCGCCGCTGCGAATGCGCTCGGGGATCGAGTCGAGCGGCAGGCGGTCGATCACGATGTCCTCGCCGCTGTCGAGCTCCAGCTCGTGTGTTCGCACGGCATCGAGCGCCAGCCAGTGATGGCACAGGTTGGTGTGGAAGGCGGGGTTGGGCTGCACGCAACCCAGGTAGGTCCAGGAGGCGCTGGTGTAACCGGTTTCCTCGCGCAGTTCGCGCTCGGCGGCGGCCGCATGCTCCTCGCCCGGATCGATCACGCCGCCGGGGATCTCGGTGGTGATGCTGGAAGTGCCGAAGCGGTACTGACGCACGACGAGCAGCTCGCGCTCTGGCGTCAGTGCGACGACATTGACCCAGTCCGGCGTCTCGAGCACGAGGCGCTGGAAGATCTCATCGGTGCGTGGATTGCGCAGCGTGTCGTAGCGGGGCCGGAAGATCATCATGTGCGGGCCGTGTTTGCTTTCGATGTGCGTCCAATGACGCGGTTCGGGCGGCTGGCTCATGAAGGTCCTCGTGGAGAAACTCTAGCAACTGGAAGCCGCGTCGGGCGTCCGCTACGGTGAACGGATGTCTCAGGCACCCCCGGCTCGCGAATGGTCCGCGCACCTCGCGCTGGGATTCGTGCAGACCTGCTTCGGCCTGTTCCCGATCTTCGGCAAGCGCGCCTTCGCCGGTGGCGGCTTCTCGCCGATGAGCGTGGGGGCCTGGAGGATGGTGTTCGGGGCACTGGCCCTCAGCGCCGTGGCCTGGCTGTGGAAGCGCGAGCAGTTCCGGCCTCCGCGGGAGCTGTGGGGGCGGCTTGTGCTGCTTGGCTTCCTCGGCGTGGCAGCCAACATGACGCTCTATCTGGAGGGGCTCTCGCGCACGACCGCCGTCAACACGGGATTGATGGTCTCGCTGATACCGGTGGCTACGGTCTGCGTGGCGGTGATCGTCGGTCAGGAGCGCTTCGAGTGGCCGCGCGCCCTGGGGCTGGCTCTGGCGCTGTTCGGCGCCTCGCTGCTGTTCTGGGCTGAAGAGCCCGAGCTGGTCGCGCGCTATGCGCTGGGCAACAGCCTGCTGGCACTCAACATGATCGCCTACGCGGTCTACCTCGTGCTGGTGCGGCCGCTGACACGCGCCCATCCGCCGATCGTCGTGATCGCGTGGGTCTTCGTGGCGAGCCTGATCTGGCTGCCCGTGCTGCTCATCCGCGACTGGGGATCGGCGCAAGGGGGCCTGTCGCTGAGTCAGTGGATCCTCCCGGACAGCGCGGATACGCGACAACTGTGGGCGCTGGTCTACATCCTGCTGTTTCCGACCTTCTTCGCCTACCTGCTGAATGCGTTCGCGCTCTCGCGCGTCAAGGCCTCGACCACGGCGGTGTACATCTACCTGCAGCCCCTGATCACGGCGGGAGCGGCAGCGTGGATGCTGGGCGAGCACCTGTCCGAGACGGCCCTGACCGCGGCACTGTGCATCTTTCCCGGCGTGTGGATGGTCTCACGCCGCTGGAGCAAGGACTCATCCTGATGGAAGCGCCCGCGCAACTCGATCCCGATGCCTGCCGTTTTTCCTGTCTGCGCGCCCTGCGCTGGTCGGATGAGGACAACCAGGGCGTCGTCAACAACGCGATCTACCTGACGCTGCTCGAGGAGTCGCGGCATGCGTACTTCACGGCACTGGGATTGCTGCGCGAGAATCGCTTTCCGTTCCTGCTGGCGCAGACCAACCTGAGCTTCGTG
This sequence comes from Planctomycetia bacterium, assembly GCA_005799545.1. Lineage (GTDB taxonomy): Bacteria > Planctomycetota > UBA1135 > UBA1135 > SYGM01. The sequence goes on along the minus strand of SYGM01000002.1, from coordinate 8,702 downwards.
AGGCCGATGCGCGGCGGTCAGGAAGTGCGCATCCTGGTGCGCACGGTACAGCTGGGCACCACCAGCTTTGAGCAGGTCTACGAGATCTGCTGCGCACAGACCGGTGCCTGCCATGCCCGCGCACAGGCACGGCTGGTGTGCTACGACTCCGCCAGCGGCGAGAAACGCCCCATGGCGGAGGATTTTCGCGCTGCGCTGGCGCGATTCGAAGGACTCGCGCCGGCCTAGTTGCCGTCGAGCCAGCGGCGTTCTTCGCCTGGCGCGAGCGGGCGAATCCAGCGCAGTGCCGGTCGCGTGTTCCACTCGTGACGGTAGCGCTGGTGCTCCTCGGTCTGCGGGTAGCTCTCGTCGCTGCGATAGGGGTATCCGCTCATGCCATGGAAGGGCAGCGGCTCCACCTGCAGGGCCTCGATCGTGTTGGGATCGCGGTCCTTGGCCCAGCCGTCCAGATAGATCAGATAATCCCGCCGCAGGCCCTGCGCCACGGGCGGCAGCTCGCGCGCATCGAAGCGCAGCTCGAGGGCATCGCCCGAACCCAGGATCGCGAACATGTCGTCGACCTTGCCCAGAAGCGGCGTGACATCGCCGTAGCGCGTGTACATCCCCGGGTGCTGGTTCCAGCGCGGCTGACTGGCGAGCCGATCCCAGTCGAAACGCTCGGGCTTGTCGGAGTCCGCGGCTCCCAGACCGCTCGCGCCCTCCAGCGGTGCACTGAACCCGCGCAGCCACAGTCGCGAGGAGTGCACGGGCAGCTCGCGCGTGACGAGCGGTGCATCATCGTCATCGACTGCCAATCGCAGCGCATCCCAGTACAGTCGCAGCGTGCCGCTGACGCGCAGGCGGGGATCCGCGCGGTCGATCAGCTCGGTGACATCGATCACCATGGTCTTGGTCTTTCCGGCAGGGAATCCGACCGGCGGCCCTGAGGGACGCCAGCCGCCCTTGCCGTCGGGCACTTCGATCATCGGCGGGATGAAATCGACACCGGGGGCACGCGCGCTGGCCATGTTGGCGCTGGAGTCGCTCCAGAAGAACCAGCCGGTCATCAAGAGGCGCAGGCGCTTGGCGCGCTGCACCTGCTCGCGATCGAAGCTCAGCTCGACGAACCACGGCTTGCACAGACCGGCGAACTGCAGCGGCTGCAGCACGAAGGGCACCGCATGGTCATCGTCGATCTTCGCCAGCTCGCGCGTCCAGTCCCGGCCATCGCTGCCGAGCGCGCGCTCGGGTGACAGCGGTGCCTTGACGGTGTGGGTGTGCGGCACGGGGAAAGGAGGGAACGTGAAGCGCTCGTTGGGGTGGATCTCCGTGTCGGCCGGATGGTCGATCACCAGCAGGCGTGCGTGATCGAGGTAGGTCACCTCGCGCAGTTCCTCGGTGAACTGCATCGAATAGAAGCCCTCCTTGGGTGCGAGTTCTTCGCCCTTGATCAGCACGTATTCATCGTGGTCAGGTGGCACGAGCATTCCGGGTGCGATGGGAAGACCCAGCGGGGTGATGCCCAGCACATCGCTGACGAAGACATAGCGCTGGCCGTTCCAGGTGTAGAGGAACGGGCAGGAGCCGATCTGCGCCGGGGGCTGGAGGATGCTGGAGAAGGCGGCCTCGGGGTCATCGACGTTGCGCTCTCCGGAGAGGTCCAGATCCATCTGGTGGCTCAAGCCACCGTTGGGCCAGGCGATGCGCAGGATGTCGATCGATTGCGCGGCACCGACGCCCAGGAGATCGGGTCCGCCGCGCCAGTAGATGCGGCGGTAGATCGGACCGGCGCGGTATTCGACGATGGCGCCCACGGCGCGCGCGTTGTCGCGCAGGCCCTTGAGGCTCACCGGCTTGGCGCGCAGGGCCGTCGGCTGGCCGGCGTGGACCCGCAAGCCTTCAGCATCCGCGACGAGCACATCCCAGTGCTGAGCATTGCGCTCATCACCGAGCGTCCAGGCGCTGCCCCCGAGCGCCAGACCGGCACCGGGACCTTCCACACGCACGCTCCGCTCGCGCGCGCTGCCGACGGCCAGACGTACATTGAGCGCGCCGTCCGCAGCCTCCACGAGATCCAGCGCACCGTCGAAGTCGAGATCCACGGCCTTCCAGCCGGTGCTGCCGCCCAGACCGGCGCCCTTCGCTGCGGCAAAGCGCGAGTCCCGGCCTTGCAGCAGCAGTCCCGTGCTGCACAACAGATCGCAGCGGCCGTCGCCATCGAGATCGGCAGCCAGCGGCATGCGCACCAGAGCCTGCTGCGCCTGCGGGATGCGCGCCGTGGCATCGAGGAAACGGCCGGCACGCTGCGAGTCGGCGAGCAGCGCACCCGCTGCGCCGCCGAACAGGAGATCGACATCGTTGTCGTTGTCGAAGTCCTCGGCGAGCAGCCAGTCAAAGCTGACACCCTGCGGGAGGCCGGAGCCTTCCGTGGCATCGCTGAACTGCGGTGTCTTGGCGGGCGTGCCCGGCGGGCCGCCGGGTGCATTCTCCGCGGGCGCCATGCCGGCGCCGTCGTTGCGCCAGATGCGCACGCCCTTGGCGTCGCACAGCACGAGATCGAGATCGCCCTCGTGATCGTAATCGACCGCCAGCAGCGCCCGCAGCGGGGGCGTGAAGCTCGGGCTGAGGATGGGGCGGGTCTCGAAGACGCCGTCCTTCTGCAGCAGGTACTGCAGTGTGTCACCCTGAGTGCAGGCGAAATCCAGATCGTCGTCCTTGTCGAGATCAAAGCACAGCACCTGCCCGGGTGCCTGCGGCAGCAGCGTCCGGATCGCGAAGGCCTGCTGCTCATCCTGCAGCGCGACCAGCAATCCGCGCGGCGTGAGCGCCCACAGATCGAGCTGCGTGTCCTCGTTGATCAGCGCCGACTCCAGTCGCGTGGCACCCGCGAACTCGGGCAATCCGCGGCGGACCGCGGCGGCAAAGGACGGCGTCGCCGCCGGTGCCGCGCCACCCTGCGAGGAAGCCTCTGCCATCGGGGTTGCCGGCCGGACGCGCGCCAGATTGCCGCGCGCCATCACCGAGGCGTCCGGCGCCTTGGCGCCGAGCTTCTCCAGATCGCGCCAGATCACGGCGTAGCGAGCCGCCTCCGTGTCACGGCCTTCCTCCGTGCACATGCGCATCATCCGGTACACCGCAGCGACGTACCACTGCGTCGCGTTCTCGATGCCCACATCGATCACAGCGCGGTACTGCGCTTCGGCGCCCGCGCTGTCACCGAGCTCGCGCAAGCACTCTGCCAGCGCGAGTCGCGTGGGCAGATCCTGCGGCAGGAGCTGGTGCACGCGCTCGAAGAACGGCTTGGCCGCTGCGTAGTCGCCGTCATCGCGCGCCAGCTGGCCCGAGAGGTACAGGCCCGCAGGGCTCTCCGGCTCGAGCTTGCGCGCGCGGTCGAGGAAGCCGCGGGTCGCCTCCAGTCGGTTGTCGGCGTACTCGATCGCCGCCGCGCGCAGCAGATCCTCGGCACGCGCTTCCTTGGCCGCCACCGTCGCTGCGAGCGCCGCCCGCGCTTCGCCATAGGCCTGTGCATCGAAATGCGCGGCGGCGCGGTCGAGCGCCAGATTGCGGCCCTGCTGGTCGGCGGGTTTTTCCTCACCCGAGCAGGCGACGAGGCCGAGCAGCAGGGCGGAGAGGAAGAGGGGCAGGGGCTTTGTCAGCTGGCTCTGTTGGGACATGGCTTTTGAGTCCGCTAGGCTAGTGGGGAGTCCCTGTGATGCAAAGTCCTGGTGCAAAGTCCCGAGGATGCATTGCTTTCCGGATCAAGCCGCCGGCACACTCTTTCCGATCCCTGCCAACATGGCCCCTGCCTTCTCCCGTGCGATCGTGATCGGCGCCAGCTCCGGCATCGGAGCCGCGCTGGTGCGTGAGCTTGCCGCGCAAGGCTGCCGCGTGGGTGCGCTGGCGCGCCGCGGTGATCTGCTGGAAGAGCTGGCGCGCTCGCTGCCGACCGGTGCGGTGCTGCCGCGCGTGCACGATGTGCATGACTTCGACGCGGTTCCCGAGTTGTTCGCCGAGCTCGTGAGCGAGCTCGGCGGCGTCGATCTGGTGGTCTTCGCGGCCGGCATCATGCCCAAAACCGGTCGCGACGAATACGACACGGCCAAGGATCTCGACCAGCTCGCCGTCAACCTCGGCGCCTGCATCGCATGGTGCAATCAGGCCGCGATGACCATGCGCGCGCAGCGCAGCGGCACCATCGTGGGCATCTCGTCGATCGCGGGTGAGCGCGGCCGCAAGGGCAATCCGGTCTACTGCACCAGCAAGGCCGCGATGAACACCTACCTCGAGGCACTGCGCAATCGCCTCGCGGAGTCCGGCGTGCATGTCTGCACGATCAAGCCCGGCTACATCGACACCGACATGACCAAGGGTCTTCCGGGACTTTTCTGGCTGATCAGCGCCGAACAGGCCGCCCGCGCGATCCTCACGGCCGCGCGGCGCCGCGCCAACGAGCGTTTCGGTCCGCGCCGCTGGTGGTTCGTCGGCACGGCTCTGCGCGCGATCCCCTCGTTCCTGTTCCGTCATCTCAATGTCTGAGGCTCTGCGCCAGCTGCTGGCACTCCCGCCGCGCGCCGATGGCACGCCGCGCCAGCGCGCCTGCCAGCACATGGAAGGCTGGGGCATGGCGGTGGGGGCCACCGCCCGCATCTGGCGGCCCGAGACGCCTCAGGAGCTGCGCGCAACGCTTGCCGATGCGCGCGCGCGTTCCGTTCAGCTGACCCAGCGCGGCGGAGGCAACAGCTACGGCGATGCCGCCGTGCCCGCGGGCTCGGAAGTGCTCGATCTCTCGCGGATGTCGCGCATCCTCGCGTTCGACGGAACGAGCGGACTTGCCGACTGCGAGAGCGGCGTCACCATCGAGCAGCTCTGGCGCCATGCGCTGCCGCTGGGCTACTGGCCCAAGGTGGTCAGCGGCACGATGTTCCCGACGCTGGGCGGCGCCGCCGCAATGAACATCCACGGCAAGAACAACTTCGCAGTTGGCACGATCGGCGAGGCGATCAGGAGCTTCGAACTCATGCTGGCCGACGGACGCGTGCTCGAGGTCAGCCGCGAGCAGAACGCCGAGCTGTTCCACGCGGCCATCGGCGGCTTCGGGATGCTGGGTGTGTTCACGCGCATCCGCATCGCCACGCAGCGTGTGCATTCGGGCGATCTGTGGGTGCGCGGGGTGCGCCATGGACGCATCGAGGAAGCGCTGGATTTTCTCGAGCGCGAGCAGGTCAACAGCGACTACCTCGTGGCCTGGATCGACGGATTCGCCACCGGTTCCGCGCTCGGTCGCGGCCTGATCCACCAGGCGCGCTATCTCGTGCCCGGCGAGGATGAACATCCCATAGCCACGCTCACGCTGGCGCATCAGGATCTGCCGCGCTCGATTCTGGGCGTGCCTAAATCCGAAGTCTGGCGCGCGCTGCGCCTGTTCAACCATGCGCCGGGCATGCGCCTGATCAATGCCGTGAAGTTCCATGCCTCGGCGCTGGAGGTCTGGCAGGGACCGCGCCGGCAGGCGCATGCGGCCTTCGCCTTCCTGCTCGACTACGTGCCCAACTGGAAGTGGGCCTATGGTCGCCACGAAGAGCGCGGTCTGATTCAGTTCCAGGCCTTCGTACCCCGCGCGCAGGCCGCCGAGTGCTTCCGCGCCCTGCTCGAGTGCTCGCAGGCCGCCTCGCTGGTGCCTTTCCTCGGTGTGCTCAAGCGCCATCGCCCCGATCCCTTCCTGCTGACGCACGCCGTCGACGGCTACAGCCTTGCGCTGGATTTCAAGGTCGAACCGCGCACGCGCGCAGCCCTGTGGGAACACTGCGGGCGGTTGGCGGATTGCGTGCTGGATGCCGGAGGACGCTTCTACTTCGCCAAGGACGCCACGCTGCGCGCCGATCAGGTGCAGCGCATGTTCCCGCCCGGGAATCTGGAGCGTTTTGCAGAGCTCAAGCGTCAGCTCGATCCGCAGCGGCGCTTTGTCAGCGCACTGTCCCGGCGCGTGTTGCCGGAACTGGCCTGATCATTGGCCTCCGGACCGGCGCTGCCACGGCAGCGCATCAGCGCTTGTCGACCTGCACCAGCCGGTCTTCCTCGACGATCCAGCCCGAGAGCTTCCCGCCCCAGGCGCAGCCCGTGTCGAGTCCGCGCACGCGCGGCAGCCACACCAGACCGTGCACGGCCCAGTGACCGAAGGCGACTGTGCGCGTCTCCTGTGCGCGCTCGCGCCAGAACTCGTACCACGCGCGGTAGGGGCCCTCGATCAAGCCCGACTCGCGCGCAGGCCGCTCTCCTTGCGCCGTGCAGGTCCGCACGGTGACGGCGAAGGACAGCTCGGGTGTTTCCTCCAGCGGATTCAGCCCGCTGAGGATCGCCTCCGGATGCTCCCAGTGCGGATGCAGCCCGGCGTGCACGCAGAGCAGCGAACCGAACTCGCGCACGAAGGGCTGCGCACCGAGCCACTCGATCAGCTCTTCGCGATCCGCCGCCGCGAGCACATCGTCGGTGGTGTCGTAGGAGCGCGGCGGCGTGCGGCCATGCGCCACGCGCAAGAGCCGCACATCGTGATTGCCGAGCACGCACCGCGCATCAAGCCTGCGGGCCAGACGCAGCACGCCGGCGGAATCAGGACCGCGGTTGACCAGATCACCCAGCAGCACCAGCACATCCCCGGCCGGGTCGTAGCGCAGGCGCTCGAGCAGTTGCTCGAGGTCCTCGCGGCACCCGTGCACATCGCCGATCAGCAGGTGGCGCTTCATGAACTCAGCAGCAGTGTATAGCTGCGCCGCTTGCCGTGCCCGCTGCCGATGATCGCACCGGCGAGCTCCAGATGCACGAAGGCCTTTCGCGCTCGCTCCAGACCGATATTGCGCTCACGAGCAAAAGCTTCGACGCGCGCACCGTCGGGGTGCGGTCCCACTCGCGCCAGCCATTCGAGGATCGAGCGCTCCAGCGGGTTGGAAGCCCGGGCTCTGCGGCTGCCGCGGCGCAGGGCCCGCAGAGCCGGGCCCAGCGCGCGGCGCGTGCTGGCACCCACGCGCACATACTCGATCCGCTCGCCTGATTCCTCGAGCACGCGTACCGGCTGCAGTGCAGGGGCCACCACGCACAGGAGCAGCGCGCGCTCGTCGAAGGCGAGGATGGCGAACTCAAGGCGCAGTTCCGGCTCCACGCGCGTGCGCGCCAGCTCCTCGAGCTGACGGCGAGCGGCCGGAGCATCGGCCAGACCGAGCACGTTGCCGCGGTCGTCGACGCCCACCAACAGCCAGCCACCCCGGGTGTTGGCCAGCGCCGCCAACGTGCGTACAGCAGCCAGCCCGCGCGGCAGGCGCTGCTTGAACTCGGTCTGCGCGTCCTCCCCGCGGGCCAATCGCAGCCGCAAATCGCTGGTGCTGGGCGCCTTCAAGCACCCCTAGGCTAGCTTCGGCTTGCGAGCGGGGGAGGAAGGGGGTACAACATTCGGCCCGTTTTTCCCCCTCAACCCCTGACCGAGCAATCACTTGGCACGCTCTCCCTTCAAGACCTACGGCCCCAACTCCGGCAAGAAGCGCACCCTCAAGATGGGCATGGGCTCCGGCAAGGCCATTCTCAAGGCCCGCAACCCCAAGACGGCCGCGAAGGCGAAGAAGAAGTGAGTCGCTTCGAGCGCCATCTTGAACGCGCTCGATGATCACACGCTGCTGGCCGCCGGTGCCGCGCTGATTTCAGCGGCGGCTTGGGGCTTTGGCTCCCTGCTCTTCAAGCGGCTGCTCGCGCATTCGACTGAATCCAGCGTCGCCCCGCCGGTTCCCGCGGCGCTCAATCTGTTCAAGAACACCATCGCGCTGCTGGTTGTCGGCGCCTTCTGGCTCCACGACGGGGCTCCGATCCCGGAGCTGCAAGCCGTGCCCTGGATCATGCTGAGCGGATTGCTCGGCTTTGCGATCGGCGACAGCCTCTACATGGCAGCTCTGCCGCTTGCGGGCGTGCAGACGACCTCGATGCTGGGGCAGTTGCATGTGCCGATGGCGGCCCTCGGGGCCTTTGTCTTCACAGGTCATGAGATCAGCATGCTCTCGATGGTCGGGATGGCCGTCGTGCTGGCGGGTGTCTTCGGCGTGCTGTCCGCGGTACGCGCTCCCGATGCGATCGCGGCGCAGCACAAGCAGCGGGGCGTGCTGCTCGCGTTGATTGCGGCCGTGGTCTACGCCGCCAACGTGGTGATCGGGCACCACGGCATGCAGTCGGTGCCGATGAGCGCCGGGGCCGTGCTGCGTGTGACCTCCGGCATGCTCGGTGCCTTTCTTATCGCTCCCGTGCTCGATCGGCGCGGAGTCGCGCCCGCTTGGAAGGAGCTCGTTCGTCCGCTGCATGAGCCGGGGCTGTGGAAGGGCCTTTTTGTGGCCTCGTTCTTCGGCTCGGCTCTGGCGCTGCCGCTGTTCCACCACGCCATGAAGGAACTGGATCCGGGCGTCGCCGCAGTGCTGTTCTCCACGACGCCGCTGTTCACGCTCCCGCTGGGCCTGGTGATGGGGGAGCGCCATCGCCTCGCAGCCTGGGCCTTCACGCTGCTGGGTTTTGCCGGCGTGGCGCTGGTCGTTGCCGGCTCTTGAGTCCCGCCGGCTCTTGAGTTCAGCCGGCTCTTGAGTTCAGCCGGCCGCTGCGTCCCTGCCGGTGCTGCTCGGCCGCCGGAATCAGGCGTCTGCGGAGGCCGGAGACTGCGGACCGGCCTGCCATCCGCCGAAGTGATCGGCGCCGCTGGC
>SYGM01000030.1 GCA_005799545.1 Planctomycetia bacterium | reverse complement strand
GGCGAGGTCGACGGGCGCGACTACTACTTCATCAGCAAGGAGGACTTCCGCGCGCGCATTGCGCGCGGCGAGTTCATCGAGCACGCCGAAGTCTTCGGAAATCTCTACGGCACGCTGCGCAATCCGATGGAAGAGGCGCTGACGCGCGGGCAGATCTATCTGCTGGAGATCGATGTGCAGGGCGCGCTGCAGCTCAAAGCCCTGCATGAGCCGGGCCAGTACATATTCATCGCGCCGCCCGACTTCGAGGAGCTGCGTCGCCGGCTGGTGAAGCGCAACACGGAGACGCCGGAAGTGCTCGAGCGTCGCCTGCACAAGGCCGCGGACGAGTACCGCGAGCGCGTCAAGTACGACCATGTGGTCGTCAATGACGATCTCGACCGCGCGGTCGCGGAAGTGAGAGCCCTCATCGGGCTCTCATGAGGCAGGGCGCGGACTCTGATCGGGCTCGCCCGAATCAGGCGTCGACCGCGGGCGTGTAGTCCTTGGCGCCGGGCTGGATCTGCCCCGTGGCCTTGACGTACAGGTCGAACAGTTTCTGCTCGATCGGGAAGCCGTAGCGGCCCTTCTTGAGTCGCCAGCCGGCCGCCTTGCTGAGGAGATCGCGCATCCACTGCGGACCCTCGGTGACGTGCTTGTCGTAGATCGCCGCCGTGTTGTTGTACAGGCGCCAGATCTCACGCACATCTTCCGGCAGAGGCGTGTTGTGGGCGTTGTACTTGTATTCGAAGCACTTGCCCCACTCGTAGAAGTCCTTCGGGGGCACGTAGCCGAGCTTGACGGCCGTGTCGAAGTCCTCGGTGCCCGGGATCGGGCGGAACGGATAGACCTCGGAGCCCGCGATGGGGTAGGCGTGCTTGACGGCGGCGGCCTGCTTCAGCGTGGCGAGCATCGACTCGCGCGTCTCGCCGGGGTAGCCGATGATCCAGAACGTGCCGGGCACGATGTTGCGCTTGGCGAGCTTGCCGATCGCGATCGGAATGTTCTCGATCGAGATGTGCTTCTTGATGCGCTCCTGCATCTCCTTCGTGCCTGTTTCGGCGCCGAGCCAGAGCAGGTGGCACTTGGAGGCCTCGAGCAGATCGAGCGTCTCCTCCTTGTACTTCATGATGGTCTCGATCTCGATCGTGCCGTTCCAGTGGATCGGGACCTTGAGATCGACCAGGTTCTCACAGAATTCCTTGGTGCGCTTCTCCCACACGCCGAAGTTGGCGTCCTGGAAGCGCAGCACATCGAACTTGAAGCGCTGCTGCAGCTCGGCGATGTCCTCCGCGAGCTGCTTGCCCGGGATGGCCTTCCAGCGGCGGCCCGTCACCAGCGGCGAGCAGCAGAAGGTGCACGGTTCGGGGCAGCCGAAGCTCGAGAAGTAGCTGAAGGCGCGCGGAGGATTCTCCGGCGTCCAGTGGCCCGGCAGCGGGAAGCGGTGGCGCACCTTCATCTTGGTGGGGCGCACCTGGATCTCGGCGTAGCGCTCGTACTCCAGCAGTTCCCAGGGCACGCGCTCGAACTGGTCGAAACCGGCCACGGAGCGGTGCGCGGTGTAGACCACGCGATTGTCGCGCCAGACGGCGAGGCCCGGCACTTCGGCGAGATCCTGGCCCGAATCCAACGCGCGCACGACCTCGCGGAAGGTCAGCTCACCCTGGCCGAGGCCCACGGCGTCCGCGATGCCGCTTTCGAGGTACATCTGCGGCGTGACGCTGGGGAACCAGCCCCCCCAGATGATGGGCAGCTTCGGGAACTTCTCGCGCACGGCCTTGGCGACCACATAGCCGTCGTAGACCTGATAGCCGAGGATGCACGACGACGCGAAGCACAGCGCGCCATCGCAGGCTTCCAGCACCTTCGCGATGTAATCCGGCTCGATCATCGCGTCGATCATGATGACCTCAAAGCCGTCCGCGACGGGGCCGGAGGCGATCTGCAGCAGCTCCAGCGGCAGGAGGTCAGCGCTGAACATCTCGCCGCGCGTGGGGTCCGCGCGGTGCGGGAGGAACAGCACGATCTTCTTCTTGTGCGCGATCATGGTCGGTGGTTCAGGTGGTCGGGGCGTGCGGCGTCACGCCCGAGGTCTGGTCACGCTTGGCGGCGCCGGCTTCCGTCTGGTGGCCGGAGAGACGCACGTAGACGTGGAACAGCTTCTGTTCGATGGGGAAGGCATAATTGGCGTTCTTGAGGCGCCAGCCCGAGATCCTGCGCATCAGCGAGCGCACGGGGCCCGCGCCCTCGGTCGCAAGGCCGTCGTAGAAGGCCGAGGCCGCGCCGTAGCGCTTCCACTCGCGGATGATCTCCATCGGCAGCCCGATGTCATCGTACGCGTACTTGTATTCGAGGCTGGAACCCCACTCCTCCAGCGTGCGCGGCGGCTGGTAGCCGCGCTGCACCGCCAGCTCGTAGTCCTCGCTGCCGGGGATGGGCCGGTAGGGGAAGATGTCCGAGGGTGAATTGGGGAACTTGTGCTTGATGTCGGCGGCGACGCGCAGCGTCTCCTGCATCGACTCGAGCGTCTCGTTGGGATACCCGATGATCCACGAGACGCCGCTCTGGATGCCGCGCTCGTTGAGTCGGCGCAGCGCCTTCTCCAGATCGCGCTCGATCTGAATGTCCTTCTTGATGCGCTTCTGCTGTTCCTGGCTGCCGGCCTCGGCGCCCATCGGGGCGAGGTGGAAGCGCGACTTGGCGAGCTGATCGAGCGTTTCTTCCTTGTAACGGGCGATGGTCTCGATCTCGAAGGTGCCGTTCCACCAGAACGGCGAGCCCGCGCCGATCAGGGCATCGCAGAACTCCGCGGTGCGCTTTTCATGCACGCCGAAGTTCGCGTCCTGGAAGCGCAGGATGTTGAAACGGAAGCGCTCGTGCAGGCCGAGGATGCGATCGGCGAGCACCTTGCCGGGAATCGCCTTCCAGCGGCGGCCCGTGACGATCGGCGAGCAGCAGAAGCTGCACGGCTCGGGGCAGCCGAAGCTGGAGAAGTAGCTGAAGCCGCGCAACGGCGTGCCCGCGGGCATGTCCCAGGGATCCGCGTACTTGTGGCGCACCTTGAACTTGTGCGAGCGGTCGTTCTGCAGCGCCACATAGCGCTCGAACTCCAGCAGGTCCCACGGCACATCGGGGATCTGGTCGAAGCCCACTACGGAGCGGTGGGGCGTGTAGACGATGCGCTGGTCGCGCCACACGGCCAGACCCGGCACGGTGGCGAGGTCGACGCCGTTGTCGAGCGCCTGCACGACCTCCCAGAAGGTCAACTCGCCCTGACCCAGACCCACGGCATCGGCGATGCCTTCCTTGAAGTAGATCTCGGGCTGGACGCTGGGGAACCAGCCGCCCCAGATGATCGGCAGGTTCGGAAACTTCTCGCGCACTGCCCGGGCGACCCGCGCGCCGTGCGCGACCTGGAAGCCGAGGATGCACGAGGAGGCGAAGCACAAGGCGCCATCGCAGGCTTCGAGGACCTTCGCCAGGTAATCCGGCTCGATCATCGCGTCGATCAGGACGCACTCGTAGCCGTTGGCTGCCGGGTAGGTCGCGATCTGCAGGAGCTCGAGCGGGGTCAAGTCCGCGCTGACACGCACACCCTGATCCGGATCCGCGCGGTGCGGCAGGAAGAGGACGATGCGTTTGCGTCGTTGGATCATGGCGGGTGCTGTCAGCTTCGGCGCCGCTTGTCAGGAACTCGGAAAGCTCTCGTAAGCGTACGGTTCGGCCGTGGTGAATGTCGGCGGATGGTGTCCATCGGCACTCAGGGCCAAAGACCTGTCCGTTATCCGAAAAGTCTACCCAGAAGTGCCGACTTCGGGAGATTTCGGGGCCTTTGAGGCGGCTCGCAAGAGATTTTCGCTCGTGAAAGTGGCCTCTCAAGGCCCTTCGGCAGGACTTAGCCGCCCAGCGGGTTGTTGGGGTTGAGGCTGCCGCCCGGCAGCAGGCCGCCACCCCCCTTGGCCGGGCCGCCCTTGTAGTTCTGCTTGACCCAGGTGCGCCAGGCCTCGTCGAACTCGGTGTAGCCCATGCCGAAGATCTCCTTGAACTTCGTGCGCGCGTATTCGGGCAGGTTCTCGCCGGTCGGCACGCCGCGTGAGTCCATGTTGGACTTCAGTGCCCAGATGAACTGCCCGAAAGCCTCGGGCTTGGTCTGGATCATGAAGTCGATCATTGACCAGGTGGCGTAGTGGTGGGGCAGCTTGAGTTCCGCGTAGCTCTTGAGCGCGACCAGCTCCGCCATCCGCGGCGCCTCGCCACCGTTGACCAGCGCCAGAACCTCCGGTTTCCAGTTGGACTTGCTGGTCATGTCGGCGACAGCACCCTCGCCTGAGTCGAAGGTGTTGTAGTTGGGGTTGATCTCGCGCTCGCGCCAGTGCGCGAACCCCTCGTGGAACCAGGCGGGCGTGTCGTAGTTGTAGTGGTTGAGCCCGTCCAGCAGGTTGTGGGTCAGGTTGAACACCAGGTTGCCGTGCAGGGCCGAGTCTTCGCGCAGGCCGCCCTCCTGGGCGTGGCAGTAGTAGCCGAGGATGCCGCGCGGGATGTGGTGCTCGCGGTGGCCGACGCGCAGCTGCAGACCGAAGTTCTCTGTGAGGAAGTCCGTGTGCGCCGCCTGCGTGCGCAGCACGAGCCACTCGTACTTCTCCTTCATGCCGAGGTAGCGCCCCTCGCCGCGGTAGTTGCCGACCGCACCGGCTCCGAAGGCGGCCTCCTTGCCGTTGATCAGCTTGAGGAAGTCATCGAGGGAGTCCTGCGCGCGCTGCGCGAACAGGTGCGTTCTCAGCCAGGGATCCAGCACGCCCGTGTCGGGCTTGACCTCGGGGAAGAACTGCTTCAGCCGCGTCAGTTCCGCGACCATCTTCTTCTTCTCCTCGACCTTGACCTTGTATTCGCGCAGGCCGAAGCCGATGCGGAAGAAGTCGGTTTCGATCCAGCGCACCTCGCTGGTCGTCAGCAGCGCATCGACGCTGGCGGAGTCCTTCTTCGCGAAGGGAAAGGGGCCGTGCGAGACGATGCCGCCGGCCTTCATCCGCTCCGGATCACCCTTGCAGTACGGGCATTCGGAAGGGTCGGTGGGGGCCGCCTTCTTCTTCTGGGCGAGTGCCGCATCCGTGAAGGTCGTGCACAGCACCAGCGCGCCGAGCAGCAGGGTCACAAGCCTCACAGGCGCTCCTTCCATTTCTTCGCCATCTCGATGGCTTCGAACGACGACAGCTCGGGCAGCGGGTCCGCGCCGTCGATGATGCCGCGCAGCGCATTGATGGCCGCCACGCGGATCGAGTTGTCATCGCTGTCAAGCAGCGGCTTGATGCCCGGCACCGCGGACTTGTCGCCGCAGCCTGACAGCAGCCGCAGCGCGGCGACCTTCGGCTTGCGATCGGCCTCCGCAAGTCCCTTGGAGACGATCGCGGTCGCTTCCGCACCGCGCACGCCGCGCAGTGCCAGGTGGATCTCCTTGCCGTACTTGTCCCAGCGCTTGCCGGCGGTGTCCATCAGCACGCTGAGGCCCTTCATCGAGCCCGATGCCGTGGTGACGAGCGCCGCGGCGTAGCGCTCGAATTCGTCGGCTTTTTCCCCCTGCTTTTCAACCTTCGCGAAGGCTGCCTCCGCCTGAGCCCGGATCTGCGGATCGTTGTTGAGGCCCGCGCGCCACATCGTCATTGTGCGCTCGTTGAGGTTGGGCGAGGCGAAGCGCTTGGCGAGCAGACGCGAGTGCTCGGGCTTGATCAGTTCCACCAGCAGGGCATGCATGCGATCGTGCGCGCCCTCATCCTTTTCCTTGCCGTAGCGATCGAGCAGGAACGGCACGGCGCTGTCGCCGCACTTCAGCAGCGCTTCGTGCGCCAGCGTTCCCATCTCCTCGGTGCGCGCTTTGACGAGCCGCTCAATGTCGGTCATCAGCGTGTCCTTCGAAGCCGGCTTGGGCCACTCCGTCAGGTAGACGATCTCCCGGGGTGCTTCCGGTTGCGCCGGCGCCTGCGTCAGAGCGCCGGACGTGCTGACCGGCAGGGACAGAACAAGGCACAGGCTGGCAGCGTGCATCATGGGCTAGCGCTCGGTTCCGCGGAGTCGGTGACGCCAGGCGGTTGGCACCAGTTCCAACCACGCCGGGTCGAAGGATTCTAGCTTCGAGCGATCGAGTTGCGTCGCGATCTGATTGCGCGCCTGCTCCGGATCGAGATAGGGGAAGTCGTAGACCTCGACCGTGACCTCGATCAGCGCGGGGATGTCGCCCTCGCCCAGCTTGACGGGGCGCACGATGTGGAATGCGCCGGCGGTCTCCAGCACGCCGGTCCACTGTCCCTGTCGCTGCTCCAGCCCCGCGTTCCAGATCTCCATGCCCAGATCGAGCATGCGGCCCGTGCGGGTTTCGAGCAGCGGACCGGCGAGCGGTCCATCCAGGCCGCTGCCCTGCACCAGCGCGGCGTGGTAGGTCAGCGCCAGCCTGCGGGCCTCCTCGCGTCGCACGGGATCGGCCTGCATGGCCGCGATGCGCGGGAAGATCACGTTCGTCAGCGCCAGCCTGCGCAGCTGCGACAGCGAATTGCGCGGCTCCAGCTGCGCAAACCAGCTGGCGACCTGATCGACCTCCTCGGCCCGTATCGGCACGCCGTCCAGCGCCAGCACGGCATCCGGCTCCGGCCGAGCCGCGGGTGTCGGCGTGCCCGATTGCTCTGCGCAGGAGGGCAGCAGCATCAGCATCAGCGCCAGCAACCAGCTCTCCGGCCATGCGCGTCGCATGTCAGAAGCCCTCGTCCTCTTCCGAGGCGCTCTCCTCCTCGAAGGGCATGTCGAAGCAGGCGATGAAGTTCAGCGTGCGCTGCACGACGAACTCGTAGGCCCCCATGACGTTGGTCTCGATCGAGGCGGTGGAATTCTCCACCAGCATGGGACCGAAGCTGGCCTGATTCTCGATGAACAGCGAGCGCGGATCGCCCGCGCAGGACTCGATGCGCAGCGCGAACGCGCTCTGGCTGCCGTCGGCCGGAGGGAACACCATGCGGATGCCGAGCAGCTGCGGCTCGCGTCCGAAGCTCTCCGTCTCCACGCTGAAGCCGAACATGCCTTCCTTGAGATACGCGCGGCTGTCCCTGAAGTGGCGTGTGTTGACCAGCGTGCGCACGGTGATCGACTGCGAAGTGAACACCTGAATCCCGCGCATGCGTGCCACCAGCTCGCTGACTTCGCGCACCTGCCGGGCGAAGCCTTCGACGGTGAGGCTGGTCAGTTCCTCGCGGAACTGGAAGCGATCGGGCAGGAAGGCCGCGTAGGAGGCGGCGTTGGGCACGGCCACCGGGTTGGAGAGCACCGCTCCGGCAGGCGTCACGGCGAAGCTGGAGTAGGCCGGTGCGCCGGCCTGATACATCTGGTTGTGCACCCGCTGGATGGGAGCGGGGTCGGGGGCCAGAGGCGGATGGTGCAGTTCGGCGAGCAGCGCGATCGTGCGCGGGTTGTAGTGCATGGCGGGAGGGCTTACGCAGGAATCTTCGCCGAGGTGGGCTGCTCTACAAGGAAAGAGCTTCCAAAAATGGGTCTGGGCCGCCGAGGCGGGCTGACAGGGCCTCAAGGGGGGGGGCGGGCGGGCCGAAAATTCCCTTTCACGATCCGAAGGCTGGCTGCGTACCCTGTTCGCCCCGGATCCTCCGGCACACCTTCTATGCGATACCTCAACCTCCTCCTTGGCCTGCCCCTCCTGGTGGCCGTCAGCCCCCGCGCTGCCGCCGCCACCGTGCTGCAGGATGTCGGACCCGCCGCCGCCCAGGACACCAGCGCCTCCATCTTCGGCGAACCGCTGGTGATCAACGGTCAACGGGTCAGCGACGAGAAGATCAAGCTCCAACTGATCTACGGCCCGGGCCGGATGATGGTGGACCTGTACAAGGTCGGCGTCATCATCCAGGACGAGATCTCCCGGCAGGCGCAGGAACTTGCGGCCGCCGAGGTCGCCGCCCAGGAGGCCGCCAAGCCCTACGCGTCCGCCGAGGAACGCGCCGCCGCGCTCCAGAAGGCCATCGCCAGCCAGACGGCGCTGCTCACCGAGAAGTACCGCATCAAGGATGAGGCCTTCGAGGAAGAGTACCAGTACACGATCGACACCTTTGCCAAGGACTACCCGGTCCTCGACATCGGCGCCGAGATCTCGCGCGCCTTCCGCTCCGTGGAGTGGTACCGCGAGCAGCTGCGCCAGACGATGTACTTCGACTCGGTGTTCCTCCCCTTTAACCCCGAGAACTGGCCCAGCACGACGCTGGAAGCCATGCGCAACGACCCGGGCGGCGGCGCGCTGCTGATCGACGACGCCAAGCAGAGCTACGAGTCGCGCCTCAAGGCCTCCGAGAAGAACGGCGGCAAGCTGCCGCGTGAAGACTCGCTTTACATGACGCTCGTGCGCCAGATCGTGCGCGATGCAATGTTCAGCGTCATGACCTTCAAGACCCCGGCTGATGGACTGCCGGCCGGCGTCGCCTTTCAGGCGGACACCAACGGTGATGGTCGTCCCGAGCTCGAGCTGAGCATCGAGGAGCTCTGGAAGATCGTCGAGCCCACGGTCAACGAGACCGAAATCCACGAGGCCAAGCAGTGGTTCGTCACCGCCATGGCCACGCGTGATCGTCTGCTGGCGGAAAATGTGCTGCTGACAGACGAGGACGCCAAGCTTGCGATTCAGAACCTTGCCAGCGGCTTCGAGGGCGCGCTGGTGACGCTGGAGCAGAGCGCCACGGGCACCTACTTCTTCCCGTCGGTGATGAACTTCATCGATTACTACACGATGCGCGAAGGCTTCCGGAAGCTGGTCGAGCCCAAGCTCGCCAACGGCCCTGCCGGAGAGCTCTCCACGACGCTGCGCGAGTACTACGAGCGCGCCAACCGCGTGATGGGGTTGGGCATGATCGACTGCGAGGTGATCCTCGTGTCGGCCATGGATATCCCGCGCTTCCGCTGGAAGAGCGATGGCTGGGCCAAGGCCAAGGCCAAGGCGGCTGACCTGCGCAAGCAGCTTGATCAGAATGTGCAGGACTTCAACGCCCAGCGCGCCGCGCGCGCCGAGGCGACCGCGCAGGGCAAGGAATACAAGCCGGATCGCGATGTGCCGGATCCTTACCGCTTCTGGTCGCAGCTGGTCGATGACAACAGCGAGTACTGGGATCCGCCGCCGCCGGAAGGTCCGGGCAAGCGTCAATCCGATGTGGCCTACAAGAAGAAGGGCCGCTTCGGTCCGAAGTACCGCAACGACCTGATCGGATTCGTCGGCGAGACCCCCTTCTCGGAGTGGGTCAGCGGCGAGTGCGTCACCGACCGCATGTTCTTCGATCAGATGGAAAGCTCCGTGGCGGGTCCGTTCCGCGGTCCGCTGGGCTACTACATCACGCGCGTCAACCGTCGGACGCCGCCTTCGCGTCCGCTCAACCTGTCGGATCCCAAGCACGTTGCGCTGCTGCGGGATGATTACCTGCGCTGGGCCTTCATCCAGTACAGCAAGGAAGCCGTTGCCAAGGCGACCATCACCGGCTTCCGGGCCGACTGAACAGCCCCGACGGAAGGAAAAAGAAGCGAGCCGCGCGATCTGCGCGGCTCGCTCGCTTTTGACACACTCCCGCCGGAAGCGCATCCTGCCTGCCCTTGGCGAGCGTTCGAACCACCTGGCTGATCCTGAAGCCGCACGCGCGGCCCCATGCGGGCACGTTCCTGCTGGCGGTGCTGCTCGGCTGGATCTCCGCGCTGGGACAGCGCTCGATCTGGCTGCTGCTGGCTCCCACCATCGAGATCCTGTTTCCCGGCGACGCGGCGACAAGAACGGACAACTCCTCGGCCGCGCAGTTCGTGCGGAAGGCCTGGGACTGGCTGATGCAGGGCGCCGGCACCGAGCCGGTGGCGGCACTGGGTCGCGTGGCGCTGGTGGTGGCGGTGCTGGCGCTGCTGACCGCCGCCGCCCAGTACGCCTTTCTGATGCTGACGCGATGGCTCGCGGTCAAGATGGTCGTCGACCTGCGCATGCGCATCGCTCGGCATCTGATGGGGCTCTCGATGAGCTACCACGGCCGTCGCCACTTCGGCGACATGCTCTCGCGCATCTCGAGCGATGTGACCAGCACGCTCAACGTGCTCAACACGGCGCTGAAGGATCTCGTGCAGGAGCCGCTGCTGGCGATTTCCTCGCTCCTGATGGCTTTCTGGATCGCGCCGCTGCCGACGCTCGTCGTGACGGCGGGTCTGTTGCTGGTTGCGGTGCCCGTGGCGCTGCTGAGCAAGCGCGTGCGCAAGGGCAGCACCAAGTCGCTGACGCAGCTCGGCAGCTCCGTGCAGGCGCTGACGCAGATGTTCTCAGGCATTCGCGCCGTGAAGGCCTTCCGAGCCGAGGAACGCGAGCTCGAGCAGTACGATCGCATCAACCAGAGCTACCTCAGCAGCACCATGAAGATGGTGCGTGCCATGGCGCTTTCGAACGCGTGGGCGCTGTTCATCAGCTACACGGGCATGGGGCTGATGCTGCTCGTGATCGGCACGCTGGCGAGCGGTCAGTTCGAGAACGTCGGTGCGATGGCAACCTTCTTCGGCCTGATCTCCACCGTCTACGGCAGCATCAAGGACATCACGCGCGCCCTGACGCACGTGCAGGAGTCGGTCGGCGCCTCGGAGCGGATCCAGGCCCTGTTTGACGAGCAGCCCGACATCGTGGAGCAACCCGGCGCACGGGCCGCCGCCGGTCTGGGTCGCGGGGTGGCCTTCGAGGGCGTTTCCTTCGCGTATCCGGGCGGTGACGGCAATGCGCTCAGCGAGGTCAACCTCCACATCCGGCCCGGAGAAACGCTCGCGCTGGTGGGGCCCTCGGGCTCGGGCAAGAGCACGCTGGTCGACCTCGTGGCGCGCTTCTTGGATCCCGCGAAGGGGCGCATCACGGTTGATGGAACCGATCTGCGGGAACTCTCGATCGACTCCTGGACGGCGCAGTTCGCGATGGTGGGGCAGGTGCCCTTCCTGTTCCACACCAGCATCGAAGAGAACATCCGCTACGGCAGGCCGGAGGCCACGCGTGCGGAGGTCGAGGCTGCGGCCCGCATGGCGGGCATCCACGATTTCATCGAGGCCCTGCCTGAGGGTTATGCCACCAACGTGGCCGATGCGGGCTCGCGTCTGTCAGGTGGCCAGCGCCAGCGCAT
>SYGM01000029.1 GCA_005799545.1 Planctomycetia bacterium | reverse complement strand
GCACCGAAGGCACCCGCGCCATCGATCTCATGCAAGTGCGCTGGATCCAGATCGAGGGTCAGGCGGAGCGCCGCATCAAGCGCACCATTCAGCAGGCCCGCCTGCGCCTGCGCACCGAGCCCACGCACGTCGGAGGCGCCGGCGGAGGGGCCGACGCCAAGGTCGGCGTGGCCTATGTGCAGCGCGGCCTGCGCTGGGTGCCCGCCTACAAGCTCGACATCGACGGGGACGGCAAAGCCCGCGTGCAGATGGAGGCCTCGCTGGTCAACGACCTGATCGACCTCGAGAGCGTCACCATGAACCTCGTGATCGGCGTACCGAGCTTCGAGTTCTCGGGTCTCAATGATCCGATCTCCATGCAGCAAGAGCTGGCTGCGGTCAGCGCGCGCATGGATGCGCAGCAGGCCTTCTACAATGTGGCCTCCAACGCCCTGCGCACGCAGGTGGCCGGTTTCGCAGGGGATGCCGGGCCGTCAAGCGCGACTCCCGAGGTCGCGGGCGGCGAAGCGGCCGAAGATCTGTTCGTGTTCACGCTGCGCAACATCACCCTGAAGAAGGGGGAGCGCATGACCCTGCCGCTGCGGGAGTTCACTCTGGGCTATGCGGACCTCTACAAGCTCGACCTGCCTTTCACGCTGCCGATGGAAGTGCGCGAGCGGTTGAACTCGCAGCAGATCCTCGAGCTTGCCCGCCAGCTCTCCAAGCCCACGGTGATCCACACTCTGCGGCTGAAGAACGACTCGGATGCGCCGCTGACCACCGCGCCGGCGCTGGTGCTATCCAAGGGCCGCGTGCTGGCTCAGGGCAAGCTGCTCTACACTCCGGTCGGCGCCCAGACGGACCTCGCGATCAATCCGGCCATCGATGTGCGCGTCACGACTGACGAGCGCGAGCTCGGTCGCACGCCCAACTCCGTCAGCTGGAACAACGAGAGCTACGGCCGCATCGACCTCGGCGGGGAGATCCGCCTGCTCAATCAGAAGAACCTGCCGATCGAGATCGAGGTCACGCGCCAGGTGCTGGGGCTGGTGGATTCCGTGGAGCAGGGCGGCACGATGCGGCAGCTGGAGATTGCATCGATCGCCCGCGAGCTGGAGCGCACGCCGTGGTGGGGCTGGTGGTCCTGGCCGTACTGGTGGTTCCGCTTCAACGGATTCGGCGAGTACCGCTGGACGGTGAAACTGGAACCGGGCAAGGAGACTGTGCTGCAGTCGAAGTGGCACTACTTCTGGAGGTAGGCTCCCGCAGGCGGGGGGCATGACCTTCGCCACCTGATTCCATCAGCATGATCCACGGCGACACCAGGAAGTACCACGCCGCGCTCGATGCCGGCGATCGGGCCATCTGCACGCTGCTCAGCAAAGAGATCGCACGCGCCTTGCCCGAGGCCGAGAACAAGGTGTGGCACCGCCACCCGGTGTGGTTCCTCGAGTGCAATCCGATCGTGGGCTACTCGAAACTCAAGGACTGCATCCGACTCCTGTTCTGGAGCGGCCAGTCCTTCCGCACCAAGGGGCTCGAGAAAGAGGGCTCATTCAAGGCAGCACAGGCGCGGTTCACCTCGAAGGACGAGGTCGATGTCGAACGGCTGGCCCGCTGGCTGGCGGAGTCTCGCGAGGTGCAGTGGGACTACAAGAACATCGTCCAGCGCAAGGGCCGGCTCGAGCGCTTGAAGTGAGAGAGCACAGCGGGGGGCGGGCAGCGTTGCTCCTGCGCTCAGCCTCTGCGCTCAGCCTCTGCGCACCTTCCAGACCGTGAGCTCGACCATGAGCCGCGTGCGGATGCGCGAGCCCATGCGTGCGAATCCCAGTGCATCCTTGGCCTCCGTCAGGATCTCCTCGTCCAACCGATTGACTCCGTCCGAGGCGATCCACGCGAAGACCGCGTGCAGCTGCGCCTGAGAGTACTCGTCGATGTTTCTGAATTCAGGGATGTGCGGCTTGAGCCCGCGCGGGCGGGCAGGGGCCGGTGCACTCGGCGCTCGCTCCATGACGATCCCGGGCGCAGGGCGGGCAATCGCTGCGCCTTCTGCAATGTCGGCAGGCATGTCCGTAGCAATGTTGCCTGCTGTGTTGACTGCCGCTTGGCCCGCCATGGGCGCGGGCTGTGCGCCCTCATTCGAGCGGCGCACCGCCTGCTCGTACGCTTGAAGAGCGCGCGCGATCTCCCGCTCGCGATTCTGGAACCAGTCCGTCGACCAGATGCGGTGGAAGATCCAGCCCAGGCGCTCCAGCTGCATCTGCCGGATCCGATCGCGATCGCGCGCGGTCGCGCCGGAGTGGTAGCTCGCGCCGTCGCACTCGATCGCGAGGATCGGCTGGCCGCTGCGCTCGGGGTGCATGGCCACCAGATCGATGCGGAAGCGTGATGCGCCGAACTGGCCGCGCAGGTTCAGCCCGCGCGCCTCGAGCGCGCTGCGGATGTCGGACTCAAAGGCGTTGAGCGGAATCTCGTCCGCGCGTTCGGTCCCGACAAAGCGCGTGCCGCCATTGACCGCGTATTCAAGATACGCCTTCAGAAGCGCCACGCCGCGCGCACTGGTTCGCTTCAGGTCGATGTCGTGTGGCAGGAAGGAGCTGACCAGCGTCATGCGGCGCTTGGCGCGTGTGATCGCCACGTTGAGGCGCCGGTAACCGCCCTCGACGAGCAGGGGACCAAAGCGCATCGGCAGCGTCCCGTCCGGCGACTTGCCGTGCCCGATGGAGAGGATGATCGCGTCGCGTTCATCGCCCTGCACGCGCTCGAGGTTCTTCACGAAGAAGCGCTCTTCGCGCTCCAGATCGAAGAAGGGTCCCAGCGCGGGCTCGGCCTGCACGGCCTTGGCAACCGCCGCTTCGAGGCGGTTGGCGTGCTTGATGCTCAGCGCGATCACGCCCAGAGACTCATGCGAACGGGTGCGCGCGTGCTCCAGCACCAGCTCGACGACGCGCTCGACCTCGCGCGAAGCGCTCTCCTGCTGGCCGGCAAGCGCCGGATCGTGCGCCACGTGCACGTGTCGGATGGCCTGATCAGCGCGCGCGGAGGGGAAGGTCACCAGCCGGTTGTCGTAGATCTCCGCGTTGGAGAAGGTGATCAGGCGCTCGTCTTCGCTGCGGTAGTGCCACTCGAGCATGCGGTTGGGCAGGAAGCTCTCCAGCGATGCGAGCAGGCTCTCGAAGCCCTCGGTGGCATCGGGCGCGGCGTTGGGCTGCGCCGTGCCTTGGGAGCCCGCCTCCAGCTCCTCCTCGGCGAGCTCTTCCTCTTCGGTCGAGCCCGCAAAGAAGCTCGTCGGCGGCATTTGGTGCTGATCGCCCGCAGCGACGACCTGCTTGGCGCGGTAGAGCGCGGGGATGGCGTCCTCGGGCGGGATCTGGCTGCCCTCGTCGAAGATCACGACATCGAACAACTCGGCCTTGGGCGCCATGAGCTGGCTGACAGAGAGGGGACTGGCGACCCAGCAAGGCGCCACGCGCGTCAGCACATGCGGTGCCTGCTCGAGCAGCCTGCGCAGCGGCATGTGCCGTGCTCGCTTGGAAGCCTCGCGCTGCACGATGTCGGCCTCGGCCGAATACGTGTTCATCGCATCGATCGCCATGCGCGCGTGCATGAGGCGCACACGCGTGGCTGCCAGCGAAAGGCGCTCGGCGTCGAGGCGTCGGAAATCCTCGATCAGCTGCTCGTGCGCCGGTCCCTTGAAGTTCGTCAGCGCGGGCTCATGAGCGTAGATCCGCTCGAGCTGCGTCTCGTGGATCAGCCGTTCGAAGCGCTGCCGCAGCGTCACTCCGGGCAGCGGCGTGCGCGCTTCCGTCAGGAAAGTACCGAGTCCGGCGTCGATCAGCAGCTTCTGCAGCTGGCGCACGCCCGGAATGCGGAACGCCGTGTTGCGGTCCGCCTCCAGAGCCCGCAGAACCGCGTGCAGCACCTCAAGGCTCTTGTTGTCTTCGGGAATCGCCGGAATCAGCCCGCGCAGCTCGGCATGTGTGCTGCTCAGACGCTCGTGGACCTGCAACAGCTCAGCGCGCGAGTCGAGCTCGCGCACTTCGCAGTTCAGTTCCTGCCTCCATCTACGGTCGAGATCGGCGGCTTCGCAGACCTCGGCGTGCAGTGTGCGGACATCCGCTTTGCCGCCGGAGGAACCGCTGCGCAGCGTCCGCAGCGTGCGCCGCGCACGGCGATAGCTGCCGTTGGAGACAAACGCCCACAGCCGCGCTCTCAAGCCCCGCGTGGCGGGTGCGAGTGCGTTCTTCAGATCCTCGAGGTCTTCCTCGAACAGGCTCCAGTCGTAGCGCTCGGTGATCGCATCGGCCTCGCGCATCAACGCACAGGCACTCGCGAGCTCGGCAAGCGAGCGCGGTGCGCGTCCGCCGCTTTCCTTGCTCCAGCGGACGAGCAGCATGGTGAGCGAGGGGGCTTGCGTCGAGGCGTGTAGCGGATCAAAACCGAGAGCGTGTGGTGCGGAGCGCTGTGTGCTGGAATCGTGCAGGTTGGAGCCGTGCGGGTTTGACTCCAGCAGTCCGGAGCCGTGCGGGTTTGAGCCGTATGGGTTTGAGCCGTGTGGGTCGTACTCTTGCAGGTTGGAGCCGTGCGGGCCTCCTTCCTCTGAGCCACCCACCTTCGCGCTGAATCCCATCGCGCCCACTCCCTGCTCCGCAGGCTGCGCCTTTGCGAACCCCGCTTCACCGGCCTGCGGACCGGCCATCGCCGGCTCCCCGATCGTTTCCAGCAGGTTGCGCACCAGATCCAGCGCGCGCTGCGCGCTCGCTCCGTCCGCCAGCTGCGCCTGTGTCCACGCTGACCCGCTCGTGCCCAGTGCCAGCTCCGGATCCGCCGCCACCGCCTCAATCCCGTCTCGCAGCTCGCGCAGACGCTCGCCTTGGTACGTCTCGAAGGCCGAGCCCGGCACGCGCAGCTTGGTCTGCGCCTCCTTCGGCAGCCGCAGCAACGCGCCCAGCACCTCGACATACGACAGATTCAGCGGCGCATGCTTCCGGTTGACCCGGTGCGCGTGCTCATTCAGTGCCCGACGCCGCTCCTCAAAGCGCGCCAGCAGCTCCTCGTTGGCGGCTTGCGCGCCGGGATGGCGCACCCAGTCCAGCGTGCGCTTCAGCCGCTCCATCACCGACTTGCGCGAGATCGCGGCGCCGTGCAGGTCGAGGACCAGATGTCCCAGACCGACGCCCTTGTCCGCCAAGCGCTTGATCACCGCATCCAGCGCCGCGCGCTTCTCGGCCACAAACAACACGCTTTTCCCCTGCGCGACGCACTGCGCGATCAAATTGGCGATCGTCTGGCTCTTGCCCGTTCCCGGCGGCCCCTGGATCACCAGATGCCGTCCCTGCTCGGCCAGCTCGATTGCCTGCTGCTGCGACGAATCGCTCAGCAGCACGAAGTACTCCTCCCGCGCAGGCCGCGCATCCAGGCGCAGGCCCTCGTCCATCGTCTGGTTCGCGCGCCGCAGCTCTTCCAGAGTGGGCGCATGCCCGGCAACGGCCGCGATCAGCGCGCTTGCCTCCATCGCAACGCCGTTGCGCTTGAGATCCTCGACCATCGGCATGCGCGCGAACAGGAAGTTCGCCATCACCGCGCGTGCGCCGACGGAAAACTCGTGGACGCTCTGGCCCACGGCCTTGGCAAAACCCTTGCTCACCTGCGCCTGATCGATTCTCCAGCGGCCTTCTTCATCCTCGCGACCGCATTCCTCCAGCAGCGCCTCGACATCGCAGTGCACGCCGTAGTCCTCGCGCAGCACATGCAGCAGCACCGGATTGATCTGCGGCTCACCGCAGACCTCGACTTCGGGATCCAATCCACCCTGCCCGCGCGCGGAGATCCGCAGCGGGATCAGCAGCACGGGAGCCTGATAGGGCTTGCCGCCGTCGAGCGCCGGCCAGGTGGCGAGACCCAGCGCCAGCTGCAGCGTGTCGATGCCCTTCTCCTCCTTGTTGCTGAGCGCCTTGCGCCGCACGGCGTCGAGCGAGCTGGCGATCAGGCGCTTGTCGCCGTTCTTGCAGCCGCCCGCGGCGAGCTCGCGGATCGTCACGGGGTCACCGGCGAGGAGCTTCTCCAGGCAGGGGCTGTCGACGGGGAGGTCGAGCATGCTGACCTTGAGGTCGCGGAAGAAGAGCAGGCCGTTGCTGCGGGATGGGTCGATGAGCTTCTTGACCCATTTCTCGCGTGCGGTGGCGAGCAGGGCGGCAAGAGAGGGGGCGGGAGCGGGAGGGGGAGGCATGGCGAGGCGGGTCAGTATCCCATAGCCGCCAACTGTTTCCCGGCCCATTCGGTCCGATGAAGGCCCCACATAGCCGCGTTCATCGCAATGTTGGGTACCGCGTGCAGCTGGTTCGGGAGGAAAGAGACGTATGCCAGGTTCGTGCCCATGCGACCAAGGCACCACGCGCCAAAGTGCGGCGGCAAGTCGCCTGCTTCCATTTCAAGCAGGTTCAAACGAGCGCATACCCGATGGGCTTCCTCCTCGCCGGAAATCCTGTGTGGTAGCTGGAGCAGAATGAACAGTCCTCCACCCAAAGCCGGATGAGGCTGGTCTGCGCGCATATGAAGCAGTGCTGTACGCGGATGGCCAACTCCTGAAAGTGATGCTCTTGGCTTAACCTCGAACTCTGCAGTGAAACCGAGCCCCCCGCTAGAGCAGTCGCAGAACCGTGACAGCATCCGTTCGAGTAAATCGAAGTCTTCTGCAGTCCATGCAGAATGCCCACCGCGCGACGCCAAGGTGCCAAACGTGTGCTGGATTGCTCCCAAGATCGCCTCGGTTCCGCAAACGATCGAAAATAAAAGAAGTGGCAAGTGAAGCTGCTGCCAAGCGTTTTCATCCTCGTAAATTGTAAGGCGTGAACCAACGTAGATCCCGCCCGAATCGACGGTAAGAGCTCCAAGTGCCGCCATCGGATTGTAGGCAGCGGCACTTTCCCACTCGCGCTGCTTCATCATGTCACGGACATCTGCAGGAAGTTCGGTCTTCACCTGCACGACAGCCATTATCGGCCCATCCGTCGCCCTAACCGGGGCGGCAGGGACAACAGCTACCGAGGTGGTGTAAAGTGGGTGCTTCGCAAGGAGGGTGTTGCCATCGAGCGAAGCCTTGATTGGACCCGCGTTGAGCATCCGGGCGAGATCTCCGAGTTGTATTCCCAAGGGTCGTAGATTGGATTTCTTGTTCCAAAACATGTTTCAGTCGAAGAAGTAGGTGGACTTCAGTGCTCATGTGAAAGGCTGGTTCGGGTGCGAGCAAGCCCAGACCAAGGATCGCCCATTACTTCGGATCCCATGCGAGGAACGCGAGGCTACCTGCTGAACTCATAGCGCAGCAAGTCTCGCTCACGTTTCCGCCAGTCGGGAAGTGCTTGGTCCATGAGGCGGAAGAAGGCTGGTCCGTGGTTCAGTTCGCGCTGGTGGCACAGCTCGTGAACGATCACGAACTCGATCAGCGCGGTTGAGGCTTCGACAAGCCGTGGGTCCAGCAGGAGTTTGCCCGACGGTGCGCAGCTGCCGAGGCGCTTGTCCATGCGTCGCAGCGCAAAGCCGGGAGTCGTGATTCCGAGCGCGCCTAAGCGCTCCGAGGAGGCCTTCACCATGGCGCCGAACACCCGGCGTGCCTGGCGTAGATACCACTCGTTGATCTTGGTTCGGAGAAGCGCGGTGTCCGAGGGAGCCTTCGCCCGAACGACGAAGCGGTTTCCCTCGAAGCGAAACGAGACTCGCTGAGCATTCCGATCGCGAACCGTCCGTAGCACGTACTTGCGACCGAGATACCGCCAGCTGTCTCCGCTTCGGTAATCAGGGCGGGACGGCAGCGCCGGGGGCAGCATCGCAAACTCGCGCTGCTGCTTCCGGATCCACTGCGCACGTGCCGTGACGCGCTCCTTGATCCTCTCAACCGCGATGCCTTTCGGCGCGACGACCTCGACGGAGCCGTCGGGCAGCACCGAGATCGCCAGCGTCCGGCGGCCGGTCCGCTTGAGCACGAAGTCGATCCGGCGCCCGCTGTATTCAACGGACTCCTGCGTTGATCGGGTGCGCGGTTTGCGCATGGCTGGTTCGGCAGTGGTCAAGCGCGTTGCTCCTTCGCGATCCCGACAATGCCCTTCGCAATCGATTCGGCAAGGTCGAGCGTCATCGCCACGCCACGCTCGCCGCAGCGGTCATAGACGAGGTCGCCGATCTTGAGCTCGAGTTGGTTCACG
The DNA here is from genome assembly GCA_005799545.1 of Planctomycetia bacterium. Taxonomy (GTDB): domain Bacteria; phylum Planctomycetota; class UBA1135; order UBA1135; genus SYGM01. Next base: position 28 of record SYGM01000029.1, on the reverse strand, counting down.
ATGTTCTCGTCGCGAACCCAGTTCACCT
>SYGM01000028.1 GCA_005799545.1 Planctomycetia bacterium | reverse complement strand
CGCCGCGCGGACCGCGCAATGTCTTGTGAGTCGTCATCGTGACGACATCGGCATGTCCGACAGGCGTGGGGTGCACGCCGGCGGCCACCAAGCCGGCGATGTGAGCCATGTCGACGAGGAACAGCGCGCCGACTTCACGTGCGATGGCGGCAAAGGCCGCAAAGTCGAGCGTGCGTGAATAGGCGCTGGCGCCGGCGAGCAGCAGCTTGGGCCGCACCTTGAGTGCCGTCTCGCGCACGCGGTCCATGTCGATGCGCTCGCTCTCCCGTTCGACGCCGTAGGAGTGGATCTCATACAGCATTCCGGAGAAGTTCTTCGGGTGGCCGTGGCTCAGGTGACCGCCATGATCCAGGCTCATCGCGAGGATGCGGTCGCGCGGCTGCAGCAGCGCCAGGAACACGGCGATGTTGGCCTGCGTGCCGGAGTGCGGCTGTACGTTGGCATGCGTGGCGCTGAACAGGCGCTTGGCGCGCTCACGTGCCAGTTCTTCGACGGTGTCGACGTGCTCGCAGCCTCCGTAGTAGCGTCGGCCGGGGTAGCCCTCGGCGGACTTGTTGGTCAACACGGAGCCCATCGCGGCCATGACCTCGCGCGAGGCGTGATTCTCGGATGCGATCAGCTCCAACTGCGCCTCCTGACGTGCGGCTTCGGCGTCAATCGCCGTCCAGATTGCGGCGTCCGTGCGCAGCATCGGCTGGGAGGCTGTGCGACTCATGGTCGAACTCACTTGGCACCGCCTTCTTCGGGCAGCGCGGACTTGCGCGCACCCGATTCGTAGACGCCGGAGGCCGTCGCATCCGCGCTTCCATCGGGCTTGAAGCAGCGCCACTCGCCCGTGCGCAGGTTCTTCGCGAACGTCCCTTCGAAGCGCAGCTTGCCGTCGGGATAGAAACTCTTCACCGGACCGTCCGGCACGCCAGCGGCAAAGTTCGTGCTCGATTCCAGCTGGCCGTTCTCATACCAGCGCTCCTGCAGGCCGACCTGCTGGCCTTGTTCGAAGCGCGCCTGCTGCTTCAGCTGCCCCGAGGGATACCACTCGCGGATCTCACCGTCGAACTTGCCGTCGATCGCACTGCCGCTGGTCGCAGGCTTGCCATCGGGGTGCCAAGCCTGGAACGGGCCCTGCTGCAGTCCCTCGACGAAGTTGAGCTCCTGCTTTTTCTGTCCGTTCTCATGGAACTCGGTCGAAAGCCCATCCTTGCGGCCCGCAACCCAGTGGTCTTCGCGCTTCTTGGCCTGCGTGGGGTAGTACTCGGTCCAAAGCCCGGTTTCCTCGTCAGCTTCGAACTGACCCGTCACAGCGAGCTTGCCCGAGGCATCCCACCAGGTCCATGAACCTTCGCGCTTGCCGGCCTTCCGCAGGCCCTCGGACTTCTTCTGGCTCTTGCCGGGCCCGGCGTACCAGACGATCTCAACGCCGTCCTGTACCGCGGGGAGGGCGGCGGAGGCTTGGGGATTGGCGGGATTCTGGCCGGGGCGCCGACGCACCTTGCGCGGGGCCTCCGGCTCATCCGAGCACGAGCTGACCATGATCAGGAGCACCACCGCTCCGCACGCAATCGACAAGGCACGCTTCATGGCTCCCATGCTAGCCCTTGCGCGCCCGTCAAAGAAGGCGGGGCTTGTCGCGCTTTCCTCGAGCAGGAATACTCGCCAAGCGTGAAACCGTGCTGGAGAGCGATGTGGGCAGCGGCCTTGGCGCTGGCCCTGTTTGGACCGCTGGCCTGTCAGGGCGTGCGCGGCAAGGGCTGGAACGTTGTGCTGGTGACGCTCGACACGACGCGCGCCGATGCCTTGGGTTGCTACGGAGCCCCCGGAAATCCCACTCAGCACCTCGACGCCCTCGCCAGCGCCGGAGCGCGCTTTGACATGGCGATCTCCTCCTCCGCGCTAACTCCGGTGAGCCACGCGACCATTCTCACGGGTCTCGACAACCACGAGCACGGCGTGCGGGTGCTGGCGGCGGGCAGCGGCTTCCGGCTGGGCAAGGACGTGCCGACACTGGCGACGATCCTGCGGCAGAACGGCTACCACACGGCCGCCATCCACAGCGCCTTTCCGGTGAGCTCGTGGTTCGGCTTCGCCAACGGGTTCGAGGTATTCGACAGCTTCGATACGACGGTGGAACCCGGTCAGGGCGGGAAGTGGAACGTGCTTGAATTCCAGCGCCGCTCCGACGAGACGACGGATCTGGTGCTGGACTGGCTCAGCGAGGACGAGCGGCCCTTCTTCCTGTGGGTGCACTACTGGGATCCGCACGATGCCGTCAAGGTTCCGCCCGCGAGCGAGTTGCCGCCCGATCTGCCGCGCACGCCGCAGGGTCAGCCGCTGGCGAGCCGCGAGCTCTACTCGGCCGAAGTGCGCTACGTGGATTCTCAGTTCGGACGACTCGTCGAGGCTCTGCGCGCGCGCGGTGAGTACGAGCGCACGCTGTTCGTCGTCGTGGCCGACCACGGTGAAGGTCTGGGAGATCACGGCTGGGCATACCACCGGCTGGTGTATCAGGAGCAGATTCGCGTGCCGTTGATCGTGCGCATTCCCGAGCAAGGACCGCGTCCGGCGATCGAGCCCGTGGTGCGCTCGCGGGACATTCAGCCCACCGTGCTCGACTATCTGGGACTGCGTGCGCCCAAACCCGTCAGCGGTCGCTCGCTGCGCGCCCTGCTCGAGGGGCGTGCCGAGGAGCCGCGCCTGGCTTTCGCGGATCAGATCAACGGCTACGACCTCAATGCCAGCATGGTCCAGAGCCGGCCCTACGACGACTTCCTCTACATGGTGATCGACGGACCGCACAAGCTGATCTGGCGGCCGAGTCATCCCGAGCGCAGCGAGCTCTTTGACCTCTCCGCCGACCCCAGAGAGCTCGACAACCGCTTCGCCCGTGAGCCCGCGCTCGTCGAGCGACTGCTGCTGCACCTCGCCAAGGAGCAGCCGTGGGTCAGCGCGCCGTTCCCCAAGGTGGTCTCCGAGGAGCACCTTGCCGGGGCCCGCAACGTGCTGGAGGGCTTGGGCTACGTCGGCAACGAGGCCGCTGCTCCGCCCTCGCAGTGGGCCTGGTTCTGCCCCCGCCACCCCCTGCCGCGGGTGCCCGCCAACGGGCCCTGCGGGACCTGCGGTTCGCTGAGGGTGCTCATCAAGGCTCCTTGATCGGCAATTCGGCGGGACTTGACTACCCGAGCCGGCCCGGGATGGGGTACGCTTGTCAGACCTCGGGGTTCAGGACAAGGCCCGAGATCTCCCCTTTTCTCTCCATCGAGAGGCACTCAGGAACCATGCAACTCAACCGACTCTTTCTGGCCGGCGCCGCTCTCATCGGCGCTGCCTCTGCCGCGTCCGCTCAGGTGACGCTCAACGAGATCTACATCAGCACCACCGGCACCGACATCGCCGAGTTCATCGAGCTGAAGGGTGCCCCCGGCACCTCGCTCGCCGGCTACATGGTGCTGGTCGTCGAAGGTGACGGCGCCTCCGCCGGTATCCTCGACCGCGCCTACAACCTTGGCAACGCGACCTCGCCGGTGATCCCTCCCAGCGGTTACTTCGTGATCTCCAACAACGGAGGCACGATCCTCGGCCAGCCCGTCCAGCAGGACTTCTCGACCGGCGTCGCCAACGATGCGATCGAGAACGGCTCGGACACGTTCTACCTCGTTCAGACGGCCAACCCGGCCGCGATCACGGCGCTGCTCGCCACCAACATCGCCACCGGCACGACCACTTCGATTCCTTCGCTCGCGACGATCCTCGACATCATCGCCGTGATCGATCCGCCGCCGGCCACCGGCGCGGACGTGACCTTTGACGGCGCGACGGTCCTCGGCCCGGATGTCGCCGCCACCGGAACGTTCCTGCCGGCCGGCATCTACCGCCCCTGCGATGGCGCGTTCAGCACCACGCTGTTCCTCGACTTCGATCCCAACTCGGCGGCACCCGTTCGTCCGCCCACGCCGGGCGCCATCAACGGCGGCTGCGTCGCGGCTCCGGGCGTCGTGATCTGCGAGCCTGGTGTCAACGGCGTGATCGCCTGCCCTTGCGCCAACAACGGCAACCCCGGCGCCGGCTGCAACAACTCGGCCAACTCGGGTGGCGCGGTCCTCTCGGGCAGCGGCGTGGCGAGCACCACGGCCGATGCGCTGGTCCTGACCGCCAGCGGCATCGCCACGGCGACCGGCACCTGCGCGGGTTTCAACGACAACCTGACCTGCATCCTGCTGCAGGGCACCAGCCTCCTGCCGACCGGCGTTGCCTTCGGTGACGGCGTGCGCTGCTTCGGCGGCACGCTCAAGCGCATCAACGTTGGCGCGTCGAGCGCGGGCGTTTACAACTTCGGTCCGGGCGTGGCTGCGCAGTCGGCCGCGCTGGGAGATGCCTTCGTGACGGGCGACACGCGCTTCTACCTCGTGTACTACCGCGACGCCTGCGCCACCTTCTGCCCCAGCGCCAACTTCAACGCGACGCAGGGCTACCAGATCACCTGGCAGTGACCTGAATCAGGCGTGAGCATGCGGCGGGCGGCCCGGAATCGGGTCGCCCGCCTGCATTTCCGCAGGCTGCTCGACAGTGGTGCTGCGTGCCAGAGCTCACCAGCAGGGTTGGTTGGGAGCACCGGGGCTGCCGGTGTCGGTATTGAAGCTGTTCCAGGCGGTCTGCGACTCGCACCACTCGCCCGGATCGTCGTTGAAGTAGACGGTGCTGTAATCGCGGTGCAACTGGATGGAACGACCCGGAGAGTCGGGGTACAGCACGCCATCGTCGTATTCCACGCGATCGACCAACGTGCCATCGGGCTTGCGCAGGATGATCTGATCCGCCGCATTGCCGAGCGTGAAGCCCGAGTAGACATAGCGCGGGCTGATGCCGCCGTTCTGAGCGGGGTCGCCGTTGATGGCGAGCACGAAGCGCTCGCCGGGCTTCATGATCAGCTGCGTCGAACCGTTGGCGTTGAGCGTGTGGGAATTGCCCGCATCATCGGAGAGCGTCCATCCGTCGAGATTGACCCGGCAGGCGAGCGTGTTCCAGACCTCGATCCACTCGCCCTTGGTGTCGGCGACGAAGGCCGGGTCTTTGAGAAACTCGGTGATCACGACCTGACCGGATTGCTCCGGCGAGCTCATCGCCAGCACGCAAGGGTGCAGCGGCGCGGGGACGATGCCGGGTCCTTGAAACAGAGGGCGCGGGGCCGGTTGGGCCAGCGAGCAGCACAGGGCGAAGGCAAGAATGCTCATGCGAAGATCCGATTGGGGAGTCCTGAAGGTTTGCCGCGGGCACCATGCCCCCGGCGCTCCTAGAGGACGCACGGCCCGCACTGCGCCTTTTTTTCCACAGCTTCGGGCTGCAACCGTCCGACCTTCCGTTGTGGGGAACTTGCCGAAAGCTGAAGGGTGGGAGAGAATTCTTCTCCACTCCAATGCGCGCCCGTCTTGTCATCTGCGTCCTGTCTCTGGGCTCGCTGGCATCGGCCAGCCTGCTCTCCCAGTTGCCACTGCCCACCACGGGCACGGACTTTCAGCAGCCGGGTACGCAGCCCGGCATGATCATCGATGCCATCGTGCCCTCCAACGGCTGCACGACATGCCACTCGGGTTACGACGAGGCGCAGGAACCCTACACACGCTGGGCCGCCAGCATGATGGGTCAGGCTGGACGAGATCCGATCTTCCACGCTGCGATGACGATCGCGAACCAGGACGCGGCCGGTTCCGGTGAGTACTGCATGCGCTGCCACACGCCGGGGGCCTGGCTCGCCGGTCGTGCGACACCGGCCGATGGTTCCGCGCTCGATCCCTCGCAGGGCGATCTCGACGGCGTCAACTGCAACGTCTGCCACCGACTGGTCGATCCGGTGCTCACGCCCGACAACCCGCCATCGGATTCCGGCATCCTTGCGAGCCTTGCGCAGGTGCCGCACTCGCCGGGCAACGGCCAGTACATCGTTGATCCCTTTGATGTGCGCCGCGGCCCCTTCGATCTGGGACCGAACTTCTTCTTCCACGCCTTCGAGCAGTCGAATTTCCACCGCGAGTCGCTGCTGTGTGCCACCTGCCACCAGGTTTCCAACCCGGCTTTCAGCCGCCAGCAGGACGGCAGCTACAAGCTGAACGCCACCAACCAGCCGCATCCGACGCACTCGAGCGAGGATCAATTCCCGATCGAGCGCACATTCAGCGAGTGGCTGGAGAGCGACTTCGCCAAGCGCGGCATCGACATGACCGGACGATTCGGCGGCGACAAGAACATGGTGCAGTCCTGTCAGGACTGCCACATGCCCAAGATCACGGGCACGGGCTGCCAGCCGCTGCTCGGCGGCGAAGTCCGTCCGGATCTGCCGCAGCACGACTTCAACGGGGCGAATTCCTGGGTGCTGCACGCCGTACGCAGCCTCTACCCCGATTCCGAAACCGGACTCAGCGCCGAATCCGTCGAGGCGGCGCACCGCCGCAACGGCTCCATGCTGGCCCGCGCGGCGGATCTCGAGCTCGATTGGCAAACCAATCAGCTGCGAGTCCGCATCATCAATCAGAGCGGCCACAAGCTGCCGACGGGATACGGTGAAGGCCGGCGCATGTGGATCGAGGTTCAGTTCCTGAACTCCGCCGGCAACACGATTGCGACTCGTGGGGCCTACGATCCTGCCACCGCCGTGCTGAGCACGGGCGACACAAAGGTTTACGAGGTCAAGCACGGGCTCGATGCCTACATGGCAGCGCAGACCGGCAAACCCGCCGGCGAGAGCTTCCACTTCGTGCTCAACAACTCTGTGCTGAAGGACAACCGCATCCCGCCGCGCGGGTTTTCCCTGCCCCGCTTCCTCGATCACCAGGCCGAGCCGGTCGGCGTTTCGTTCGCGGAAGGCCAGTACTGGGACGACACCTGGTACACGATTCCGGCCAATGCAGCGAGCGCGCGCGTGCGCGTCTGGCACCAGACGACCACCAAGGAGTACATCGAGTTCCTGCGCGACGAGAACACGACCAACAACCTCGGACAGATCGCCCACAACCAGTGGGTGCAGCACGGCAAGAGCTCGCCGACGCGCATGCTCGAGAGCACGATTTCGTTCAGCGCCGGTGCCTGCGTCGAGCCGGTCGAGTACGGACTGGGCAAGCGCGGCTCCAACGGCCGCATCCCGCATCTGCGCGCTCTGGGCTCACCACGCATCGGCGGATCCGGACTGAACCTGCGTTTGGAGTCCGGCGTGCCCGGTGCGCTGGCGATGGTGCTGCACAGCCCCTCTTCGGCCACCATCCCCTTCGCGGGCGGCGCGCTGTACCTGGGCGGTTCGACGGCTCGACTGGGTGTCACCAATCTTGATGCGACGGGCAGCGCGAGCTTCCCGGTTCCGCTGCTCTCAGGCATGGCCAACACGTCCCGCAACTACCAGGCGATCCTGCGCGACAGCGCCGGCAGCCATGGATTGGGCCTCTCCAACGCGCTGCACGTCGAGTTCTGCCAATGAGCCTCGCGAGCCGCTAGGCTCTGCGGCATGAAGAAATGGCTCCTGATCCTGCTGCTGATCCTCGTGTCGATCGGCGGTGCCGCCGTGTTGTTCCTGGATCGGCTGATCGCTTCCGCAATCGAGAATGGCGGCAGCGCGGCAAGCGGCGTGCCCACGCGCGTCGGCGGCGTCGACGCAGGCTTCTTTCAGGGTCATCTGGGCATCGCGAGCCTGGCACTCGACAATCCCGCCGGCTTCTCGGAGCGCAAGTTCCTGAGCTGCGAGGAACTGCGCGCCGAGTGGGACAACGGCACGATTCTCTCCAGCAGCATTCACGTGAAGACCATGCGCGTGCGCGGATTGCAGCTGGAAATCGAGCGCAACAGCTCCGGCACCAACTACCAGCGCATCCTCGATGCGGTGCGTGCCCGGCAGAAGCCCGCAGATCAAGCATCGCAGCAGGAGACCGGCTCGTCGCGCCGGATCATCATTGACAGCATCGTGCTCGAAGACCTGCGTTGCGGCCTGACGCTGGAAGGCGTGCCGCTGGTCGATGGGCGCAAGGAACTGAAGCTGCCGCGTCTGGAACTCAAGGGGCTGCAGAGCGACGGCGATGCCGCGCACATCGCGGGTGTGGTGCTCGACGCCTTGATCGAAGCATCGCTGGAGGAGATTGCGCGCTCCGGTGCGGACTTCCTGCCGAAGGACATGCTCAAGGACGTGCAAGGCAGGCTCAAGCAGCTGGAGCAGGATCTGAAGTCCGAGCTGAAATCAGGGCTGGAGCGCGGTCTGCGCGACCTCCTCGAACCGCGCTGACGCGCATACGCGCCAAAGCGTCAGGAAGCCCCGCGGACGGCACTCACTCGCCGTCGCCGTGCCATTCCTTCCAGCGCTGGTAGATCTTGGCGCGACTGATGCCCAGACGCGCCGCAGCGAGGCTCTTGTCGCCCGCACAGGCGCTGACGGCGGACTCGATCGCGTCACGCTCGAGCTCGGCGAGCGGGCGGATCTGCTCGGGCGAGGTGGGTTCCGTGCGCACGCCGCCGCCCGGGCCTCCCGCAACCGCAGCGGCCGCCGGACGCACCAGCGCCGGTTCGCGGATGGTGTCGCCGCCGGAGAGCACCAGCAGCCGCGCGACCTCGTTGGCAAGCTCGCGCACGTTGCCCGGCCACTCGCGGGCCATCAGCGCCGCCAGCACTGGCGCCTCGATCCGGCAGGGGCGCCCGCTGCGCGCGCTCTCCAGACGCAGGAAATGATCCACCAGCTCAGGAATGTCACCCGGGCGCTCGCCCAAGAGCGGCATGTCGATGCGCAGGCCATCCAGGCGGTAGTACAGGTCCGCTCGGAAGCGGCCCTCGGCAACCCACGCCTCCAGATCGCGGTTGGTCGCGGCGATGAGCCGGAATTCGACCTTGCGCACCTGACTGTCGCCGATGCGGCGCACTTCGCCCGTCTCCAGCACTCGCAGCAGCTTGGCCTGAAGTTCCAGCGGCAGGTCGCCGATCTCATCGAGGACCAGAGTGCCGCCGCCGGCTCGCTCGAACAGACCCATGCGGTCTTCCAGCGCGCCGGTATACGAGCCCTTCTTGGACCCGAACAGCTCGGTCTCGATCAGAGCCTCGGGGAAAGCGGCGCAATTCTCCCCCACAAAGGGCTTGTCCGACCACGGGGAGAGCTGGTGCAGCGCGCGCGCCGCAAGCTCCTTGCCCGTGCCCGATTCGCCGCGGACCAGCACCGGGAGCCGGGCGCGGGCCGCGCGCTCGATCAAACCGTGGACGCGCCGCATCGCGGCCGAACTGCCGATCAGCCCGCTGGGCGGCACCGCCAGTTCCTGCGCCGCCAGCGCCGCCTGCGCCGTGCGCAGATCCGATTCCTTGCGCGCGTTCTCGCGCGCAAGCTCGCGGTTGAGCTCCTGGATTTCCTCGCGACGGCGCACCTGTCGGATGGCGAGCGCAGCCTGATCCGCGAGCAATGCGACCAGGCGCTCGGCGCGCTCTCCAAACGCGTCGCTGCGAGCGCGGTGATCGACGTAGATCACGCCATCGAGATCCGCCTCGATCCGAAACGGCACGCACAGCACGGCGCGCAGATCGAGCGCGGTGACGCTGGGAGCGCTGGCGAGATCCACGTGCTGCGCCGCATTGGAGATGCGCAGAGGCCTACCCAGCTCCAGAGCGCGTCGCACGACGCTGCGTGAGAGCTCCAGCTCCGGCTCCTCGAGTGCCCCGCGGCGGGAATCGCGCGCCGTGTCGATGCGCAGTTCGCCGCGGGTGGCCAGCACCAGGAAGCCGCGCTCGGCGCCGCTGACTTCCAGCGCGCACTCCACCACGGAGCCCAGCAACTCCGGCAGCGCCTCTTGCAGCACCAGTCGATGGTTCAGTTCCAGCACCTTGAGCAGTTCCATGTCAAGTTCTCCGTTTTCGGCTCGTCGCCTGGCTCGCGTCCATTCGCCCGGCAGCGGATCCGCGCGCCCCAGCAGGAAGTTCAGGGCGCGCATGCGTTCCTCCTGCGACAAACCGGCCAGCACCGCTTCGAGGTGGCGTTGGGCCTGCCGCCAGTCTTCCGCCACCAGCGCTTCATTCGGACTGCGCGCACACAGGGCCAGATGAAAGCGTGCGGCGACATCGTCACGCCCGCTGAGCGCGGACTGCTGCGCAAGCCGGCGCCACTCCTCCTCGCGCTGGGGATTCTCCGACCACTGCGCGAGACGCAGCGCGAGGCTGCCGTCCGTTTCGCCTCGCAGTTGCGCGATCAGAGCCTGAGCTTCGCGCGCCAGCCCGGAGTTGCGCAGGCGCTCGGCCGCTGCCGACGCCTGCTGCGCGATCGTTCGGGCACGCGCGTGCTGTCCGAGGTTGGCACAGGCGCGGGCCAGTGCCAGCAACACGCGCGGATCGCCGCTTTGCTCCAGCGCGGCCGGCCACTCCACGCGCGCATGTACGCGGGACTTGAGCTCGAGGGCGCGGGCACTCAGCAGCGCCGCTTCTTGCGGGCTTGTGGCAAGCCCCGCCGCACTCTCCTCGAGGCATTCGCGCGCACCCGCGAGATGGCCGCGCTCCGCGCGTACCAGACCGAGCGTGGCGCGCGTGCGCAGCACCGCCAGCGGATCGCCGAGGCGCTCGCGCAGGCGCAGTGCCTCTTCCAACGCGGCGCTGGCCTCGCGCAATTGCCCCAGCTCGCGCAGCAGAATGCCCCGCTGCCCCAATGCCTGGGCCAGTCCGGAGAGCGAACCGACCTGCTGGTAGCCGGCCGCCGCAGCGGCGTAGTGCCCGAGCGCCTCGGCCGTGTGCCCTTCCCGTCGTTCCAGCTGCGCCAGATTGAGCTGTGCCGCCGCGCCCGCGAGTGCATCCCCGCGCGATTGCGCCTCCGCGCTCCGAGCTTCCAGCAACTCGCGGGCTCCTGCGAGCTCGCCTAGGCGCAGGCGGGCGATCGCGCGCAACATGTCAAGGTTGTAGCCCGTGCGCCAGTCGGCAGGTTCCACCACGCGCAGTGCTTCCAGCCGCGCTTCCTCGCCGTTTTCCAGCCACACCTGCGCCTCCGCCAGCAGCGCGGCATTGCGCGCCTGGGAATCGAGCTGCGATGCCTGCGACAGGCACTCCAGCGCGTCGGCAAACTGACGTTGCCTCGCCAGCAACTGTCCGCGCACCAGCAGCAATCGCGCCCGCGCGCGTGCGTCCTGCGTCGGTGTTCCTGACTCGAGCACAGCGCGCGCGCGCTCGAACTCGCCCAGCTGGATCCAGGCCTGAGCCTCCTCGGCACGCAGCCATGCCGGAAGCTCGCGGCCGGCGAGGCACTCGCGCACGCGCTGCAGCACCCACAGGCTGCGCTCGGTCTGTCCGCGTTCGGTGCACTCGGCGACCGCCTGGGCCAGTTCCGCCATGGCCGCCTCCGTCTTGGATGCTCCGCTCTGCGAGAGGTACGCATGGAACTCCCGCTCGAGCGGGGTCTCGACCTGCGTGGCAAGCCGTCGGTGCACGGCGCAGCGCTCCTCCTCGGGATAGCGCTCGAGGCCACCTTCGCGGTGCAGCGGATCCAACCGCAGCAGGATGCTCAGCTGCTCGGCACGCTGCGCGGGATCCGCCGCAGTCGGAACGGGCGGCTCCAGCACCAGACGTGCGGGATCACCGAGCACGCGCCAGCCGCGATCGGTCGGGGCGAGCACGCCCTGATCCTCCGCCTGGCGCGCAAGCAGCTCCGGGGCCAGCTTTGCAGCATGCGCACGTTCGGCGAGCGTGCCCGCATGCTGCTGCGAGCTCGGCTCCAGACGCGCAGCGAGCAGCGCTTCCCAATCCTCCCGCGTGCGCAGCGCCCAGCGCAGCGTACGCGGCGGCGGCGCGCCATCCGCGGGCCAGTCTGAACCCACCCACACGAGCGCCCGACGCCGCTCCAGCGTGGCGTGCAGACGTGCCAGACGCGCCAGCGCCCGCAGCTCCGCCGGCCCGGCCTGCGGCAGTTGAAGCAGCAATGCTCCGGCGCCGGTCTGCAGCTGTTGCTCCAGCTCTGCATCGCTGCGCAGGGCATGCTCTCCCGGCCGCAGCCAGCCTTCGGCCGGCACGCGCTCCAGACTGCGACCGCGAGCCTGGGCCGCCCGCGCCAGCTCCGCGCTCAGCGCCACGCAGTCCTCGCTCGCTTCCGTCGCGATCCAGATCAGCTCACCGGCCTCGCAGTCGCGCTCCAGCCGCTCTTCGAGTTGAGCCATGCGCGACTCGCGGCCTTCGCGCGGCGTCGAGTGCCAGACCGTGCGCGCGCCGCCGGCATCGATTCGGCCGGCGCGCTCGCCAGCACGCGCTCCCAGCAAGCGCATGCGCACCGTACCGGCGCGCGGCGGCCGCTGCTCGCGATCACGCTGTACGAGGTCGCCGATCAGTGCGCGGGACCATTCCGGCAGCTGCTCGGCACCTGACTGCGCGCTCGCAAAGAAGTCCTCGGCAGGAAAGCGCGCATAGAACTCATCGACCGCGCGCGGCTGCGCGCACAGTCCGTCGTAGAGCATCGCGCCCACGGCGAACAGATCCGCTCGCGCGTCGAGCTCGAGGTTGTCGAGGGCTTCCGGCGAGAGTGTCGACAGCGACCCGCTGACGCCGGTCTGCTCGGCGCGCGAGCGCACCCGCTGCGCCAGGCCGAAGTCGGTCAGGACGACCTGACCTGAGGCGGTCAGGATGGCGTTGGCGCACTTGAGGTCGGCGTGCACGAGGCCTGCTGCGTGCAGACGCTCCAGCGCAGCGCAAAGCCCCGCGTACCACTCGCGCACCTGACTCTCGGAGTGCGCCCGCAGATCCGCGGGCAGCGGCTGACCATCGATCCACTGGCGGGCCAGCCAGAAGGTGCCATCAGGCAGCGTGCCAAAGTCGAGCAGGCGTGCCAGCAAGGGATCCTGAAGCCCTGCCAACGCGTCCAACTCCTGGGCGGCCTGCGTGTTGCGGTAGACCCGCAGCACACAGGGCTCCTCACCCGCGAGGGCCTTCCAGACGCTGCCTTGCACGCCTTGGGAGAGCCTCTGCAGGGGTTGGAAACCCGGGGGCCATGCTGCGGGAAGGGTCATCGTTCTGTCCCTGTTTCGGAAAGTGTATCCAGAATCTGGACAGATTGCCGCCCCGACACCCGCAGAAGCCCCCCGGAATCCTCCCGCAGGGGGTGCGGTCTTGGCATAGGCTTTGAAGTATCCAGGAGTTCCTTCATGCGCGCTTTGTATTGCACCGCAGGTCTGCTTGCCCTCGTCACGGAACCGCTCCGTGCCGGCCAGGTGGTCTTTCTCGAGCAGACCAACCCCGCGGCCGCGACCGTGCGGGTGTTCGATGAGCTGAGCGGACAGGAGCTGCAGGCCCCTGCCACCCTGCAAGGCATTCAACTGCTGCCGCTGGACTTCACGGGCCGCACGGAGCTTGAAGAGTTCCTGCCGCAGCGTCCCCGCCTGCGCCTGGACACCCCGGCGAGCCGTCTGGCGCTGCCGGCGCAGAAGGGCTCGCTCTACAAGTACACGCGCCCCGCTCTCAACGGCAGCGCGGGCTACGGCTACTTCCGCATCAGTTCGCAGGGCCAAGTGCTGCCGCTGCTTGAGATCACGAGCGCCACCGGCGATCCGTTCCTCGAGCGCATCGCCATCTCACCTTCCGGCTCCCATGCGCTCGTCGCCACGCGCGCGACGCACGAAGGCGATCTCTACGAGCTGGATCTGCTGCAGGGACTCTCGCATCTGCGCAGCGGCAACACGCCGCCGCAGGATTTCGGCTCCGCGGGACTGGCGGTCGGTGCGCAGGCGTTCCTCGCGGTCAGCACGTCCGGCATCTGGCGTGCGCCGCTGGGAGGCACGGGCGAAGTGAGCAGTGTGACGCTCCCCTTGAGCAATGTCTCCTACTACGCGCGCCAGCTGGTGCGCAGCCGCAACGGTCTCCACTTCCTGACCAGCGCCGGCGAAAGCGTGACGCAGCAGCATGTGTTCGCGCTGGATGGCAGCGGGGCGCCCGTTCAGATCAGCACGCAGCCCGCACAGGTGGCGCTGGCGGGCTTCGCGCCCGAGATCGTCAACGGGCCCTATCTGGCGATCAGCGAAGAGGGCACGCAGGCGGCTTGGCGCATCGAAACCGCCACCGGTTCGGAGATGGTGCTCGCCAACATCGAGCAGCCGAGCGCTCCGCAGACGGATCTGATCACGTCCAATGCCAACTTCATCGATACGCTCGACGAAATCGGACTGGCGATCTTTCGCATCGGCGGCGCATTCCAGGTGGCCGTGGGTGATGCCCAGGTCGGCCCCAATCCGCAGCCGACTCTGGATGCGCTCGATCTGTTTCAGGTGGCTTTGCCGCCGGGAGCCGGTCCGAGCTTCATCAACCTGAGCATGTTCTCCGGCGATGCGCAGGCTCCCTTCACCGCCGTACCGATCGTCAAGCCCGAAGTGGTGCACCTGCTGCCCGACGGCATCAGCATGCTGATGCACGACTCAAATCCGACCGGGGGCGTGGTCTACCTGATCCGCCCCGGCCAGGCGCCTCAGGTGGTGCTGCAAAACGTGAAGTCGCTGGATCACACGGAGATCGCCGGTCGCTGGATGACGATGGAGATCCGCCGCTCGGACGGCAACAAGCCGCAGGAGCTCTACCGCTTCCCGGCCAACCTCAGCCAGCTGCCGATGCTGCTCACCAGCGCGCCCGATGGCACGATTTATTCGGACTACGCGCCGCGCCGCGACGGCTGGCTCGCGTTCGTCACCGATCCGGGCAATCAGGGTCCGACGCTCCTGCACCGCGTGCACCTGCCGAGCGGCACCGTGTCGGAGTGGAACACCCAGGACGCGAGCTTCGGCTCAGCGGTGGGAGTCACGAGTATGGGATCGTTTGTGTTGAGCACGCAGCAGCCGCAGGTCGCCGCCACCTGGCCGCTGAACCCGAACCTTACGCCGGTCCAACTCAGCACAGGCGGCGCGGTCGGTACCATCCTGCCCGGTCTGTAGGCGCATCCGCAGGTGCGGGGGCGTCGAACAGGCTCCCGAACCTGCTCAACCTACGACCCGCGATGCTCCGTACCACTCTGTTCGTTCTCACCCTGGCCTGCGCCCCCCTGCTCCTGCTCTCCAACCGCGGCGAGGCGCTGGCGGTCACTCCTGCGGGTGCCTGGAAGATCGACACCGTCCACTCGACGGTGCTCTTCAAGGTCAAGCACCTCAACACCTCCTGGGCCTACGGCCGCTTCAACAGCTTCAGCGGCGAGGTCGTGCACGATGCGGCCGAGCTCGCCAAGTCGTCGGTGCGCTGCGAGATCGATGTCTCCAGCATCGACACGGCCAACAAGGATCGCGATGGCCACCTCACCAGCCCGGACTTCTTCTCGGCACGCGAATTCCCCAAGCTGACCTTCACCAGCAACAAGGTGGAAGCTCGCGGCGACAAGCTCGCCGTCAGCGGTGATTTTGAAATGCACGGCGTCAAGAAGCCGATCACGCTGCTGGTCGAGACGACCGGCAATTCCAAGACCGAGCGCTTCGGCGAACGAGTGGGCTTCCACGCCACGACGACGCTCAAGCGCAGCGACTTCGGCATGAAGACGATGCTCGAGGGCATCGGCGACGAGGTGGAGATCACGCTCTCGCTGGAACTGACCCGCTGAACCCGTGCTGCCCGCAGAAACACTGCTGTGGGGCTTTGCGCTGCCGGCGATTCTCGTCGTCTGCAGCGTTTTGTTGCTGCGCGTCAACAGCTGGCTGCAAGCGCTGGCCTGTGCACTCGCGGCTGCTTGCGCGCAATGGGCTCATTTCGCCGAGCTCGCCCCGTTGACCGCGACGCCCCATTCCAGCCGCGACTGGCTGTGGATGCTGGCAGCACTGGGTGCGCTGCTGGGCATCGCGAGCAAGCCCGTGTACCTCGCGGCGCTGCCGGGTCCGGCTGCCGTGGTCGTACTCTCCTTGCGACTGGAACCCTCGCAATGGCCCGTGTGGGAAAGGGCCATCGCGGCGCTGCTGACGGTGCTGGTGCTGCTGGGCGCAACGCGCACCCAGTCGGCCGCACGCTGCGCTCCCGCCTGGGTGTTATTGCTCGCCACCGCTTCCGCGAGCCTAATACTCGCCCACAGCGTCACGCTGGCGCTCTATGCCGCGGGTTTCGCGGGGGCGCTGGGGCTGGTCGCGCTGGGACAGTTCCGACGTCCGCAGCATGAGCTCACCCGCCCGCTGCGCGCAGGCCTGGCGGCGCTGCTGATCGCGCTGGTGCTGTGCGGCTGGCTGTACGCCGATCTCTCCCGCACCAGTGCGCTGTGCCTGCTCGGAGGCCTGCTCGCGCTGGGCTGGCAGTCATTCTGGCCGCGCACCTTGCTGGTGGGGCTGTTGTGCGCCGCGAGTCTGGCGCCTGGCCTGCTCGAGCGGCTGAGCACAGCCCCCAACCCCTATCGCTGACATGAGCGCACTCGACTCCGTTCCGCATCCGCGCATCCGGCTTGCCAATGAGGTTCGCACTCCCGCACATGGCGAGTACGTCCTGTACTGGATGAGTGCGACCCGGCGGGCTCAGTACAACTTCGCGCTGGACCGCGCGGTGCGCTGGTGTGAGCGGCTGCAGCTGCCGCTGCTGGTCTACGAGCCTCTGCGTGCGGGTTATCCGTGGGCCAGCGCCCGCTTCCATGCCTTCGTTGCCGATGGCATGCGCGACAACCAGAGCGCCTTCGAGGCCGCCCGAGTGCGCTATGCGCCGCACATCGAGCCGGAAGTCGGCGCCGCCAAGGGAGCGCTGGCGCTGCTGAGCGAACGCGCAGCGCTCGTGGTCACCGATGAGTACCCCTGCTACTTCCATCCGGCGATGCAGGTGGCCGCCGCACGCCAGCTGAAGGTGCCGCTCGAGGTCGTCGACTCCACCGGCATCCTGCCGCTGGCGACCTGCGCGCAGACGTTTCCTACGGCCTACGCCTTTCGCAGGCACCTGCAGAAGAACCTGCGGCCCTGGCTCGATGAGTTTCCGGCCGAAGACCGCCTGGCGTCCGCCCGCATGCCGCGCGATGCCGTGCTGCCGCGCGAGTTCACGAAGCGCTATGGGGCCACGGACCTTGCGCGCTTCGACGCCCGCAAGGCCGGCGTCCCGCAGACCCCCGCGCCGGTCGATGAACGCGGCGGTGAACGCGGCGGTGAACGCGGCGGTGAACGCGGCGGCAGCGCAGCGGCGCGCGCAGCACTGCGGCACTTTGTGCGCGAGCGCCTCGCGCGCTATGGCACGGAGCGCAGCGAGCCGACCAGCGATGCCTCCAGCGGTCTCTCGCCCTGGATTCACTTCGGTCAGCTCTCGGTGCACGAGGTGCTGCGGGAGGTCGCTCAGCACGAAGGCTGGAAGAGCGCGGATGTCTCCGACAAAGCCTCCGGCAAGCGCGAGGGCTGGTGGAACATGGGCGCCAGCGCGGAGAGCTTCCTCGACGAGCTGATCACGTGGCGCGAACTGGGGTATCAGTTTGCGCACAAGCGCCGCGATCACGATCGCTACGAGTCCCTGCCGGACTGGGCGCGGGCGACGCTGGAGGAGCACGCTTGCGACAAGCGCGAGCATGTGTACACGCTGGAAGAGTTCGAGTCCGCTGGCACGCATGACGCCCTGTGGAACGCCGCCATGCGGCAGCTGACCCGCGAAGGACGCATGCACAACTACTTGCGCATGCTGTGGGGCAAGAAGATCCTCGAGTGGACGCGCTCACCCCGCGAAGCGCTGGCGGTGATGATCGAGCTCAACAACAAGTACGCGCTCGATGGTCGCGACCCCAACTCCTACAGCGGGATCTTCTGGGTACTGGGCCGCTTCGACCGACCTTGGGCGCCCAAGCGCCCGATCTTCGGCTCGATTCGCTACATGAGCTCATCGAACACGGCCAGGAAGTTTGAGGTGCGCCCCTATCTGGCGCGCTACGCGCCGACCAGCACCGACTCGCAGGCTACTTCTGCCAAGTGAGGTGCCAGACCAGCGGCTCGCCCGCGGATGTGGCTGTGGTGACCGGCACGACCAATGTCGCGATTTCGTTGTCGCTGTCGAGCTTGACGCCGCGCGTGCGACCGGAGAGACCGTTGCCGAGCACCTTGGCCGGGAGCGTGATCTCGAACTTGATCGACTCACCCACGCCATCGGCCTTGCCCTTGGGATCGAGCGCGCGGGCCGCATCACGCCGCTGACCGCCGTCGAGCGGAACCAGCTCGCGGGCCCATTGCACGTTCTCGCCGCGCGGCAGACGCAGGCGCAGGAAGCACAGCCCGTCGGCACCCTCACCGCCGCTGAGCTCGACATCCGAGAGCTTGAGCTCCGACAGGCGCGCAAAATCGCCCGCGGCGGCGCGCAGTTCGACCTGACTCTTCCAGGACACGCCGCTGTTGCTCAGCGCGACGGGTGCCTGTGCCTCCTTGGGGCTCAGCGAGGACACGGTCAGCGATCCGGAGAAGTCCGGCGCCACGCGCAGGCGCACCGCGACGGCATCGGACTCATCGCAGGCGGACAGGCCAAGCAGACCAACACAGGCGAGGGTTCGGATCAGAGCGCTCATGCGGCCGATGAGTGTAGCGGCGGGCAGTGTCCGGAACCATTGTCCGCCGCGCCGGCGTTTGCTCGACTATTCCCATGGGAGCAGAGATCGTCTGGGGCGCCGGAGCGCTCGGTCTGGAACAGCGCTGGCTGGAGCGCATTCGAGCCGATCAGGCGGCCCTGCGTCAGGATCCGCGGATCCTGCGTCGGCCAGGGCTCGTGATCGTCCCCTCGCGCAGCCTGCGACAACATCTGCAGGCACGCGCCGTACAGGAGTGCGGCGGCGTATTGCTGGGCGTGCGCTTCCTGTCTTTGCCGCAGTTGCCGCGTCAGGTTCTGCCACGCGCGCAGACACAGGGTTCCGGGGCCTATGCGGCGCTGATTGCTCGTGCCCTGATCGCTTTCGAACCTCCGCCCGGAGCAGATGACGCGCTGCGGCATGCCCTCGGAGGCAGCGTGCGCGATCTGCTGCATTCTCAATGGACCCACACGCAGATGGAGGCTTGCCTGGAGGCTCTGGATGCGGTCACGCTGAGAGACAGCGAGCGCGCCCACGCCGCGCTCGTGCTGCGCGTCGCCGGCGAGGTGCAGCGTCTGGCTGAGAAATCCGGCATCTGTCTGCCCGGTGAGGAATTTCAGCGCGCCGCGGCGGCCATTCGTCGGGATCGGCCGGACGTTCCTCTCCATGCGCGCTGGATTCACATTCATGGCTTCGCCGACGCCACCGGCAGTGCCACGGACTTGCTGCACGCGCTGCTGGAGCTGCCGGTCACGACACTGTTTCAGGATGGCCTGGCAAGCACGCTGGAGCCGTGTGAGTTTGGAGCGCATTGGCTGAGCTCCCTCTCGCCGGCGATGAACGCTGCGGACCTTTCCCTGAGGCGCGATCCGATCGCCGACGTGTCGTTGCTGCGCGGCCGCTCTATCGGCGCCGAACTGCGCGCGGTGGCCGGCGCGGTGGAAAGCGCGCTGGCACAGGGGACTGCGCCGGAGCGCATCGCCATCGTCGCGCGCGATCTGGAAACCTGCGCACCGCGCCTGCGACGGCAGTTGCGCGCTCTGGGCATCCCCTGTTCCGGGCTGGGAGTGCCCGGTTCCCCCGATGGCAGGGATCGCGCGGCACGCGCTCTGCGGGATGTGACCAGCCACTGCGGTGCGCTTGGTCTGGAGCGTTGGCGCATGGCGCAACCGCGGATCTTCGGCGATGAGGCGACGCGGCGTGCGAGCCTCGCCGTGGCAGCCTGCCATCTGCTGGGCGCGAATACTCTGGAACAGCTGGCAACGCTGGACCTCGAACCGCGCATGGAGGGTCTGCGCGGCGTGACGCTGCCGGTACCCGCCGTGCTCGACGACGAGTCCGGCGCTCAGCGCAAGACGACCGTGGCTCGCGCGGAGATCGAAACCCTGCAGCGGGTCGTTCGAGAGCAGCTCGCGCAGTGGGAGGCACTGTGCGCGCGCGAAGAACCCGCGGGCACGCTGGCCCCGGCCTGCCGCGACTGGCTCGTGACGCACTTCCATGTCGACTCGCAGGCACTGGAAGAGCTCGTGGAGGAGTGCATCGAAGACTCGCCTCCGCAGTGGCGCTGGCGTGGTACGGAACTGCTCGAATGGCTGTCGGCGCAATGGGTCGAGCGCTGCCGGACACCGCTGGCGGGCGAAGGAGGCGGCGTCGCCTTGCTCAATGTCATGGAGGCACGTGGGCACACCTTTGACGAGCTCTTCGTGATCGGCCTGCAGGCCATGAGCTTCCCCTCGCGCGTCGCCGAGGACCTGCTGCTGAGCG
Organism: Planctomycetia bacterium; assembly: GCA_005799545.1. Classification (GTDB taxonomy): domain Bacteria; phylum Planctomycetota; class UBA1135; order UBA1135; genus SYGM01. The sequence continues at coordinate 28,382 of SYGM01000028.1, read as the reverse complement.
ATTCGGCACGCCGCGCACTGCTGCCCTTGCTGGAGACCTTGCCGCTGAAGAGCGGGATCGCGGCCGAGGATCGCTATTACTTCGAGAGCCTGCTGCGCGCCGCTCCGCGCGTGACGATGTCCTGGAGTCTGGGGGATGATGCCGGATCCGAGCTGCGGCCCTCGCCCTTCGTCGAAGCCTGGCTGCGTGCCGGGCAAAGGGAAGCGCCGCCGCCGTGCGAGCTGCCGCAGAACTGGCCGGGGCGCGCAGACGCGTTGCCGGAAGAGCGTGCGCTGGCCATGGCGCTGTGCGAGCGAGCGCGCCCGCACGCCGAAATCCTCGCCGACGTCTGCGAGCCGCAGCTCGCTCGCGCTCACGCCGCCGTGCTGCATGAGCTGGAGCCGGCACACAACCGGCGTCCGGCGCCGGGTGCCTTCCTTGGTCGCGTGGGCAAGGCCTTGCCGCCGGATCGATCCATCTCCGTCAGTGCTTTGGAGAACACCTCCGGTTGCCCCTGGCAGGCCTTCCTGCGCCGCGGGATGAGACTCGGACGGATCGAAGACCCGCTGGCCTTCGTTCCGGAGCTTTCGCCGCAGATCGTCGGCATCGCCGTGCACCGCGTGCTGGAGAAGCTCGCGCGGCCCGGCGCGCGTGCGACCTGGCCCTCCCGGCAGGAAGTTCAGCGCGAGGCAGAGGAGGCGGCGCTGCATGTCATTCGCGAGGAACAGCTCGCGCCGCTGGGTCTGAGGCATTGGCTCGTGGAGAAGATGCAACCCTATCTGGAGGCTGCCGGGGACCACTACCGCACCTGCACACGCGAGATCGTCGGCAGCGAGCTCAAGGGCGAGCTCGCCATTCCCGGCCGTGCGCGTCGGGTCAGCTTCCGGGCCGACCGTGTCGAGCGCGACGAGCAAGGCGAGCTGTGGATCGACTTCAAGACGGGCAAGCCGCTGACGAACACCAAGAACGACCACGCGGAGAAGCAACTCAAGGCGCTGCGCGCCGGCACGCATCTGCAGGCCGCGGTGTACGCTGCCGCGAAGGATGCCCGCGGGCGCTACCACTATCTGGCGCCCGCTGCGCCCGAACACGCTCGCGTGTTCGAGTACACGCCGGATGCGGCCATTCGCGAGGCTCTGGAAGCCACGCTCGAGCGCCTGGATGCCGTGTGGGTCGAGGGAGGCTTCGTGCCTCGGCTTGCGCAGGCTGACAAGGAGGCGGAGCCGACGGCTTGCCAATACTGCGAGGTCAGGCTGGCCTGCCTGCGCGGCGATTCCGGCGCGAAGCTGCGCATGCAGGCGTGGCTCGCCGATCCGAATCCCCTGCCGGAGGATGCGCCGCCCGACGAGCGCGCGGCGCGGGCGGCACTCCGACTGAAAGACGGAGCGGACACCGGCTCCGGTAGCGGCGAAGGAGGGAGCGCATGAGCGGTGCGGACACTCACCACTCCGCGCTGCAGGCCGACGAGTCCGCACGCCGTCTTGCCAAGCGCTGCTTTGATGCGCCGGTCTGGATCGAAGCCGGCGCAGGCACAGGCAAGACCGCGCTGCTGGTCGCGCGCCTGTGCGTCTGGTGCCTGGGCATCGGGTGGGAGCGCGCTGTCGCCCATGCTGCGGCGAGCGGAACGGCGAGCGCCGGTGCCGATTCGATCCCGAAGACGGTGCTGCGTGGCCTGCTGGCGCTGACATTCACCGAGAAGGCCGCCGCGGAGATGCAGACGCGCCTGTGCGATGCACTTGCAGGGATTGCTCAAGGCACCCTGCCGCGCGGACTCGACGAAGCCGAGCTGCCGGATACGGATGGCCGTCGCGCACAGCGGGCTCAGGCGCTGCTCGATGCGCTGACGGAGCCGGTGGGCATGACGCTGCACTCCTTCGCGCAGCGGCTTGTGCGACTCGATCCCGAGGCGGCGGGCTTTCCCTTCGGCTACCGCATCGACGGAGATGGACACGGCTTGCGCGAGTGCATTCGCCGCGTTGTCGATGCCGAGTTCCGCCGGGCCTTCGACGGGCCGGTCGATGCGCTGTGGCTGGAATATCTGCGCGCGGACGGCTCTCCGCAGAGTCTGGTCGACTGCCTGGAGATTCTTGTCCAGCAGTCCGTGCCGGCGGAGGAGCTCGCCGAGCCGCGCTTCACGCCTACGACGCTGCGTGCGTACCTCCGGGATCTTCTGCCCTGCCTGGAACGGGCGACGCAGGCGCTGAAACCTTTTGCAAACGCCAGAGGCTCGAGCACGACGCAGGTGCCGATCACGTTGCGCCATGCGACCGATGCGCTGAGTCAGCTGCTGGACTCGCCGCCCGCCGAATTCGAAGCACTTTCCGAGGCGTTGCAGGCCTGGAAGGCAGTACTTGACGAGAGCACGCTCAAGAAACTGCACGCACTCTCCAAGGGAACATTCACGAAATCCGAGCAGAAGGTGATTGCAGATCAGGGAGCCGTGCAGCGTCTGATGCAGACCCTGCAGCCTAGGCTGGAGCTCCTGCTCGACATTGAAGCTGCCGGCTACGAGCGCGTGCGTCAGCTGCTGCACCGGCTGTTGCTGGAGCTGCGACACGAACTGCACCGGGAGGGCGTCGTCACGTTTCAGGACCTGCTTCAGGGCGCGCTCGCCATCGTGCGCAACCCGCACCTGTGCCAGTCTTTTTCGGGCGGAATCGAGCAGTTGTTCGTGGACGAGTTTCAGGACACCGATCCTGTGCAATGCGAGCTCGTCGAGCGCCTCGCGCTGGACCCCAAGGCGCGTCGCCGGCCGGGGCTGTTCATCGTCGGCGACCCCAAGCAGTCGATCTACGCCTGGCGCAGCGCCGATCTGCAGGCCTACGAGGACTTCAAGCACAAGGTCACGGCTCTGGGCGGAGAGCTGGGCCTGCTGGCGCGCAACTACCGCTCCACGCCCAAGATCCTCTCCGCAGTCGAATCCGTGTTCTCCCCCGCCATGCGCGCAGAGCCGGGCGTGCAGCCGCCTTTCCAGCCGCTGGTCGCTCACAAGGACCGCGAAGGCTCCGATCTGCGCGTCATCTGCACCTGGGATGCCAGCGGCGAGCCTTCCGCGGACAGGGCGCGCCACCTCGAAGCGCGCTGGATTGCGCAGGACATCCTCACGCAGCGCAATCAGGGCAATCCGTTCGACGCCCACGCGATCCTCGTGCGCCGCAGCGGACAGCTGGAGGCACTGCTGACGGCTCTGCGCGAGGCCGACATCCCCTACGAGGTGCGCGGTGACCGCAGCTTCTATCGCCGGCGGGAGATTCTCGATGCGGCCGCGTGGCTGCGGGCGGCGATCGATCCGACCGACACGCTGGCGCTGGTGGCCGCCCTGCGCAGCAGCGCCTGCGGGGTTCCGGACGCGGCCTGGATTCCACTTGAGAACCAGCAGTTCCTCGCGCGCATGACCGAGCTCCAAGGCTGCGACGAACAGACTCTGGCGCGGCTGGATGCTGCGATCGCCCACGCCGCACGGGAAGCGGCAACGCTGCTGGAAGGGCAGGCATCCGCGCTCGACTGGCCGCCGCTGCTGCGCCGAAGCGTCCGGCTGCTCGGCGAGCTGCGGCATCTGCTGCGCGAGGGCACGATCGAGGAATTCTTCACGCGCCTGCGGGAAGGCACCCGCCTCGAGCTGCTCGAAGCGCGGCGCTATCTGGGCGAGTACCGCCTCGCGAACCTGCAGTCGTTCTTCGATCGGATGGAGCAGCGTCTCACGGAGCTGGGTGGCGATGGACCGGCGCTGCTGCGCGATCTCCGGCGCGACCTGGATTCGGAGCGTGAACAACGCGAGGCCAAGCCGCTGCGCGAAGCCAGCGAGGCCGTGCAGCTGATGACGATTCACCAGTCCAAGGGTCTCGACTTCCCGCGTGTGTATCTGGTGGGCCTCCACACCGACCGCACGGGCAACCGCAACGAAGACCCTGTGCGCAGCACGCGCCTTTCGGGCGGGCGCACGGCTCTGGTGCTCGATGGGCTCCCCGATCTGCTGGAAGCCGAAGCTCGGGAGCTCCGCGAGGCCATTGAACAGGCCGAGCATGTGCGCACCTTCTACGTGGCGATGACACGCCCCAAGGATGAGTTGATCCTGATGGGCAATTTCTCCGCCGATGGTTACACGGACGATCCGGCCACGGCGCGCGCCCATGCCGGAATGTTGCCCTGCCTTGCGGACGCGATGGTGATCGGCAGTCTGGGATCACGCGAAGCCGTTCAGCACGGCCCGTTCCGGATTCTCGTCCCGGAGGCTGCAACCTGCGATGCGCGCCCGGAAACGCGGCGCAGCACCGGCAGCTCCCAGTGGCCTCCTGCGCGAGCGCGGCAACGTGCATCTGCGCGTCAGCACGAGTCGCTGGCTTTCTCCGCGAGTCCTACCGCAGCCAAGAGCCTGCGCGCCGGCGCAGCGTCGGCGGAGGGCGGCTCCCGCGGCGGTACAGGTGGCATAACAGGCGGCGGTACAGGCGGCGGACGCAGCTTCGGAACGGCCGTGCACGCCGCGCTGGAACAGTGGTTCCGCGATCCGCAGGCGGATCTCATGACGCTGCTGCAGCCGCGCCTGCAGGCGCTGGGGTCAAGCGGCACGGAGCTGTGCGCAAACCTGCAGCGCGAACCGTGGCTATCCGCGCTGGCGAACGCGCGCGAGCAGCTTGTGGCCGCCGAACTGGATGTCTTTGCGAGGGCGAGCGGCCCTGACCGGACGGCGCTGCACCTGTCCGCTCGCGTGGACCTGATCACGATCGACCCGGGCAGCGGCGCGTGGGTGCTGATCGATTTCAAGACCGATGCCGCGCAGTCCATTCCTGAACGCCTGCCGCATTACACGGCGCAACTAGAGGCCTACCGCTCGATCCTGCGCCGAGCACTGCCGCCACAGACGCCGGTACGCTGTGAGCTGTGGTTCCTCATGGCAGGCGAAATCCGTAAGCTCCCCGACTGAACATGCACTCACCTCTCAATGCCACGCTAGGCATCCGCACCATCGATTCTCCGGATGGCACCAGCAGTCTGGAGCTGGACACCGACGAGCGCTTCTTCAATGAGGTCGGCATCGTGCACGGCGGCATCACGATGCTGCTGCTCGACGGCGCGATGGGGCGCACCGTCGGTCGCAGTCTCGCCGAGGGTGAGGGTTGCGGTACGGTGCAGTTTTCGAACCAGTTCCTGGAGCCGGCTCAGGGCCGTCTGCTCGCCAAGGCGCGCATTGTGCGGCGCGGCATGCGTCTGGTGTTCGTAGAGGGCGAGTGCTTCCGCGAGGATGGCACCTGCATCGCGCGTGCGCAGGGCACCTGGGCGGTGTTCCGCCTGCGGCCGAGCGGAACCGGCGCATGAGCAGCGTCTTTCAGCCTGAGTCGCTTTGTCCCCCGCCTCAGCAGTGCCGGCGCCTCGGCGGCGCATTCGAGCTGCGCCTGCCGCTGCGCGCGCAACTGTGTTCCCGACCGGGCGCGTCATCCGCCGGCGCAGTTCAGGACATCTACGCGCTGCTGCAGCGTGCGCGCCGTCAGGGCTGGATCGGCACCGTGGACGCCTTCACTGCCGAAACCGCGGACGACATCTCCTTGCGCATCGAGCTGAGTCAGGCAGAGCGACCGCAGGGCTTCGAGCTGTTCTTCGCCGAGCCTCAGTTGGTCCTGCGCGCAGCGGATCTCGCGGGCGTGCGCCACGGATTGGCGCTGCTGGGTCAGATCTTCGCGGGCCGCGCACGCGATGATCACGGACGAGTGACGCTGCCCGCGCTGCACATCCGCGATTGGCCCGATTTCTCCGCCCGCGGTTTGATGCTGGACATCAGCCGCACACGCGTGCCCACACGCGCCTGGCTGATGGAGTTGCTCGACACGCTGGAAGGCCTGCGCATCAACCAGCTGCAGCTCTACACCGAGCACACCTTTGCCTATCCCGGCCACGAACGCGTCTGGGGTGACGCCAGTCCGCTGACGAGCGACGACATTCTGGCGCTCGATGCGGCCGCGCATGAGCGCGGAATCGAGCTGATTCCCAACCAGCAGAGCTTCGGACACATGCACCGCTGGCTGATCCACGAGCCCTACCGAGCGCTTGCCGAGGTGCCTGAGGGCGTCGAACACGCCTTCAGTCGTTCGCGCGAGCCCTTTGCGCTCTGCCCCCTCGATCCCGGCACGCTGCCCTTCGTCACCGGGCTGATGGATCAGCTGCTGCCGCACTTTCGCTCGCGCCAGTTCAATGTCGGCGGCGACGAGACATTTGATCTGGGGCTGGGCCGCTCGCGCTCCGCCTGCGAAGAGCGCGGCAAGGGCCGCGTCTACCTCGATTTCCTGCAGCAGCTCGAGCGCGAGGTCCGCGGGCGCGGCCGGCGCATGCAGTTCTGGGGCGACATCATCCTGCAGCACCCCGAGTTGATCGGCGAGCTGCCGCGCGAGGCGATCGCCATGGAATGGGGCTATGACGCGGACCACCCCTTCGCACAGAACCTCGCCCGCTTTGCAGCCAGCGGACTGGAGTTCCATGTCTGCCCCGGCACTTCCTCGTGGCAGAGCTTTGGAGGCCGCACGGAGAACATGCTGAGCAACATCGCGGCTGCGGCCGAAGCGGGCCATGCCGCCGGAGCGCAGGGGCTGCTCGTCACCGACTGGGGCGATCGCGGCCATCTGCAGCCGCATGTCACGCTGTATCCGGGCCTGTTGAGCGCGGCAGCTCTCTCCTGGAATGCCCGAGCCCGGGACCGCGTGCGCGAATCGCTTTCGAACTGGCTCGATCAGTGGGTCTTCGCCGATCCGCGCCGGCGTCTGGGCGAGTGTCTGCTGGAGCTCGGTCGCGCTCACGAATGGAGCGGCGCGCGCAGCACCAACGGCACGGCGCTGTTCTTCCTCATTGCCTTTGCCAAGGCGGAATTCCCCCATCCGCGCACGCAGAACCTCAGCCTAGAAGGCCTGCATGAGTGCCTCGAGCGCCTCAGCAGCGTGCGCACGCGGCTTGAGACCGCGCAACCTGCGCGGGAAACGGATCAGGATGCGGGGCGCTGGATCGGGGGCATGCTGGCCTTCAGCTGTCGCTTGGGCATCGCGCGCCTGCGCGCGGGTGCAGGCGTTGCGCTGGAAGGCCTGCCACACTCCCAAGCGCGGCTGCTCGCAGGCGAGTTGGAGCATCTCATCGACGAGCACCAGCGCCTGTGGCACGTTCACGATCGTCCGGGGGGCTGGAGCGAGTCTTCCAGTTGGCTGCGCGAACCGCAGCGCGCCCTGCAGCGGGCTCAGCAGCAGCCTCAGCAGCCTCAGCGCTGAGCACGGGCCGGGAAGCGACGCTCGAGCTCCGTCTGACGGAAGCGGAAGATGGTTCTCAGCAGACGGGCCGTGAAGAGTGCATGGGCGATCGCCCCCAGTGGCCCCAGCGGCATGCGGTAGCGCACCTCATCGATCACGCGGGTGCGCTGCGCATCCACGACTTCGAAGCGGTGCGTGTGATGCCAGAGCGCATAGGGCCCGCGCTCCTGAAAGTCCACAAAGAACCTCGGCGCCTGAAACTCCAGGATCCGCGTGCGCCAGCGCATCGGAATGCCCAGCAATCGGATTTCGTGCTCGATCAGAGCCTGCGGGTTCATCGGGATCGGGCTTGGGGTCAGCGTCCGGAACCCAAGAAAGCCCGGCGTCAGGGCATCCAGATTTTCCGGCCGCGCGAAAAAGGCGAAGACCTCCTCCAGCGGGCGATCGATGATCTGTTCCGCCCGCAGGGTGCGGTCGCTACCTTCGCGTCCGAACTGCAATTGACCACTCACACCCCAGATTTCGCAGCGGGCACGCCCGCGGATGCGCTTACGAAAGCGCACAACCATGCCATCGCCCGCCTCGAAGCGGTTTCGCGTCGCTATGAGCGCGGTGAAGGCACCGTGCAGGCTCTGCGGGAGGTTTCGCTCGCGGTCGAGGCCGGTGAGTGGCTGGCGCTGGTCGGCCCTTCGGGTTGCGGCAAGTCCACGCTGCTCAACCTGCTGAGCGGTGTGGATCAGCCGAGCTCCGGTCGCGCTGAAGTGCTCGGCGTCGATCTTGCGCGCGGCAGCGAGCGCGAGCGCGCATTGTTGCGCCGTCGCTCGATCGGCATCATCTTTCAGGCCTTCCATCTGGTGCCGCATCTTTCCGTCGCAGAAAACGTGGCCCTGCCGCTGGCGCTGGATCGCAAGCGTGATCCCGCCCGCGTGCAATTCCTGCTCGAGCGCGTCGGGCTCGCCGCGCGCGCCCGCCACCTGCCCAGCGAGCTCTCCGGCGGAGAGCAGCAGCGTGTGGCCATCGCGCGGGCGCTGGTGCATCGACCGCGCCTGATCGTGGCTGATGAACCCACCGGCAACCTTGACTCGGCCAACGGTGTGCGCGTGCTGGAGCTGCTCGACGAGCTGCGCCGCGAAGCCGGCGCCGCACTGGTTGTCGCCACGCACGATCGTGCGCTGGCGCAGCGTGCGGATCGCGTGGCGCGACTCAAGGACGGCGGGCTGATCGGCTGGGGTCTCACGGAGGCGGGCTGATGCTGTTCCGAGCGCTGGTGTGGGCGCCCGTGCGTTCCCGCCCGTGGCGCTCGCTCGCCACCGTGATCGGCATCGCCGCCGGCGTGGCGGCCTTCGTCGCCACGCTGATCGCCTCGCGTTCGGCGGTTTCCTCCCTGCGCGACGACACCGCCCTCGGCGGAGAGCTGGTGCGCATCGAGGCTCCCGGCGGGATCGACGACAGCGCGCTGGCACTGCTGCGCCCGCTGACTCAGGGCGCGCAGCTGCTGCCGCGCATGGACGAGTGGGTGCTGGAGCAAAACAGCCGCTCCGTGCTGCGCCTGTACGGCATCGATGCTCTGCTCGATCCGCGTCTGCTGCAAGGCCCCAAAGACTGGCGTCCAACATCCGAACAGATCGAGGCCACCTGGCAGGGACGGGGTGTCTGGGTCTCGCAAGAGCTGCCGACTGCGCTCACGGAACGAAACGAGCTGCAGCTGCTCGTGCGCGGCATTCCGCGCACCGTACCTGTCATCGGACACTTTCCCCTGCGCTCGCCCGATGATCCGCTGCGCAGTGCCGTGATCGGCGATCTGGCTCTCGTGGAGAGTTTGTTTGCGCCAGGCAGGCGGCTGGACTCCGTGGATCTCGTTCCCCGCAAGGGCTGGACTGCAGAGCAGGTTCAGGAGTCGGCGCTGGCTTGCGTTCCACAACCGTTGCGCGTGGTGAGCAGCGCCGATCTCGAGCGCGAGCGGCGTGCGATGGTGCGTTCGCTGGAATTCAACCTGCTCTCGCTCTCCGGCATTTCGCTGCTGGTCGGCGCCGTTTTGGTGGCGACCGCACTCGCGAGCGCCGTCGTCGAGCGGCGCAAGCTGCTCGCGCTGTGTGTTTCGCTGGGAGCCACCCGCCGGCAGCTGGTAGCCACGCTGCTGGGTGAAGCGCTGCTGTACGGCAGCTTGGGCGGCGCCTTGGGAGCGATCGGAGGTGCGCTGGCGGCACATGCGCTGGCGCCCACCATGCGCTCAAGCGTGGAGACGGTCCTCGGCGCGCTGCCGGAAAGCGGCGTGCGCATCGAAGCGGGCCTGGTGCTCGCGGGCGTAGCGATGGGCATCGCTGCGGCGCTGCTGGCGAGCATCCTGCCGCTGTTCGAGATCGTGCGCACGCCGCCGCTGCAGTCCTTGCGCCGCGCTCAGCAGCAGCCGCTGAGCGCCCGCGCTCGACTGGGCAGCCTGCTGCTGGCGGGACTGCTGGTGTGGTCGGCGCTGCAGCTGATGCATGTGCCCAGCCCCGACGGTCTGCCACTGAGCGGGCTCGGTGCCTCGATTGCGCTGCTGCTCGCCCTCGTGGCCGTGCAGGGGCCGCTGATCGACGCGCTGGGCCGCTCCGCGCTGCGAATGCCCGGGCTGCTGGCGCGCATGCCTTCCCTGCGTCTCTCGGCTTCCGCCCTGGCCGCCGGACGCCGTCGCGCCGCCTGGGCCAGCGCGGCTGTCGGGATGAGCGTGGCGCTCTCGATTTCCATCGCCGCGATGGTGCTGTCCTTCCGGAGCAGTGTGGAAAGCTGGGCTCGCGAAGGGCTGCTCGCGGATCTGGCGCTGCGTCCAGTGGCGACCGCGGGCGGAGTTCCGCTGGGAGAACTCGACGCCGGCATCCTCGCCGAATGCCAGTCGCTCTACGGACCCGAGCACGTGCATCCCTTCCATCGCGAGCCCGCGCGCGTGGGAGGACGCTCGATCACGCTGGGCGGGGGCGATCTGGCCGTCGTGGCACGCCGCGGCGGGGTCGCCTATCGCGATGGACGCGATTCGCGTGAAGTTCTGCAGCGCGCCCACACACTCGGTCGTGTGCTGATCAACGAACCGCTGGCGACGTGGACCGGCCTGCGCGAGGGTGATTCGATCCGTATCGAGACCGATGCCGGTGTTCTTGAGAAGACCATCGAGGGCGTCTTTGTCGACTACGGTGACAGTCAGGGGCTCGTGATCACCGAACGCGCGGAGTTCCTGCGCCTTTTCCCGCGCAGCTTGCCGCGCACCATCGACATCTACCTCGATGACCCGACCAGCGCCGATGCCGAGCGAGAGCGCGTGCTCGCCGTGCTCCAGACGCGCTTTGCGGTCGAGGTACTGACACGCACCCAGCTGCTCGATCGGATCCTGAGTGTCTTCGATCGCACCTTCGCCATCACGCGTGCGTTGGAGCTGGTCAGCGCCATCGTGGCCGTGATCGCGGTGCTGACCGTGCTGTATGCGCTGCTCGCCGAGCGTGCCGGCGATCTGGCGCTGCTGTGGTCGTTGGGCGCCACGCGTGCGGAGCTGTTTGCACAGATTCTGCTGCAGGCCGCCTGGATCGGCCTGCTCGGAGCCGTGCTGGGCATCCTCACCGGCCTTGCGATCGGCGTCGTGCTCGTCGATGTGGTCAACCTGCAGTCCTTCGGCTGGACCATTCGCTATCAGCAACCGTTCGAAACCTGCGTGCGCATGCTCGTGCTGGTGGTGGTGTTTGCGGGCATCGCCGGTGCGCTGCCGGCACTGCGCGTGCTCGCCAGTCCGGCGGCACGGATTCTGCGTGAGGAGGGAACATGATTCAGGCAGCGTTGCTGTGCGTCGTCGGGGGGCTGACTGCTGACTGGGAGCTGCACCAGGAGCCGCCGGAGCTGAGCTTCCCGCGCGACCATGGCGCACACCGCGAATATCGCACCGAGTGGTGGTATCTCACTGCCGAGCTGCTGGATGATGCGGGCCGGCGCCACGGAGTTCAGCTGACGATCTTCAGACAGGGCATGCAGCCCGGGTCGGCGGCACCGGACGAGCCGCGCTGGAAGCTGCGTGAGGCCTTCGCGGGACATCTGGCGGTGGCGGAGGTGGATGCAGGCCGGTTCCGGCATGCGGAGCGGGTGCGTCGACCGCAGGGCGGTCTCGCCGGAGCTGCTCACGACCGGCTCGATGTCTGGCTCGACGACTGGAGTTTCACGCAATCCGATGATCAGCATCTGCGCGCGCGCGCTCACGATGCAGACAGCGGTATCGCCATCGATCTCTGTTTCGTCACCGCCAAGCCGCTGGTGCTGCATGGCGAACGCGGGCTGTCACGCAAGGGGCCGGAAGCGGGCAATGCGTCGGCCTATGTCAGCTGGACACGCCTCCGCGGAGAAGGTTCGCTCACGATCGCCGGGCGTGCCTTGAAGGTGCGTGGCGAAGCCTGGTTCGACCACGAATGGGGCTCCAGCCAGCTGGGTGAAGGCGTCGTGGGCTGGGATTGGCTGGGTCTGCGCCTCGCCGACCAGCGCGAGCTGATGGTGTACTGCCTGCGCCGCGCCGATGGCAGCGTCATCGAGCAGTCCGGAGGCACGCTGATCCTCGCCGATGGCAGCACACGCGCGCTGCGGCGTGAAGAGATCCTTCTGGAGGCAAGGCAATGGTGGCAGAGTCCCCGCACCGGGGGGAAGTACCCCTGTGCATGGTCGCTGCGCGTGCCCTCGGCCGGCATCGACGGCCGATTGAGCGCTCAGCTGCCCGATTGCGAGCTCAACACGGCCGGTTCGAGCGGTGTCATCTACTGGGAGGGCCCCGTGACGCTGGAGGGTTCGGTCTTGGGCAGCGGATATGCGGAGCTGACGGGCTACGCCGGGTCGCTCGGCGGACGCTTCTAGGCTAGGCTCAGGCCATGCTGTCCCTCCTGTTGCTGCTGGCGGTCGCTGCGCCGCAGAAGACCTCTACCACCCGACTGGATCTGGCGCGAGCCTACGTGCGGTTCGAACAGGCCTATGCGGCCAAACAGGAGCAGCTCGAAGGACCGCGTCGCCGTGAGCTGCATCAGGCCTTCGACCGCGCCACGATCGCTTTCTTCACCGGCGATGGCGCCAAGGTGCTCGCCGACCTGGAACAGCTGAGCGTCGAGCTGGGCGCTCCCGCGCCGGAGCCTGCGCCCAAGGATGAGACCAACTACGATGAGCTGCGCCTCGCGGCGCTGGTTCGGCTCAACCGCATCGAGCCCGAAGGTGAGCCGCTGCGTCTGGCCCTGGAGAACGCCAAGGCGCGCGCCGCACTGCTCGTCAACCAGCCTTCCCCGAATGACTCCGCGCAGTTCTTCTGCGATCGCCGCGCACTCTCCAAGGACCTGATCCGCGAGATCGAGGCCCTTGAGAAGGGCGAAGACCCCTACCGGCGCCGCCTGGGCGACTGGTGGCGCGTTCTGCCGCAGGAAAAGGGCAACCTTCCGCTGCGCGTGTACGCGCCGCTCGCCGCCACGCAGGATACTCCCGTTCCGCTCGTGATTGTGCTGCACGGCGCAGGCGGAGATGAGAACATGTTCTTTGATGCCTACGGTGCGGGAGTGATCAAGCGCCTCGCCGACCAGCGCGGTTTTCTCGCCGTTGCCCCGCGCGTCAGCATGCGCCTCAAGCCGGAGACGCTCGAGCAGCTGCTCACGGCGCTGCGCTATCACTACGCCATCGACCCCGCGCGCGTCTATCTGGTCGGCCACTCCATGGGTGCGGGTGCCGCCTTCGGTCTGGCTGCCGCCACACCGGAACGCTTCGCGGCCGTGGCCTGCCTTGCCGGAGGACCGCGGGGCAAGGCCGAGCGACTGCCGCCGCTGCTGGTGATCGCGGGCGCGCTCGATCCGCTGGCCAATGCCGACGGACTGGCGAAGAGCTGCGCTGCGCTCAAGGAAGCCGGCCATAGGGTGACTTTCGAGCGGAAGGAAGACTCCGGTCACACGCTGCTCGTCACCGAAGTGCTGCCCGCCACGATCGAGTGGCTTTTCTCACAGCGGCCGTGAGCCTGCTCCGCTTCCATGCGACGCCGGACCTGCCGGGGATCGGCGGCGAGCTCAAGCAGCAGCCGGAGGACTTCTCGGTTGAGGAATTGCCCGCTTACCTGCCGAGCGGAAGCGGCGAGCACGTCTATCTCCTCACGCGTCGAACAGGCCGCAACACCCGCGATCTGCAGTCACAGCTCGCCCGCCTGTTTCGTCTGCACCCCTCCGGCGTGGGGCTTGCCGGACTCAAGGACAAGCAGGCGCTCTCCACGCAATGGTTCTCGCTGCATCTCCATGCGCAGGATCCGCAAGCCGCCGCCGAGCGCGTGCGCTCCGAGCTTGGAATCGAGGTGCTGGAAGCCTCGCGGCACTCGAACAAACTGCGGCTGGGCCACCTGCGCGGCAACCGCTTCGACATCCGGCTGCGAGGTGTGCAGCCCGACGCGCTTGCCGCAGCGCAGGCGATCGCGCAGCGTCTGCTCGAGCGCGGCCTCGCCAACGCCTTCGGGCCGCAGCGCTTCGGCCGTGACGGCGACAATGCCAAGCGCGGTCGAGAGCTGTTCGAGCGTCCGGCACGCGGCTGGCTGGCTGAGTTCCAGCTCTCGGCGTGGCAAGCGGAGTGCTTCCACCGCTGGCTGGAGGCACGCCACGCGCTCGGGCGACTGCCTGCGCTGATGCGAGGCGACATCGCGGAACGCTGCGATGGGCCGCAGTTCGCCGTAGAGGATCCGGAGTGCGAGGCCCCGCGCATTGCGTCCCGGGAAATCGTGCCGACCGGACCGCTCTTCGGCTACCGCATGCGCGAAGCGCAGGACGAGAGCGCGCAACTCGAGCAGCGCTGCCTCGCCGACAGCGGCATCAGCCTCGACGATCTGCGCCGCGCGCAACTGCCCGGCGCTCGCCGCGCGGCCTGGCTCCACCTGCGCGAGTGCGAGCTCCGCCTGGAAGCGCCCGATCTCCTGAGGATTGCGTTTGCGCTGCCGCCCGGCAGCTATGCGACCACCGTGCTGCGCGAATTCCAGAAGTCGGACGGCCAGAAGACAGACTGAAGTGCCGCGCAGCTAGCGGACGGTCTCGATGCGCTTGAGCCAGGCCAGACGGGAGTGCAGCTCCGGAGCGATTCCGCGCTCCAGCGTCAACGGTGCGCTCGCGCAGGAGCTGCAGCTGCCCTTCCAGCGCAGCACCACATGAGCCTCGCCCACCTCGACCAGTTCCACATCTCCTCCATCCGCCGCGAGCAGCGGACGAAGTGCCTGCAGAGCCGCCTCCACTTCTGCCACGCGGACCGCATCACCACGCACAACGAAAGCGCCGTTGCGCGAATCAAAGCCCCACCCGCCGACCAGCCGCTCAAGCCAGCTCATGAGAGCGGCTCCAGCGCACATGCTGGCAGGGCATGACTTGCAGCGCCGCCTTCCAGCCGGAAGAGCCACTGATCCGAGGTGCGCGTGCAATTCAAGCGCAGCACAGGCTGCGCGGGCTGGCTGCGGATCCACAGCAGAAGGTCCCAGCAGATGGCCGCCTCGTTCTCTTGCGGGCACACACGGGGCAGCTGAGCGGGCAGCTCCAGCCGCACCTGTTCGCGCGCACAGAGTTCCGCCAGCGCTTCCAGACTCCAGCGCAGACCGAGAGCTTCGCGTCGTGCGAGCAGCAGGTCAGCCCCCTGCGATGCCCCGATCATGCCGACGAGCCATCCGAGCCGATGCAGCTGCGCTCCGGCATGCTCGAGATCCCCCGCGCGCTCCACGAGCAACGCGGGATCGCCCGTCACGGTGAGCAGCGAGTTGAGACCGCTGAAGACCTGCGTGACGTTGTTGAGCTTGTGCAGCAGCACAGGCAGCATCTTTCCCGCGAGCTCGGAGCTGAGCCCTGCAGGTGGTGCCGAGGCGGGGACTTGAACCCCGACTCCCTCGCGGGAAATGGATTTTGAATCCATCGCGTCTGCCATTTCGCCACCCCGGCAACGAGGTCGCAAGAGCGTAACGGGACTTCTTGCTGATGCAAGCCCGCCCGCCTTGTCGGTCAGCGCCGCGCTTCCAAACGCGCCCGGTTGCGCCGCAAGGCGGCAGCCCCTTCCGCATCACCTGCGGCCTCCAAAGCCTGCGCGGCCGCATCCAGGGCCGCTAGATGAGCCGGTGTTGCTTCGAGCACGGCGGCCGCCAGCGCACGGTTGCCCTGCGCCGTCAGACCCAGCGGCGCGGGAAGCCCGACGTTCAGCGCTCGGTCCAGCCAAGCCAAAGCGGCCCCCGCACGGCCCTGCTCCAGCTCCAGCGCGCCCAGCTGCGCGCAGGCCTGCGCTGCCTGAGCAGGAGGAGCCTGGAGGGCGAGTTCCTCGTACACGGTGCGGGCGGCTCCAGGGCCCTGCAGCCTCCACAGGAGCTGCGCGCCGGCCAGATCCAGCTCCGCCCTCCGGGCCGGATCACGCTCGGCGGCACGCGCGATGCGCCAGTTGAGCAGATCCTGCTCCGAAGCCACCTGCGGGGGCTGCGTCAGCGGATTCGCCGACCTCTGTGCCAGCGTCTGTGTCGGCGTCTGTGTCGACAGAGGAGCCGCAGCGGGATGGACCGAGCGACACGCCGTCAAGCACAACAGCCCCAGCAGAACGACCGCACGCATCGCTCAGCGCTTGGGCAGTCCCAAGACCTCCAGCCCTTCGACGCCGGTGGTCGTCGTGCTCTTTTCCAACGCACTGCGCCCCTTGTCGATGCCCTCCAACAGCGTGCGCGTGCGCTGGTCGGAGTCGCTGGGCGTGCCCATGACAAAGGGACGCACCACCACGACGATCTCGCGACGCTTCGCTTGGTCCACATCACGTCGGAACAGCGCGCCCACCAGAGGAAGCTCTCCCAGCAATGGCACGCGCTCCGTGCCAACATCCGTGCCCTCCTCGATCAGACCGCCGAAGGCCACCGCAAGCTCATCTTTGGCCACAATCGTCCCGCTGATGGTCTGGGAACTGACCACGCCGACATCCTGCGGCACAAACTCATTGCCGGAGGGCACGAGGATCTGCGCCGTCGAGCGTACCTCCGAGTTCTCCTGCAGGATGCGCAATGTCACCGTGCGATCGGCGTTGATGTTGGGCGTGATCAGCAGCGTGGTGCCAACCGGCCGGAACTCGATGGCGCTGGTGCCCGACACCGTGGACGTGCTGGTCTGGTTCGCAACGACCTGGCCGCCGGAGAAGCCGCGGTTGAGCGGCACTTCGCGGCCGACGAAAAGCCTGCTGACTTCGTTGTTGGCGGTCAGCAGGATCGGCGTGGAGACCAGCTTGACCCGCGATTCGCGCTCGAGCAGCTGCATGCGCGCGCCGAACTGTGCGTCGACGAACTGAAAGATGAAGTTGCCGGGCGTGGTCCCGGTACCGCCGACTCCCAGTGCCGGGGCAACGGAGGGAGCGATCGCACCCGTGGCGAAGTCTCCGCCGAGCTTGCCGTCGCTGAACTGGTACTCGAAGAAGGAGCTTTGCCCGTCGGAGAGCTCCACCGAGAGGATGCGAACCTCCAGCAGCACCATCGCCGTGGGCACATCCAGCTCCCGCACCAGCTCCTCGATCTGCGCCAGCGCAGCCGAGTCCGATGTGCGCACGACCAGCTTGTTCTGCCGGCGCGCCGCCGTGACATGGATCGGGACACCCAAGGCAGGATCCGGCGTGCCCTGCAATCCGTCGGCACCGTCACCGAGGGCGCCCGCACCCGCGAGCGTTCGGCTGTCCTGGCCCTGCAGGTTGAGCGCGTTCTGCTGCTGGAAGGAACCCAAAGCACCCGAACCCGAAAAACCCGAACCAAGGGCGTTCGATCCCAGGCTCTGCGTGCCCAGCCCCTGCGTGCGCGAGTTGACCAGATCGAACCGCGCCATGCGATCCTGCAGATCGAGCAGCATCTGCTGGTCTCCCTCGCTGACACGCAGCTGCACCCGCCTTCCGAACAGATTGCGCACGGCGTAGGCCACATCGAACACATTGGGATACAGCACCGTGAAATACGCCGTACGTTCCTCACGCACCTCCGTGCGCTCGCGGGCGCGCTCGGCGTTGGTCACGAGGCGCACGATGCCGCCCGTCTCCAGAACGCAAATATCATGAGCCTGCGCCAGCGCGTCGATGGCCGCACGCACGTCGATGCCGCGCAAGTACAGACTCACCGGCAGCTCGGCTGCCGCCGGTGATGCGACGATGTTTAGCCCGCTGGGCTCGGCGAGCAGACGACAGGCTTCGCGCAGCGGAATGGCGCGCAAGTCCACCTTGCTCAGCATGGTTTGCGCGCGGGCCAAGGCCGTCAGCTGTGCCGGCGCGACAATCAACAGCAGCACCACAATCAGTCTCATGAGGTTGGGCATGATCGACTCCTCAGCGCAGGATGCGCACGCTGCCGCCGCTCTCGCGCAGGCTCACGCCCTGCTCGTCCACCACTTCCACGCGCGCCTGCCAGCCTCCGGGTGCCTCCAGATCCGTCCCTGGCGAGACGCGCATCCAGGCTTCACCCACTCGCACGAGGGCGTGACCCGGTTGGCCCTTTGCCACCACCAGACCGCCGAGTTCCAAACGTGGTGCACCGGGCACAACCGCAAGACCTGCCGCCTGCGAGGCGTCTGCGGAGAGCCATAAGGGCTGCGTGGGATCACGGCGTGCGTCGTTTTCCTGCCAGGCGAGAGCCAGAGGCACCAGCACCAGGCAGACAACAGCGAAGATCATGGTTTTCATCAGCAAGGCTCTCGATCAGCGCCCAGGCGCCACGGAATAGACCGCAAGGAAGAACGACAGGTAGACAAAGCCGACGAGCGTCCCGACAAAGACGATCAGGGCCGGCTCGAGGAACGTCAGCACGCGACGCACGGTTTCCGACAGGCGTGCATCGTGGTAATCGCCGAGCTCCGTCAGGACCTCATCCAGCGAGCCGGAGCGCTCCCCGATGGCGACCATGCCGCCGACCAGCGCTGGAAATCCGCCGGGACGCTGCAGTTGCGGGGCAAGCTCAGCCCCGTGCACGACCCGGACACGGGCCTCCAGAACATGCGTGGCCAGATGACGGTTGCGAATCAGCGGAGCCACGGTCTCCAGTGCCCTGGGCACGCGCACTCCGCTCTTCAGCAGCAGGCCGAGATAGCGCGCGAAGCTCGTCGTCGAGGCCAGCAGCAGGATGCGACCGAAGATCGGCAGCCGCAGCAGCCAGCGATCGGTCTTCAGGCGTCCTTGCGCCGTCGCCCGATAGAGAAGCAGCGCCAGCAAGCCGAGCGCCAGCACAATGCCCGTGGTCAGCGCATGGCGCTCCACCCAGTGCGAAATATCGATCAGGAGGCGCGTCGGCGCTGGCATCGGCCGGCGAAGCTGCTCCAGAAAGCGGGTCAGCTTCGGCACAAGCGAGACCATCATGTAGGTCACCGTGCCCAGCGCCAGCACGAGCACCACGGCGGGATACAGCAGCGCGCCGAGCACCGTGCTGCGCAGGATGCGCTCGCGCTCGAGCCCTTCCGCGGCGCGCCGCAGACAGACATCCAGCTCGCCGCTCGATTCCCCCACCTCAACCAATCGCACCACGACCGACGGGAAACCGCCCTGCGCTTCCAGCGCGCGACTGAGGCTTTCACCCGACTCCACGCGTGTCGCAGCGCGTTCCAGCTGTGTGCGCAGGGATCTGCGTGCTGTTTCCGCGGCCGTGGAGCGCAGCGCCTGAAGGATCGGAACGCCGCTGCGCACCAGAAATGCAAGCTGACGCAGTGCGAACTCGATGTCGAGCCGGCGCGGAGGCGACCAGCGCTCGCGCCAGCGTGACCAGCGGCCTTCCTCCCGGACCGAACGCGCCCACAGTCCACCGTCGCGCAGACGCTCGATCGCGCGCCGGTGAGAACCTGCCTCCATGGCGCCTGTCACGGTTTCGCCGCGAGCATCCACGGCGCTGTAGAGGTAGCGCACCATGCTCTCAGGCCCCCGCCAGCGCCCAGCGCAGATCGTCCAGAGAGGCGACACCCGCCTCGAGCTTGTGCTGCGCATCCTGCTCCAGCGTGTGCGAGCAGCTGCGCTCCAGTTCCGCCTCGCTTGCATCTGCCGCGATGCGAGCCGAAACCTCGCGGTCGATGTCGAGCAGCTCGAACAAGCCGATGCGACCCTGATAGCCGCGTCCCGCACAGAACACGCAGGCACCGGCCGTCCACGCCGTGCCGGCGGCGCGCAGGCCCAATGCCGAGAACTCGAGCGCGGAGGCTGCGCTCTCGGAAACCGGCCAGGAGTGTCGGCAATGCGGGCACAAGCGCCTCACCAGTCGCTGCGCGACCACCAGCCGCAGTGTCGCCGCGATCAGGAAGCGATCGGCCCCCATGTCGACGAGCCGCGTCACGGTGGATGTCGCCGAGTTGGTGTGCAGCGTGGCGAGCACCAGATGTCCTGTGAGCGCCGCCTTGAGCGCGATGTCAAGCGTCTCGGCGTCGCGGATCTCCCCGATCAGGATCACGTCCGGATCGTGCCGCAGAATGCTTCGCAAGGCCTTGGGGAAGGTCACCTTGTGCGCCGCGTCGACCTCGACCTGTGCCACGCCCGGCAGGTCGTATTCAATCGGATCCTGAACTGCGATGGCATTGACCGCGCGCTCGCGCAGGATGCGGCGCAGCGCGGCCTGCAGGGTGGTGCTCTTGCCGCAGCCGGTGGGTCCCGTGACCAGCACCAGCCCGTGGGGCTTTCGGACCGCGAGCAACAGACGCTCCAGTTCGGCGGGCTCCATTCCGAGGCTCTCCAGTTCCAGCGTGCGCTCATCCAGCGCAAGCAGACGCAGCGCCATGCGCTCGCCATGGCGTGTCGGCAGGCTTGCGACGCGCAGCTCGAAGCTGTTGCCAGTGCCTGGATCGTGTGTGAAGCGGCCGTCCTGCGGCGCGCGCTTCTCAGCGATGTCCATCCCCGCCAGAACCTTGATTCGACTGATCAGCTCCGGCGCGATCCGCGCCGGGAGCCGGCGATAGTCTTCGAGCACACCGTCGACGCGCAGACGCACGCGCAGCCCGGAACGCTCCGGATCCAGATGAATGTCCGATGCCAGACGCAGCGCGGCCGCCCGCAGCAGCTCCGCGAGGAGTCCCACAGCGTCTTCTTCATCCGCCGCACCGGGAGCCGCCCGGCTCTCGCCGTGCAGACGGCGCAGGAGCTGCTGCAGGGCTTCTGCCTCGACGAACTGCGGGCGCACGGGACGCTCGAGCAGTCGCTCCACGGCCTTCTGCGCGGTTTCATCCAGCGGCTCGCAGACGGCCAGCGCGACCTCGCCCTCGATCTCGCACAAGGGGAGCAGCCGCCGGCGCATCGCGAGGTGTGAGGGTAACTTCAGCGCCCAGGCCGGATCGACGCGCAGAAGGCGCACGTCCAGAGTCAAGGGCAACGACCGCGCGCCCACCCACTCCAATCCGAATGATGTGCCGCGGCGTGCCACGCGCGCCTCCAGACGCACCGGCACGGAACCCAGCGAGAGCTCCAGTGTCACGGTGCAGCCCCCGCGGTTCGCCTCTTCCAGAAGCGGATGAGCGCGCACCCGCGCACCACTGCTCGAGAGATCCTCAAGCTCGAGGTGGATGGCAGCGCCATCGGCCAAGAGCCGCGTTGCCACCTGCAGCGCGGGCCGCCAGCGCGGAGCACGGCGGCGTTCAGGTGCCCCACCACTCATGGCAACCACACGCTCCAGCGCAGCGCACCTGCATCCGTGCGCGCTTCCAGCAACTCCACGCGGCACGGCGCAGGCGCGGCGGGATCCTGAATCAGGCCGCGCAGCCAATCCACGACCGCAAGGTATCCGCCCTCCAGCTCCAGCGCGCGCACGCCGTGCTCCAGTGCGCGCTCCCGCACCAACCTGATGCCATGACGATCCAGGGATGCGGCGAGACCCGACCAGCGCAGCGCTGTCACACGCTCAGCCCCGAGAGCTTGGGGCACGGCGAGGGCCGCCTGCAGTCGTGCGAGCTCCTCCGCGTCCACGGCTGGCAGACTCCCGCCGCCGGGGACGGTCCGCGCCGCCTGAATCTGTGCTTCGAGCGCCTGGGTGCGCTGGCGGTGCGGCAGCCAGATTTGAAAGAGGGCCCACAGCACCACGCACAGGGCAGGCAGCAAGGCCAACAGCCAGCGATCGCGCGGGCTCATGGACGCTGTTCCTCCGCCGGCCCCATTCGCAGCTCGAAGCGCCATGCGCGGCGCTGATCTGCGGGTGCAAACGCGACCTGTTCGCTGCCCAGCGGCTTCAACTCCGGGCATGCGGCGAGCAACTCGGTGCGCAGGGCCTCGATGCCCGCCACCTCGAGGGCCAGCCCCTGCACGCGCACCTGCCGGTCATCGAGACTCAGCGCATCCACCTGCACTCCCGCGGGCAGCGCCAGCGACAGGCGATCGAGGCAGTGCAGCATGATCTGTGGCGACAGGCCCAGAGGGGCGGGCTTGCGCGGGCCGCGCGCAGCGTGCTGCGTGCGCAGGCGTTCAAGCTCCTCCAACTGCGCTTGGGCTGAGCGATACTGCTCCGCCCACTGCGCCTGACGCGTCGAGAGCAGCGCCATTTCCTTCCGCAATGCCGCCTCGCGGGCCGTCACGTGGACATCGAGTGCGCGCGCAACGCCCACCACCACGAGCAGCGCGAGCGCCCCCGCTGCGATGGGGCGCAGCGGCATTCCGGAGCGCGCAGGCTCCAGCACCGCCAGTGCACCGGATTGAAGGCGCTGGTGAGCGCGCTCAAACCAGGTCTGCGGATCGAGCTCCGGGCCGCCGACGCTCTCCGCGTGCGCGCATTGCAGCCCCGGGCACTCGCGCAGAATCCGCTCGTGACGCGCGCGCTCGATGCCCAGCACCGTCAGACCGCCCGCGGAGCTCTCGCCGGCCTGCAGCAGACACGTTTTCGGATCCAGACCGGTGGAGAGTTCCCACTCCAGCGCCAGCGCGCGCTCGCGCTCCTGTGCACTCAGCGCGCCGAAGGCTGCAGGCGTCAGCGAGGTCTCTGCCAGCTGCACATCCGCGCTGAAGAGCACGCAGCGTCGGCCGAGCGGTGCGAGGCCCGCGAGTTCGGCCAATCGCGCGCCCGCCGGTGCGCGCAGGTACTGAGAATCGCCCTCGCCCAGATCCATGCGATCGGCGACCCCCGAAACCATGCGCAGGAGTGTCCAACGGGGCCGTGTACTCATGGTGTCGACAGATCAAAGAGCAACTCCGGCAACCCGCCCGCCGGGAGTTCCACGGCGCGCGGTGCTGCCTGACGCACGAGCGCGCGCACCGGCTGCTGAGGATCGATGGACTCGGTGCTGTCGGACTGGTATACGCACACCGCGCGCGCTCCGATGGGCACGGCCTCGAATACGCGCACCAGCGTGGGGTCACTGGTGCTGAACTGCTCCTGGCGCAGCGTCTGCACCAGCCCGTTCACGGGACCGTAGACGCGAACCACGAGGCTCTGGGCGCTGCCGCTGACCGGCAGCGGCTGTACGCGCACGATCAACGAGCCATGCAGGCGCGAGGGCTGCGAGGCACTTTCGAGGACCCACGCCTGATCGCTGTCGTAACCGCCACCGCCGACGTTGCCGTCGCGGCCGTAAGAGGCGAGCGCGCGCCACGGCTCGCCGTCAAGGATCGCATTTCCGTCCGCATCGAAGCAGCGCCATGCGGCCCCCCAGCCGTCGCGCAGCTCGGTGCTGCCGAAGGCTCCGCGCCAGTACGGACCGCGCCAACCGCAGCCCAGGCGCACGCGTGCATCGCCGGCCGGCGTCTGGACGCTGAACAGCGCAATGCCGGCCGATGCGGTGAACAACTCGGGCAATTCGCCTTGCACGAGAGTCGGCAGGCGGCCGATGTCGCTGACGAAGCTCTGCGCGGGAGAGCGTTCCTCGCCCACGATGGCGCGCTCCAATCCCGCGAGCGAGGCCTCCGTCTCCCGGAGGCGCGAATCCTCCGCGAGCTGCCAGCTACCCTGCAGAGCCGTGCCCGCGATCGCCACGAGGATCAGCAGCACCACGAGCAGTTCCACGAGCGTGAACCCTGCGTTGCGCTTCAAAGGCATCTCCGTCATGGGCGCAGATCGGCCTCGCGGATGTAGAGCAGGGCATCGTCGCCGCAGCTCGATCGGGCCGGGTAGATCTTCTGTGCGGGAGTTTCGAGCCTGCCGTTGGAGCCTGCGCTGACCACGCGCAGATAGCGCCCTTGAGCACCGGGGCGCTGCAGCACCAGCGGCCGCTCGAAGAGATCGAGCGGCACCGGATCGCCGGAGCTGCCGTACTCCGCGCTGAAGCCAAGCTCTGCATCCACCGCGTAGACACCGCGCACCGGACTCAGATATGGACCGCGCCAGCCGAAGCCGCGGATCGGGTCGTGAGTGGGCAGGTCGGCAGGCTGCACGGACAGTTCACTCAGCCGCACCGGCCAGCGCCGGTTGTCGAACTCGAAGCGCTGCACCGCCTTCTGCGTCTCGACCAGCTGCGCAAGCCCAATTCCGCTCTCGGCCTGTTTCCAAGCCGATCCGCTGACGGAGATTGCCACGCCGGCGAGTCCGACCAGCACCAGCAGCACCACGAGCAACTCCACGATCGTGAAGCCGCCCGTGAAGCCTCCAGTTGCGCAACCGCGGGCGCGCGTACCGTGCATCAGCCCTGACGCGCTCCGTTGGGCAGCGACTCGTTGAACTGGTTGATGGTGTAGTCCGAGAAGCGTCCGTACGCGTCGGAGACGCCGATCAGGATCGCGCGCTCACCGGTGTTGAAGACCTTGAAGTACGCGATGTAGCGCCCGTAGTACTTGCCGTCATTGCCGGGATAGAGCGGCGTGCTCATCATCGTCGTCGGCACGAGGCGGCAGCGCGGACCGATGCCCAGCGCGACGATCTGCGTGCCCGATTCCGCAACCCAGTCCCAGTTGGCGGGCGTGGTCGAGTTGGGGCGCAGCTCCGAAGGCACCAGACCGCGCAGGAAGAGATACTGGCTGGCGCTGGTCGCGAGGTTGGAGGCGGTCGGGTTGACCACGGCGCAGGCAAAGCTCGAAGCAGCGAAGGAAGGAACCGTGCGCTGGTAGATGCCGCTGTCGTTGGCGTTGACGACGCCAGAGCCGGTCGCGGGGTCATAGGTCTCGTGGTCGTACACGTACTCAAAGCCGCAGCGCGACAGCGAGCGCAGCTGCTGACCGGTGAGGCTGCCGAGCGTCAGCCAGGAGTACGCACTCGGGCTGGAGGTGGTCATGCCGCTGACCTGCTGGCCGTTGGCATCGCTCACCGGAGCGTAGAGCGCCAGCGTGCCGGCGCCCCCGGGGTTCTGCAGCAGCGAGTCGCAGCCCTGGGGGTAGCGCTTCTGCAGCAGGAAGAACTGCTGCAGGTTGTTGGCCAGATCGCTCTGGGTCTTGGCGGAAGCCGCCATGTCGCTCGTGCGGCCCAAGCCTCCGACCACGGGGATCACGAGGCCGGCGACGGCCGCCAGAATCAGGAGCACGACCACCAGTTCCACGAGCGTGAAACCGGCCTGGGCAGGAAAACGGGTTTGGCGCATATCGGCCGGGGAAGCGCAGGCGCGCGCCCAACCGCCAAAGGATTCCCGAAAAAATCCGCCTAGAGGGCGTGAACCAGACCGACCGCGATTCCCCGGGCCGTCCGGGCATGGCGCAGCGCAGCCAGAATTCCCGGCGCGAAGCCTTCCGGTCCGCTCATGTCGTGGCGCAGTGTGTAGGTCTCGCCGGGTGCCCCGAAGATCGCCAGCTGGTGCGCATAGAGCCCGGGGAGACGCACCGAGTGGATCGGAATCTCAGCTCCGCCGCGCACGGCAGCGAGCTCGCGCCCCAGATGCAGCGCCGTGCCGCTGGGCGCGTCCTTCTTGCGCTCATGGTGCATCTCGATCAGCTCGCAGGCTGCGTAGTGGCGCGCCGCTTCGCGCGCAGCCTGCTCCAGCAGCACGATGCCGAGGCTGAAGTTGGGCACGATCAGGCCACCGAGGCCCCGCTCGACTGCAAGCTCGTTCAACGACTGCGCTTCCGCAGGACTGACGCCGCTGGTGCCGATCACCGGACGCACACCGTGCTCGAGCATCAGCCGCGCATGCTGCGCACCCAGCCCCGCCTCCGTGGCATCCAGCGCCAACTCCGCCCGCGAGCTCTGCAGCTCCGCGACGAGCTCCATGCCGCGCTCGACGCGCGCGACGAGCTCGAAATGTACGCTGGCCTCCACCGCGCGAGCCGCCACCGCGCCCAGACGGCCTCCGGCACCGACAACGGCTACTCGAACCTTCATCGGGTGCGGCGCTCCAGGGCGCGGGCTAGGATCTCCAGACACAGCTGCCGATAGGAGAATCCGTGCACGGCGGCTGCCTGCGGCAGCAACGAGCGCTCGGTCATGCCCGGCAGCGTGTTGATCTCGAGCATCACCGGCGCACCCGTCTGCGGCACCAGGAAGTCGATGCGCGAATAGCCTTCGCAGCCCGCGGCCCGGTGCGCGTTCTGTGCCAGCCGACCGAGCTCCGGCAGCTGCTCAGGGGCGATGTGGATCGGCGGGCAGTGCTCGCGCGCGCCCTGAGCGCTGTACTTTTCCTCGTAATCGAAGAAGCGACCGGCCTTGGGCTCAATTTCGACCGGCGTCAGCGACTGCAGATCCCCGCGCGCATTGCCCAGCACTCCGACGGTGCATTCAACGCCGCGGATGCGCTCTTCGACGAGCGCATCATCGCCGGTCGCCAGCGCCGCCTCGATCTTCGATTCCAGCTCTCGGGCGTCGTCGAGCACGAAGGTCGCCACCGACGATCCGCCGCAATTGGGCTTCACGACGCAGCCTGTGGTCGCAAGCGCCTCAGCCACTCGCAGCGCGGCTGCCCGATCCTGCCGCCAGGCACCGGCGCGGATCAGCACGCCGCGCGCAACGCGCACACCGTCCTGCTGCACGACCGCCTTGGTCTGGCTCTTATTCATACACAGCGCGCTCGCACCTACGCCGGAGCCGGTGTACGCAAAGCCCATGCTCTCGAGGAAACCCTGCACGCGGCCGTCCTCCCCCTCGCCGCCGTGCAGCGCCAGGAAGAAAAGCGTGCTGGGCGAGAGCCGCGTCAGGGCCTCGCCCGCAGTCAAACGCTTGCCGTCGAACAGCCAATGCCCGTCGAGCTCGATCTGCGCGCGGTAGACGTGCGCGGTGCGCGGCTCGGATGCCTCCGCCGGAACAGCCTCCAGTGCCGCCGCAACCGCTGCGCCGCTCTTCAGCGAAACTTCGCGCTCGCTGGAGCGGCCGCCGAACAGCACCACGATCGGGCGGCGCTGCAGCTCATCGGCATGGCGCTGCCAGGCCCGGTTCATGAGTACAGGTGTCCCTTGGGGTGGCGCTGAGGATGGCGCGGGCCGTGCGTGTCGAAGTGCTCCGGCTCCTCGCCCAGCAGCGGATCGATCTCGATCCATGGGTGGCCTTCGCTGCCCGCCGTCGGCACTTCCCAGCCGGCGCGCTGCGCATAGCCTGCGTGCAGACGGCACATGTCCGCGCGCGTGGTGGCTGGAGAATCCGCGCCGCTGGCGTTCTTGACAGGGCTGAACTCGCGCTCGCGCGCCACTTCCAGCACGACGCTCTGCGGCGAGAACCCCAGCGCATCGAACACGAAGGTCTCGAACTTGATGCCTTCGCGCTCCACCAGCCCCTGCTGCGGATCAAAGACGGGCATCTTCTTCTTCGCGAGGTGCCAGGGGAGCTCCAGCGCGCCGCGGGTCAGTTCCTCGACGAACCCCAGCTCGATGGCGTGAATGGCAATGTTGCCGGCGCTGTACACCAGCTCGCCCCGCTCATCCACCGACTCGCGCAGGTGCGCCGGCATGTCGGAGTATTCAATGCAGGAAAGCTTGTCGTCGAGATAGCCCAGCACGCCGACCTTCTCGGCCGCATCGCGCTTCTTGACCACCTTGCTCGACATGCGTGCGCCCTCGGCGAGATGCAGGCCGAAGAACAGGGGATCGAAGGGCGAGGCCAGCGGGTTGTCGACCTGAAAATACGCGAACTGCCGCACGCGATGCTCGCGCGCGTGCGCCAGCGCGCCAGAGCGCTGCAGCGCATCGAGCACCCCGCCGTGGCCTGTGGGCGCTCGGAAGAGCGAGGTCGCGGAAGCTCGGATCACCAGACCTTCCGGCGAGAGCGCCGGCAGCATGTCCTGCGGAAAAAAGAAGACCTGCTCGGGCGCCAATCCGAAGAAGCCGCGCTCCTCGAAATACGCGCGCGTCTGCGCGTCGTTGGCCGGCGAGGTCATCAGATACCACAGCGGACGGAATCCGTAGCGGGCACCGGCGGCGCGCAGCTTGCGGGCGAAGATCTCAAACAGGCTCCAGCCGCTCAAAGGACCGATCGGATAGACACCCTTGGGGGCATCGTAGCCCAGCCGCGAAGCCTGGCCGCCCGCGACCGTGAGCGCAGCCACCGCACCGCTGGCGAAGGCCTCAGCACCGCGCGCACGCGCCGTCTGCGCGCGCGGCTCGAGCGAGCCCTGACGCTGCAGAGGGAAGATCTGCGGCGGCGCAAAGCGCGGATCCTGAGCACCGGCAGGCTGCGCCAGCACGGAGCGCAGCTGTGCCACCCGCGCCAGATCCAGCGCGGAGAGCTCGCGCAGGTACTCCGCCTGCTCCGGCCCCCGCAGCGCGTCGAAGCCCGCCAGAAGATGCTGCTGCCCCGCCTGCTCCAGCGCGGCCCGTACTTGCTGATAGTCGCTGCCCATCACACCCCTCGATAGGACAAGAA
Source organism: Planctomycetia bacterium (assembly GCA_005799545.1). Taxonomy (GTDB): domain Bacteria; phylum Planctomycetota; class UBA1135; order UBA1135; genus SYGM01. The sequence continues at coordinate 542 of SYGM01000028.1, read as the reverse complement.
CCTTGAAATATCCGTCATTCGTGCGCACGCACCGCCCGCGGCGGCACCGGCGCCTCAGTCCGGCGTGCCGATCAGAATCGAGACATTGTGCCCACCGAAGCCAAGGCTGTTGGAGAGCGCGTTGCGGACCTTGAGCTCGCGGGCTGCGCCCGGAATGTAGTCCAGCGTGCACTCCGGATCCGGAGTCGTGTAGTTGCGGGTCGGGTGCACGCGGCCCTGCTGGACGCTGAGTGCGGTGACGACGAGCTCCACAGCCGCGGACGCGCCGAGCAGGTGGCCGATCATCGACTTGGTGCTGGAAACGCACAGCTTGCGGGCATGATCACCGAAGACCTGCTGAATCGCGCGCGTTTCAATCAGGTCGTTGTACGGCGTGCTCGTGCCGTGGGCGTTGATGTAGTCGACTGCATCGAGCGCGATGCCGCCGTGGCGCAGCGCCTCGCGCAGAGCGCGGGCCGGACCGCGACCGCTCTCCTCGGGCGCCGTGATGTGGTGCGCATCGTCAGTCGATCCGTAGCCTTTGACTTCGGCGGAGATCTTGG
>SYGM01000001.1 GCA_005799545.1 Planctomycetia bacterium | reverse complement strand
CGTTCGTGCAGGCGATCGCCGATGCCCACGCGATCGAGCAGTGCCCGGATCTCCTGCAGTTCGGCGCGCGGCGGAAAGGCCGCGTGCAGCAGGGAGCGCAGCAGGCCGGTGCGTCCCAGCCGTCCGTGCATCACGTTCTGCGAGACGCGCAGGTTGGGCACGAGGCAGAGGTCCTGGTGAATGAACCCGATGCGGGCGCGCACTCGGCGCAACTGGGGCGGCGTGAGCTCGCTGAGCGAGCGGCCGTCGAGTCGCACCGCGCCGGCGGCGGGGGCTTGGGCGCCGTTGAGCAGACGCAGCCGCGTGGGCTTGCCGGGGCCGCTGGGGCCCACCCGAGCGATGCACTCGCCCGGAGCAAAGCTCAGGCTGAGGTCCGTGAGGACGGTGCGCGTGCCAAAGGACACGCACACCGCCTGTAATTGCAGTTCAGAGCCGGGCACTGGAAGGGGCAGCGGCCGGGGGGCTACTTGCGCAGCAGGCCGATTTCGATCGCCGTCTTGCGCAGGGTCTCGAAGGTCTCATTGCTGCAGGTGACCAGGCCGTCGGCCTGACGATCCAGCGCGCTGAGCAGCTTGAGGTCCTCGCCCTGGATCGAGAGCAGCGTGGACTGCAGCTTCTTCGTGAAGCCCTCGCCGAACTTCTTGTCGAGCGAGGGGTGCGCCGTGAAGTTGTAGTCGGCGTACTCCGGCGTGACCCAGATCACCTGCGCGATCTCAGGGTCGATCTTCTTCTCCTTGACCAGGCGGTCGAAGACCTTGAAGTCGACGACGCCCGCTTCGAAGGTGCCGGCCTGAACGAGCGCCGCCGTCTTGTCGTGCCCTCCGGAGAAGGCCATCTCCATGCCGAAGAAGTCCTTGGGCGACAGCTTGGTCTCCTTGCGGATGAAGTACTCGGGCATCAGGCGACCGGAGGTCGAGGATGAGGAGCCGAACGTGAACTTCTTGCCCTTGAGTGCGGCGGGGAAGCTGTCCTGCTTCGTCAGTCCCAGACTCTTGTTGGCGATGAAGTAGCTGCGGAAGGCGAGATCCTGCTTGCCGCAGGCGATGGCCTGCGCGCCGGGAACGGCCGCGCGGGCCTGCACGCCGGTGAAACCGCCGAACCAGCACAGTTCGAGGTCGCCATTCTTGAATGCGTCAACGGAGGCGTTGTAGTCAGCCGAGGCCCGGTACTCGACCGGCACGCCGAGCTGCTTGGAAAGGTGCTCGGCCAGCGGCCGGTACTTCTCGGCAAGTTCAGTGGTGTTTTGGTTGGGGATACCCGAGAAGCGCAGGGTCGGTTTGTCCTGTGCCGCGGTCTCGGAGACAAGCACTGCCAGCAGGCAGAGGCTCGCGAAGAGCAGGCGGGAAAGAGTTTTCATGGGGCGGAGTCTAGCCTTGCGCCTGCCTCCTCAAGCGGACCGGCCATCGAAAAAGGAGTGCAAGAGTGCTTGCCCGTCCGCCCCTCTGGGACTCTAGAATCAGCGGACCGCGATCATCGTCGCCTCAGGAGGCTCCGTGTCCGATTCCAGCGCAGACGCACAAGATCCCCAGTCCTCATCCAAGCTCTCCCGCCGATGGTTCCTGCGCGGTGCAGGCGGCGTGGCTGCCGGCAGCGCATTCGCCGGCGGACTGGCGCAGCAGGCGGAGGCCGCGCGCGCGCGGTCTCTCGCTGCCGCTCCCGAAGTGCTCGAGGGCGACATCGAGTTTGAGCTGTCCATCAACGGGCAGCGCATGAAGCTGCGCTGCGAGCCGCGCACCACGCTGCTCAATGCGCTGCGCAACCACTGCGAACCGCCGCTGACCGGCACCAAGCAGGTCTGCGACCGCGGCAACTGCGGTGCCTGCACCGTGCATGTCGACGGACGTCCGGCCAATGCATGCCTGATGTTGGCGGTGGACCTGCGCGGTCGCGAAGTGCGCACGATTGAAGGGCTGGGGGCACCCGGCGCGCTCAACCCGCTGCAGGAATCGTTCTGGAAGCACGATGCGCAGATGTGCGGCTTCTGCACGCCAGGCTTTGTCATGTCGATTCAGGCCTGCCTCGAGAAGCAGCCCAATGCCTCGCTGGAACAAATCAAGCGTGCCTGCTCCGGCAACATCTGCCGCTGCGGGACCTATCCGGCCGTTTTTGAAGCGGCTCTCGCCGTGGCGAAGGGAGGCGCGCGCTGATGAGCACGCAGGACAAGCCGAAGAAGAAGAAGGTCAAGGTGACCCGCAACGAGAACGGGCACCCTGTCGAGGTGGAGATCGAGGTCGATGACGTCGACGGTCCCAGCTGGGGCCCGCGTGCAGGTCACACGCTCGTCAACCACGACGTGCCGCGCGTCGACGGGCCGGTCAAGGTGTCGGGACGCGCTCCCTATCCGCACGACATCCGTCTGCCGGGCATGCTGCATGCGCGCGTGCTGTGCGCACGCATTCCCGCGGGCAGTGTCAGGCTGGATCTGGAGAGCGCGCGCAAGACGCCCGGCGTCGAGGTTGTGCTCGATCTCGAGGTCAAGGAGATCCGCTGGCTGGGCCAGCCCGTCGCGGCGGTGGCAGCGACCACTCCGGAAAAGGCAGCCGATGGTCTGCGCGCTTTGGCGGCGCAGTTCCAGGCCGCCGGATTCGCCGTGACGCCGGAGCAGGCGCTTGCGCCCAATGCTCCGCAGGTCACGCGCCGCGGCAACAAGGGCAAGGAATCCGAGAACGGTGATGCCGAGGCGGTCAAGGCCGCGCTGGCAGCGGCTGCAGGCACCGCGCGTGCCGAGTACTCGCTGCCGGTGCAGCACCATGCCAGCCTCGAGACGCACGGCGTCGTCGTCGACTATTCCGGCGGCGACGAAGCCCGCATCTACGCTTCCACGCAGAGCACCTTCGGCATCTCGGAGGACGCGGCCGAGCCGCTGGGACTCAAGGCCAGTCAGATCGAGACCATCTCCGAGTACATGGGCGGCGGTTTCGGCGCCAAGTTCGGCTTGGGCATCGAGGGTCTGATCGCCTGCCGACTCGCCAAACTTGCCAAGCGTCCCGTGCACCTGCTGCTGACGCGCAAGGACGAGTTCCTGGCCGCCGGCAATCGCAGCGGCTCGCGCGTGGTGATGGAAGGCGGCATCGCCGCCGACGGCAAGCTGACGGCCCTGCGCGCGGAGATTGAGCGCCACGGCGGCATCGGCGGCGGCTCGCACGCGCGTCAGCCCTATGTCTACTCGGTGGAGAAGGTCCACACGAAGAGCTACCCGGTGCACACCAACACCGACGGCAGCCGTGCCATGCGCGCTCCCGGTCATCCGCAGGCCTCGTTCGCGATCGAGTCGCTGATCGACGAGTTGTGCTACGCGGCCAACCTCGACTTGCTGGAGGTGCGCAAGAAGAACCTCGCCAATCCGACCTATGCACGCCAGCTCGAGCGCGTGGCACGCGAGATCGGCTGGTATGAGCATCCGCACCGCACGCAGCCTGGCCGCATGGACCAGCGTGAGTGCATCGGCATCGGCTTCGGTGTCTCCACCTGGGGTGGCGGCGGCGGCGAGAGCTGCGAGGTTGATGTGCGCATCGAGCGCGACGGCAGCGTGACCTCCAGCGTCGGCACGCAGGATTTGGGCACCGGAACCCGCACCTACGTTGCCAGCATCGTGGCCGAAGAGTTCGGTCTGGGCATGGACGGCGTGACCGCGCGCATCGGTTCTTCGCGGTTAGGCAACGCCAACGCATCGGGTGGCAGCACGACGGTGGCCTCGCTGGCGCCGGCGGTCAAGAACGCCGCCTGGAAGGCGCGCATGAAGTTCGCGGAACATCTCGCTCCGCTGCTTGGCACGCAGAAGGAACTCCTGCGCTTCGAGAAGGGTGAGCTCGTCGATCAGCAGAGCGGCAAACGCATTCCCTTCGCGAAAGCCTGCGCGATGCTGCCCAATGAGGGCCTGCAGGCGCGCGGCACCTGGGTGGCGGATCTGGCGGGCAACGGCATCCAGGGCGCGCAGGCGGCCAAGGTGCGCGTGGATCCGCTGACCGGACGCGTCGAGGTGCTCAAGATGGTTTGCGTGCAGAACTGCGGACTGCCGATCAATCGCCTGACGCTGCGCTCGCAGATCTTCGGCGGGATGGTGCAGGCGCTGTCCTACGCGCTGCTCGAGGAGCGCATCATGGAGCCTTCGCTGGGACTGCAGATCAATCCCAACTTCGAGGACTACAAGCTGGCTGGCTCGCTGGAGATCGGCGAGATCGTGGCCATCATCGACGATGAAGACACGCGCGAGCAGGCCATCGGCGTGTCCGAGGCCACGATCGTGCCCGGGCACAGCGCCATCGCCAACGCGGTGGCCAATGCCTGCGGTGCGCGCGTTCGTCATCTGCCGCTGACCCCCGACAAGGTGCTCGCCGCGCTGGGAAAGGTCTAGCCGGGCAAGGTCCCAGGAGATCAGGAACATGAAAGCATTCCGTCTGCACAATCCGCGCACGATCGAAGAAGCGCTGCAACTGCTGGAGCCCGAGCGCGTCTCGAGCCTCAAGACCGCGGTCCTTGCCGGAGGCATGGATCTGGTCACGGAGCTCAAGGAGTATCTGGCCCAGCCGGACGACATCGTCAACCTCAAGGGCATCGAGGGACTCTCGGGCATCGAGGCAGAACCCGGCGGCGGAGTGCGCATCGGCGCACTGTGCACACTGGCGCGTCTGGAAGAGCACCCCGTGCTCCAGCGCACCCACGCCGTTCTGACGCAGGCCGCCGCATCGGTGGCGAGCGTGCAGATCCGCTCGCAGGCCACGCTGGGGGGCAACCTCAACCAGCGTCCGCGCTGCTGGTACTACCGCAATGAAGAGAGTGTGTGCCTCAAGAAGGGCGGCACCGAGTGCTTCTCCTACGGCGGGCTCAACAAGTACAACGCGATCCTCGGAGGCGGTCCCTCCTACATCGTGCACCCCAGCGATCTCGCGCCGGCGCTGCTGGCGCTGGATGCCTCGGTGGAACTGGTATCCCGCAAGGGCATGCGCACCGTGAAGATCGAGAAGTACTTCACGCTGCCCAGCGAAGGCGATGTGCTGCGCGAAACGGCGCTGGAACCCGGTGAGATCCTGCGCAGCGTCGTGATTCCCCCGCAGAAAGTCTGGATGCGCTCGACCTGGCTCAAGTTCAAGGAGAAGAGTTCCTTTGACTGGGCGCTCTCGGCGGTGGCGCTGTGCGCGGTGACCGACGGCAAGACCATCCGCGAGGCCCGCGTCGCGCTTGGCGGCGTGGCGCCGGTGCCCTGGCGCGCGAAGGCCGCCGAGGCTGCTCTGGCGAATGCGCCGATGGAACGCAAGAGCTTCGAGGCAGCGGCCGAAGCAGCCCTGCGCGGAGCCGAGCCGCTCTCGCAGAACGCGTACAAGATCCCGCTGACCAAGGGGCTGCTGATCCGAGCGCTGGAGTCGCTCGCCGGATGAACGGCGGGGGTGAACTCGAGGAACGCTTTCCCTTCTGCGGGGATCTGCGCTCCAAGAAGCTGGCCTTCGCGACCCGGCCGCCCATGGTCGAGGAGGATGTGCTCGACGCTTCGCGGCGGGTGTGGTGCAAACGCACCATGACGGCCCTGGGCCCGGATGGAGACATCGTGGACACTGACCTTTGCCGCAAGGGTCGGGAGTGCCATCGCCCTTGCCTGTAGGAGACCGTCTGCCGGGGACCCGGAATGCCCTCCGGATCCAACCCTGCTCTGGTCTTGACACACACCCGGGGTGGATCGGGTATCCTGTCAGGCATGCTGATCCCTGCCCACTTGATGCCGGGTGAGACTGGTCCCGCTCTGACTGGGCACTATCTGGAGGCGCGCACCGCGGCGATCTTCGCGGGCGCATGTCACGCCAACGGAGAGCGCACGCTGGAGGGCCGCGAGGCGCTCTGCGCCTGGATCTTCGACAGTGGAGCTCGCGTGGTGCTGCTGCTCGCCGCCGACGAGAACCTCGCCGAACCCGGCGTGCATTGGAATGCGCGTCTGTTCGTTGACGGACCCGACAGTGCCCGTGCGCTTACGTTCCTCCGCGCGCGCGAGCCGCGTCTGCTGCCGGCGGAGTTGGAGGCCCAGCCGCTCGATATCACCGCCCGCGTGGATGGTGAGGCCTACGAGCTCGCCGGTGCGGACATCTTCGGGCTCGCGGGCCGCGCGCTGGAGAACCGCGACTGCTGCAAGATGCCGCTGTCCGTGTGGTACGAGCCGCTGGCTGGCGTCGAAGGCCGCGTGGTGGGAGACAACACGCGCTTTTGGGTTCACGATGCTGCGCTGCGGCGTCGTTTCTCCCGCCCCGGCGACAACGCCGCCTTCGTGGCGCGTTTTCGCTGAATCCACCCGACCTGCATGCTTGCCACCCGCCGAAGTCGGCTGATCGCAGGGCTCCTCGCCCTGGGTGCCGTCGTCGCGTGGCTGCTCTTCTCGCACGGCCCTGACGATCAGGACAATCGCGCGGGCGCGCTGGCCGGTCCGGAGCGCGCGGTGCTGGAAACCGAGCCCGAGGAGCAGGCGGCTCCTCCCGTCGCGCTGGTGGCCGAAGAAGCCGAGGCCGGCGATCAGCGCAAGGGCGGCATCTACTACGAGCCCGAGCCGGACACGCTGGTCGCACTGCGCGGACGCGTTGTGGACGAGCAGAGCGGCTTGCCCGTCGCCGGCATCGAACTCTCGTTCCTCTCCCGGCGGCCGCGCACGGTCAGTGTGCGCACGGACGAGCAGGGCTGGTACGACACCGGTCTGGAACTCTCGAGCGGGCTTGTCAGCGTGCTGCACATGCCCGAATCCGCGCATCGGCGCTTCAGCGCACGCTGGAACATCGAGCCCGGACAATTTCTGCTGGCGCCCGATGGCCCGAGCACGCGCGAGCTCAACCTGCGCGTGCGTGCGCCCGAACGCATCCTGGAGGTCGATGTGCGCGCGATGGACGGAACTCCGGCCGCACTCTCTTCGGTCTCGCTGACGCGCGGCACGCGCGGCGTCGACGGACGATTTGAACTTTCCAGCCGCGATTTCGAGCTGGCGGATGAGAAGGGCCGCGCGCGCTTCGCACTGCACGGCGAGCAGGAACCCGGGGGCGCGCTCGAACTGCTCGCGGAGTCCGGCGGCGTCGATATCTCCGATCCGCTGCAACTCGTGGAGCCGCTCTCGATCAAGCCCTGGCGGCTGGATCTGTACACCGGCGGCAGGCTCGTGGTGCAGTGCGAGAACGATCGCGGCGAGCCTCTCAGCGGGATTTCGCTGTGGCTGGAGTGCTCCGAAGGCTGGCGCGCTCCGCGCGGGCGCACGGCGTTCAGCGATGCCAAGGGGCTGGCGCAGTTTGCGCCGCTTTCAGCGGGTTGTTGGATGCTGCGCGCGGTTCATCCGCAGACCGGCCAGCGCGTGGAGCGCGACTTCGAGATCACGCGCGCCGCCGAGCGCGTCATGAAGCTGCGCCTCAGCGTGGCGAACCTGCTGCTGGGTGCCAGCGGCATGGTGATCGATGAAAAGGGAGCACCGCTCCCGCGCGCACGACTGGCGGTGCGCAACGGCGATGCGCCGCTCGTGGAGATCGAAACGCGCGACGATGGTCGCTTTGAGTTCTACGGCACACCCTCTTCAGGGCTGGTGATCCGGCCCGGTCTGGCCCTGCTTGATCCGCTGCTGGTTCCCGATCGGCTGGAGCTGCCTTTTGGAACTCATGGCATCGTGCTGCGTCAGGTGGGGGACTCCGAGCCCCTGAGCCTTGCGGTCCGCCTGCTCGACGCCAAGACCCAAGCGCCGCTGCGCGGCGGATTGTTGGAGCTTGCCTGCGGCGTGGAGCGCGCGAGCAGCCAACGCTTCCTCGCGCCCGATGGCGTCACGAGCGTCAGCTTCCTGCGCGGTAAGCACAACCGCTTCTCGGCGGAAGCGCCCGGCTACCGTCAGGTGCAGGGCGAGCTCGCCGAGCTGCTCGAAGCCCAGCGTGGCGGCATCGCGACAATCGTCTTGCAGCCGGGTTTTGAGCGCACGGTGCGCGCCCAGGATCGCGTCACCCGCCGTCCGCTGGTCGGCGCGGTGATCTGGAGCGGTGGTCAAACGATCGGCACCACCGATGCAGCGGGCGAGTGCAAGCTGCTGCTCGCTGAGTGGCCCGCGCAGCTCACGGTGGAAGCCCGTGGTTACTCGATCTCGGCCTGGACGCCCAAGGTCTCGGCGGAGGCCATCGAGGAAGTGTTCCTCGAGCCCGCGGGCAACCGCTAGGCCCTACTTCTCCGCGGCCCAGACCGCCGGAGTGGCGCGTTCCGCCGCGAGCGGGTCGAGTGCATTGGGAATGCGTTGTGCAAGCTGGTCGACGAGCAACTGCGTCTTGCTCTCGCGCAGGTATCTGGCGTTCCACTCCGAACTCGCCACCTGTGCCGTGACGACGACCGCACCAAAGAAGATCAGCGCCATGCTGGCAACGCCCAACAGCGCGCCGCCGATGCGGTCGAGCGGAGTGAACTCGGCGCCCTCCAGCGCAGCCTTGCCGATGCGGCCCACCAGCGTGACCACCGAGAGCCCCAGCACGATCACGCAGCCCCACATCAGCCCGTTGGCGAACTCGGGAGAGAGACTGCTGAGGTAGTGCTGCAGCCCCGGAGCCAGCCGAGGCGCGACGGCACGGGCCAACGCCAGCGTGGCGACGATTCCCAGCAGGCGAACGAACTGCCACCAGATGCCGCGGCGGGCTCCCAGCCAGATCGCCAGCAGCAGACAGACCACCAGCGCGATGTCGATTCCAGCGATGTCCTTCATCTGCAAAAACCCTCTTGTGCGCGCTACACTAGGCAATCCGTCGATCCGGTCTCAAACAAGAAATCACGCGCATGAGCGAAGCAGTTCATCCCGCCGAAATCGGCGCCCGCGCCTGGCAGGAGGCCATCCGCTCGGATGCCGCCCTGATGGGAGAGTTTGAACGCAGCGCCGAGGAGTTCTTCGGCGCCTCCCTGCGCTCGCGCGATGAGCTGAGCCGGCGCCGCCATCTGGAGTGGTTTGTGCTCGAGCGCGAGAACAAGCGCCATGGCGGGTTGCTGATCCAATCGCTCCCTGATCTGGCAGCGCGCTTTGGCCCCGAGGAGCTCGCCAGCTGGATCGGCAGCGTGGTCGGTGTCTTTGAGGTCTCCAGCATCCAGCCGGGAACAGGCGTCTGGCTCAAGGACCTCGCGGGCGGCGGCGAGTATCCGCTGGTCGAACCGGCCGGCTCGGCCCTGATGCAGGTTGGCGATCTCATCGCGGGCCGCATCTTTGCGCAAGATGGCGCCTTCGTTGCTTCGCCTGCGGCCGCGTTCGTGCGGCAACCGGAGCTGTTGGTCGCGCTGCGCGAAGATTTGCAGCGTGCCCGCGAGGGTCGGCGCGGCACCGTGCGCATTGCGCAGAGCGAGATCGAACGGTTGTTCCACGCGCCGCGCGAGAGCACCGAAGGCGCCATCGAACGCGCACGCGAGTTACTGCGCTCCGGAGGCGTGGAGGCCGACGATGTCGACGAGTTGCTGGCCGAACTCGCTCAGGTTCCGTTTCGTGCCGATAGCCTGACACCGGGTGCGCACGACCCGCTGGGCCGCGCGCTCGATCTGCTCGCGTTCGAAACGGACATCGATCTGGAGAGCGCGCGCCGCGTGCTGCTCGCAGCCTGGCAGGAACTTTCCGAACGCGGCCCCGGCCAGGGCAAGAGCGTGGCACCGGCACCGCGCGCAACGGACGCGGCCGGGAGAGGTGGCGGAGTTGAGAGCGCCGGCTCCGACCCGGCCGAGCGCCTGCCGCGCGATGCTGCCGAGGCGCTCGCCGAGTTCGACCGCAACCGCGCGCGGGGACTGCCCCTCGATCAGTCGTTCCGGGAACTCGAATTGGCGTTGGGACTGGAGCCCACGGACGAGGAAGATCCCGGGCTGGTGCCGGCCTTCCCGGAAGCGATGGCGGCCATACTCGAAGAATACGCCTGGGAAACGCAGGCCGGTCCGGCGGATCGTCAGGCGCTCGCGCCGCTCGCCACGTATGCGGCGCAAGCCGGGCTTGAGGATGAGCTATCGCAGCAGTCCTGGGTCGACTTCACGTGCCGCTGGATGCTTGAAGAAGATCGGCTCGCGGGCGCGAGCGATGCCGAGGCTTTCAGTGCCGCGCTCGTGAGCTTTGCGCGGTGGGCTGAACAGAGTCAAGCGCTGACGCTGTGGCCGGGCGCGCAGGCGCACGCCCGCAGTCTGCAGAAGAGCTTGCCGCGTCTGGCGGAACTCAATCAGCGGCGAACGCGCCGCACGCAGCCCGGGGAGGGCACGATCTGGCGCGTCAGCGCCATTTCCGGCGGGCTGGTGACGCTCGATGGGAGCACGCAGGCTCATCTTGACCCGATGCTGGCACCGTGGCTGCAACGCGGCGATCTGGTGCGCGGCGAAGTGCGCGAAGACCGGCTGGCGTTGTACGCGGCCTATCCGCGCTACGAGCCCGACACCGCGACCTGAACCTCGGTAAGCAACTCGGACCAGTCGCGCACGCTGCCGGGAGCCACCAGATAGATCTCGCGGATCGGTCCGTTGGCTTGCCAGCCCATGCGGCCGAGGTACTGCCACAGACCCGGGTAGGAACGCGGCACCTCGGGGTAAGGTCCGGAAACGCGCGCATAGGCAACGGTGGCCGCGGGCAGCAGATCCTGCATCAATGGCGGCCGCACCTCGACACCGGACTCGATCGGCAGGCACAGCCGACTCTTGAGCTCGTCGATCGGCGTGTTGGACGGATCATCGTAGAACAGAGCGAAGGGCGGCCCAGATGGGCGCAGGCCCTGCTGTTCCAGGGCGCTTGCCAACTCCGCCAGGCGACGTCCGACCAGGGCGTAGTTGCCGCGCACCTCGATGCAGGCGTAGGAGAGCGCCAGTCGCTCCTTGTAGCTGCAGTGCACTTCGGAGTACGGGGGCTGCGTGATGGCGATGTCCGCACGCACGGATGAGCTCACCGAGGAGGAGCCGGAGGAGCCTGTGTTCTGACAGGCGGCGGGGAGCAGGGCCAACAGGCTCACAAGCAAGGGCAGGGTGCGCATGAACGCAAGATGCCGCCCCCGCCCACGCGGATCCAGCGATGTCTGATAATGTACGTTATGATACATCGAAACCGGGTTCTGGTCGCGCGGGGCCGCACTGCCTACTCTGGCGGCCCGCATGCCGTACTTCGAGGACTTTCAGGCTGAGCAGCGCTTCGAGACCCCGGCGCGCTGCATCGACGAGCCCGCCATCGCACGCTTTGCGCAGTTGAGCGGCGATGATAATCCCGTACACCTCAACCCTGAGCACGCCCGCCGGACGATCTTCCGCGGCTGCGTCGCGCACGGGATGCTCGTGGAATCCACCCTCTCCGGCTGCGTATGGCAGAGCCGGCTCTTCGCCGACTCCATTGTGGCGCTGATGTCGGTGCAGGTGGAATTTGTCGCACCGGTGCGGCCTGGTGATTCCGTCCGGATGGAGCTGCGCGTCCGCGAACTGGATCCGGAGCCTTCCCGGCGCGCCGGCTGGGTGCGCTTTGCCACCCGCGGGCTCAACCAGCGCGATGAGGAAATCTCGCGCGGCGTCTGGCAGGTGCTGGTCCAGCGAAGACTCTGATGGAAGGCGGCGTCTTCGGCTGTTACTTTGAACCATTGAGGACCCCCAGAGCATGATCCACTGGATGCAGAAGCTGTTCCTGTCGTCGGTCGGCAAAAAGAGCGTCATGGCCGTCTCCGGCCTGTTGTTGATCGGCTTTCTGATCGCGCACCTGGCAGGCAACCTGCTGCTGTTCAAGGATGACCGCGGAGCCGCCTTCGACGGCTATGAGCAGATGCTGTCGAGCAATCCGCTGCTGCCGCTGGCCGAGGTTGGCCTGCTGGCGCTGTTCGGCGGTCACATCGTTATGGCGCTGATCCTCTCCGCGGGCAACAGCGCGGCGCGCCGAAATCGCTACGAGGTGGATGCGCGCCACGGCGGCAAGACCTTTTCGTCGACGACGATGCTGATCACGGGGCTGGTCATCGCCGGGTTCCTCGTGATTCACATCCTCGACTTCCGCATCGCGAAGATCGGCAAGGATGAGTACAGCATGGCGGCGATGGTCCGCGAGCGCCTCAGCTCAGGCCTCGGCGCCGGAGTGTACATCGTCGCGATGCTGGCGTTGGGCCTGCACCTGCGGCATGCCTTCCAAAGCGCGCTTCAGACGCTGGGGCTCCATCATCCGCGCTGGACGCCGCTGGTTCAGAAACTCTCGATCGCTCTGGCGCTGATCCTCGCGCTGGGTTTTGCCTCCATCCCGATGTACTTCCTCGCCACGGCCGGACAATGAGCACCACGACCACACAAACCGTGCAGTCCTCCAGCAAGCTGGATTCCAAGTGCCCCAGCGGGCCGATGGCCGAGCGCTGGACGAAGCATCGCTTCGATCTGAAGCTGATCAACCCCGCCAACCGCCGCAAGTTCAGCGTCATCGTTGTCGGTACCGGGCTCGCTGGATCTTCGGCCGCAGCGACCCTGGCGGAGATGGGCTACCGCGTCACGGCGCTGTGCATCCATGACTCGCCGCGCCGCGCGCACTCGATCGCCGCGCAGGGCGGCATCAACGCCGCGAAAAACTATCCCAGCGACGGCGACAGCATCCATCGCCTGTTCTATGACACGGTCAAGGGCGG
>SYGM01000027.1 GCA_005799545.1 Planctomycetia bacterium | reverse complement strand
GCTCAAGCTCGGCCACGCGACCTGAAATCGCTGCTGGAGCGTACCATCAAGATTCGTCATGAGTCACTTTCAGACCTTCGAGGAGCTGGAGCGCGCCTCGCGCATCGAGCACGGCACCGAGATCGCTCCCGGAGTCGTGATCGCGCGCCGATCCTTCGTCTTCGGCGCGCTGGCGAGCGGCGCAGCGCTGCTGACAGCCTGTCAGAGTTCCTCTTCGACAAGGCTCGTGCGCGTCAGCGACAACGAGCGCGCCCTTGAGGACTTCGTGCACGCGCTGCGGCCGCGTGCCCGGGCGCTGGTGGCCGCGGCTGAGCCCGATGAGGAGGCCTACTTGGAGTACGCGGCGCGCGCGCTGGCACGGCTGCAGGCGCCAGAGGTCGGCATCGAGGAGCTGGAGGCCGGCAAGTGGAACATGAAGTCGCGCTGTCATTTCCGCCCCATCGCCGTGTTCGAGATGCGGCTGGCACCGGGCGCGCGCCTGGAGTTGCACGACCACCGCGACTACAACGGCGTGCTGAGCTGCGTGAAGGGCTCGGTGCGCTGCGCCAACTTCGACATCGTCGGCGACGTGGCGGCCGCGCGGGCGCAGAGCGGCGACACTCCCTTCCGCGTGAAGCGGGTCTCCGAGCAGACGTTGCGTCCCGGTGATGTTTCCACGCTGGCGCGAGCGGTCCGCAATCTGCACGAGCTGGAAGCGGGTCCCGAAGGAGCCGTGCTGTACGACGCGTTCACCTACTTCGAAGCCGCTGCAGGCTCGCACACGATTCTGCTCGGCCAGCGCGTTGCTGATGAGTTGGACAACTTCGGAGTCTCACGCTGCGGTCCGTACGCGGAGTACGAAGCCCGCTGGGCGAGAGGCTGATTCAAGGCAGCCGCCACCGATGCGCATCCTCTCGCTGCTGCCTGCCGCCACGGAGATCGTGCACGCGCTCGATGCCTCCGAACAGCTCGTCGGCATCTCGCATCTTTGCCGTCAGCCCGCGCACGCCGAACTGCCGCGCGTGATGCGCACCTCGATCGATTCCGATCACTGGAGCATGGGCGAGATCTCGCGTGCGCTGTTCCGCGCGCTGGAAGAGAAGCGCCCTTTGTACGAGCTCGACGAGGAGCGCATCCGTGCGCTTGCACCCACGCTGGTCTTCAGTCAGGGCCTGTGCCCGGTCTGCGCCGCCACGCCGGAGGATCTTGAGGGCTCCTCTGCGGCTTGCGCGCGACTCGTGACGCTGACTCCGCGCAGCCTGCGCGATGTGGCCGACAACATCCGCGAGGTCGGCGCGGCGCTGGGTCTGGAACCGCGGGCCGCCGAGCTGGCGCGCTCTTTCGAGGCCCGCATCGCCGCCGTGCGGGAGCGCAATGCACACGCTCAGGCCCTGCGCGTCGCCGTGCTGGAGTGGTTCGATCCGCTGTGGGTTTCCGGCGAGTGGATCGCCGAGATGGTCGAGTGCGCCGGTGCGACACCCCTGATCCTGAAACCCAGCGATCCGTCGCGTCGCGTGGAATGGTCCGAGCTCGTCGCCGGCGACCCCGATGCGATCGTGCTGGCGGCCTGCTCGATGGACATCGAGCGCACGCGGCGCGAGCTGCCCGCGCTGGAGCGCAATCCGCACTGGCAGGGCCTGCGCGCGGTGCGCGCGGGGCACGTCTACATGATGGACGGCCTGCGCGACTGCTCGACGCCGGGGCCGGGCCTCGCGGACGGGCTGGAGCGGCTCGAAGCGCACCTCGTCCGCGCTAGACTGTCGGCTCGATGAACAGCGGCCCCCAATCTCCCCGCACCGCAGGCAACGGTCCCTCCCCCTACTTCTCGAGCGCGCTCGGGCTGTTTGCCGGCCTGATCCTGTGGCAGCTCGCCAGTGCTGCGCTCCAGCCGCGCCTGCTGGCGAACCATCTGGGCGCGCCCGCCGGCCCTGAGGGCAGCTACACGCAGGAGCAGATTCAGTCCGCGATGCAGGCGCTGGCCGCAACGCCCGCCGGACCGCTCGCGATCGTGCTGCCGGGCCAGCTGGTCTTCGTGCTGATCGCGTGCGTGCTGGGTTTCCTCTCGCGCGAGGCCTTCCTCGACCGCCTTGCGTTGCGCAAGCCGCAGGTGGGTCTGGCGCCGATCGCGATGGTGCTCGTCGGCATGGTCGGAGTGCAGCTGGGGATGAGCGCGCTCTCGAACACCTTCGGACTCACCAGCGAGTACCTCGACTTCCTGCGCAAGCTGCTCGTCGATGCCGGCCGCGCGCCCGCGGCTTCGCTGGTGATCCTGCTGGCGCTGGTGCCCGCCTTCTGCCAAGAGCTGTTCTTCCGCGGACTGGTGCAATCGCGTCTGGTGGCCGTGTGGCCGGCGGGAGCGGCGGTGCTGCTGACGGCGACGGTCTGGTCGCTGGTGCATGTCGACACCAGCCGCGTGCTGGCCGCGCTCCCGGTCGGCATCTACCTCGGCATCGTGGCCTGGAAGAGCGCCTCGACCTGGGTCGCGATTCTGGCGGCCGCCGTCAACTACCTGACCATGCTGTTCCTCACCCCGCATATGAGCGCTGCGGGAGCGGGCGGCTTCGTGCTCATCTGCGTGCTGCTCGGCGCGGGCATGATGGGCATTTTCGCGCTGACGCGCACCGGCCGCGCGCAGGTGGCCGCGGATCGCGTGCTGGAGTCGCTGAAATAACCCTGTTGATTTCGCGTACTGGACGCAACCTCTCATGAAGTTCTGGAAATGGCTGCTGGTGTTCGTGCTGATCCTGCTGCTGCTCGCCCTGCCGATCGGCTTCCTCCTGCTGGGTTCCTCCCAACCCCCGCTGAAGAAGAACAGCGTGCTGACGATCGATCTTTCCAGCACCGTCACCGAGAGCGGGGGCTCTCCCTCGTTGCAGGACGTGCTGATGGGCTCCTCCAGCCACCCGCTGGCGGCCTACCGGATCGCCGACGCACTGCACGCCGCCGCCGAGGATGAGCACATCGCCGGCGTGTTCCTGCACGGCGGCGTTTCGGGCTCGAACGCCACGCTGCTCGCCGTGCGCGAAGCGCTGGCGGCCGTGCGCGAGGCGCACAAGCCCGTGATCGCCTGCTACGGCTCGATGGACGAGCGCAGCTTCTGGCTGGCTTCGGCTGCCGACGAGCTGTGGATGGAACCGCTGGGCATCATCCAGATCGACGGCCTCGCCATCGAGATCCCCTACTTCGGGAAGCTGTGCGAGAAGTACGGCGTCGAGATGCAGGTCACGCGCGTGGGCAAGTACAAGTCCGCGGTCGAGCCCTACATGCTCGATTCGATGAGCGCGGAGAACCGCGAGCAGCTGACGGGCATTCTGGTCGACGCACAGAACACGGCCTACGACCAGATCGCGGCCTCCCGCAAGATCGAGCGCAGCGCGCTGGATACGGCCGCCCGGGAAGAGGGTCTCGTGCGCAGCGAAGATGCGCTCTCGCGCGGCTGGATCACGCGCATCGGCTTCCTCGGCGACGCGCTCGCCGACTGGAAGCAGCGCCTCAAGGTGGACAAGGACGAGGAGCTGCACCAGATCGACCTGGTGAGCTATGCCCGCCGCATCGACTCGCGCAGTGCTCAAAGCAGTGGCGAAGGCCGCGGCGTGCGCGTGATCGAAGCCGAGGGCGAGATCGTTGACGGATCAAGCTCGGATGGCATCGGCGGCGATGACCTCGCGCGCGCCCTGCGCGAAGCGCGGGAGGAAAAGGACGTTGCCGCCGTGGTGCTGCGCGTCAACTCCCCCGG
>SYGM01000026.1 GCA_005799545.1 Planctomycetia bacterium | reverse complement strand
CGGCGCGCGCCGCCGAAGGCCGCGTCGAAGCCGTGGTGCGCGAGCGCCTGCTTCAGCGCGACGGTCTTCATCTCGTGCGTGTAGCGCTGCGTGCCGTGCACGAAGGGGCTCATGCCTGCCTTGACCCCGTCCTGATTGATCCACTCGATCAGCTCGAGGTTCCAGTCCTTCACGAGCTGGTCGCGGAACGAGATCATCTCGCGGAACTTGTAGGTCGTGTTGACATGCATCAGCGGGAAGGGAATCCGACCCGGAGCGAAGGCCTTCTGCGCGAGGCGCAGCATCGCCATGGAGTCCTTGCCGATGCTGAACAGCATCACGGGCTTGTGGAACTCGGCAGCGACCTCGCGGATGATGTGGATGCTCTCTGCTTCCAGCTCGGCGAGGTGGGTCAGGTGGTACTGGCTCATGTCTGGTGGGCGAACAGACTAGCCCATGGCGGCGGGTATACTCAAAGGCGTGGCTACCGAGGAATCCCTGCAGCGACTGGCGCGCGAGGCGGGTCTCATCACCCCGCATGAGCGGCTCGAGATCCGCGAAGAGCGCGTCGAGCGCAGCGGCTATCCCCCCTGGCAGGTCGTGCTCACGCAGTCCGGCCCCTCCGGCCGGCATGAGCGCGTGATCCACAAGCGGCTCGAACAGGTGCAGGCGGCCGACCTGATCGGGGCGTGGCGCGACCACTCCATCTGCTGCGGTTGAGGCTGCTGCGGTTGAGGCGCGCGGCGTTAGAGTAGTCGCATGCCGCGAATGCTCCTGCTTCTGGTTTCCGCCCTGGTGCTGATCCCGCTCAGCGCCGCACTGCAGGCCCCGAATGAGGTGCCGCCGCAGGAGTTGCCGAAGGGCCGCACGGTGATCCTCGTGCGCCACGCCGAGAAGGACCCCGCCGGCGGCGAGGATCCCGGGCTCTCCGAGCGCGGGAAGGCGCGCGCCGAGGAACTGGCGCGGCTGCTCATCCACAGCAAGTCCACGCAGATGTTCGCGAGCAACTACAAGCGGACGCAGGCCACGCTGGCACCGCTGGCGAAGCAACTGAGCGTCGAGCCGCGCATCATCCCCGCGCAGGACAACGACAGGATCATCGACGCCTGCCGGCAAGCGCCTCCCGGCAGCACCACGGTCGTCTGCGGTCATTCCAACACCATTCCGAAGCTCGCGATGGCTTTGGGCGTGCAGCCCGAGCGCCTCGACGAGAAGCTGCGCTTTCCCGAAAACGAGTACACACGCGTGCTAATCGTGCATCTGCCCGCGGATCCCAGGCAAGCCTCCCCCAGCCTTACGGAGCTGGCGTTGAGCCCCTGACATGGCACGCGCCATCGATACCGTCCTGTTCGACCTCGACGGCACGCTGATCGACTCGATTCCGCTGATCCGCGCAAGCTACCTGCACACACTCACCGTGCACCGCGGCGGCGAAAGCGATCCGGAGCTGTGGCTGGCGGGGCTCGGTCGACCGCTGCGCTGGCATTTCGGCCAGATGACAAACGATCCGGCCGAAGTCGAGGCCATGATCGCGACCTACCGCGAGCACAATCACGCCCACCACGATGCCATGGTGCGCGCCTTCCCGGGCGCTGTGGAGGCAGTGCATGCGCTGGCTGCGCAGGGCATCAAGCTCGGCATCGTGACGAGCAAGCTGCGCAAGGGCGCCCACAAGGGCCTGCTGCACTGCGGCTTCGGACTTGAGCCCTTCGGCGCCATCATCGGCATGGATGACTGCGTCGAGCACAAGCCGCATCCCGAGCCGGTGCACAAGGCTCTGGCGCAACTCGGCTCCGCGCCGGAGCGCGCCGTGATGGTCGGGGATTCGCCCTACGATCTGATGAGCGGCAAGTCTGCAGGCACGGCCACGGCGGCCGTGGCCTGGGGCCCCTTCCCGCGCGCTCAGCTCGATGCGGTGCCGCCCGACCGCTGGCTCGCCCACCCGCAGTCGATTCGCGAGCTGGTGCTGTAGCCGCCCCGACCGGACGGGCTAGATTGGGCATCGCCATGCATGCCCGTTTCCTGCTGCGTTGTGTTCTCTTCGCCTTCCTGCTTCCGATCGCCGCTGGCCAGGAGACACAGCGCCAGCCGCTGAGCTTCGAGGAGGAGTTCGCGCTGAGCACGGATCGACGCAAGCTCCTCGAGAAGCTGATCCCCGGCAGCCACGAGTACTACTACTACGCCTGTCTGGAACGGCAGCATGCGGGAGACCTCGCGGGTGCTGCGCAGCTGATGCGCGATTGGCAGGAACGCCATCGCATCAGCCCGGATTTCGAGCGCATCGACAGTCGCCAAGCCATGCTCAACCCCCAGACGGCCTGGACCTGGCTGGAGCAGCGGCTGGCGTTGAACTTCAGCGCGCAGCGCAGCACGAGCGGCACCAACCCCGATCTTCCGACGCAGCTGGATCCGGCGCGGATCAGCGAGCAGGCTTGGCTGGACGTTGCACTCGGCGTCGGTCCCGACTCGGTGAATCAGCTCGGTCCTGCGGCGCTGGAGCGCTTGCTCGAAACCAAGCCTGAAAGTGCATTGTTCCTGCTGGCGCTGAACGGCCTGCACCGCGCAACGCACCCCATGGCCGTGGACTGGGCTCTGCGCGCATGGAAGGAGAAGGAGGGCGCCACTTTCGGGCAGTATGAAGTGCAGCGAATGCTGACGCTCGCGCAGCTGGAGGAATGCGCCGCGCGCGAGCCTTCGCTGCTGCAGGATGAACGCTTCGTGGGAGTCTGGCTGCGGCGTCTGGTGCCTGGCGAGGATGAGGATCCCGACGGCGATCTCCCGGTCCGCAAGGCCTATCTGGAGCGTCTGGAGAATTTCGCGCGGCCACTCAGCGCCGCGTTCAACACGCTCAAGGCACAGGTGCTGCACCACCGGCTGAGCCTCGATCTCGCGCTGGGTGAACCGGATCTGGCGCGTTTTCAGGCCTACCTGCGCCTTCCGCGGGCCTGCGCCTGGATCCACCCTCGCACGCTGGAAGGCGAAACGAAGCGCCATCTGTGGGTGAATCAGGACGTGGTCCCAGGCACCACGCTGCCGCCGATCGGCGCGGATGAAGCGCTGGTGCGCGCGCTGGCCGAAGCTTTCCTCGCCGATGCTCCCGATACCAGCGCATTTGATGAACTGATCGAACCCGCCTGGCTGCGACGCGTGTTCGCCGAAATCAAGATCCTGCGCGGTGTCGGCGACATGCAACGCTGGTACGCGCTGCTCGACGATCCGGGCTACTACGAGCAGCTCAAGAACCGCGTCGAGCTGCGCTTCACCCAAGGACAGGCCGAGCGCGTCCCGCTGGCCACGCGCACCGTCGTGCAGCTGGAGATCAAGAACGTGCCCGAGCTGCTGGTGCGCGTCTACAGGCTTCAGGCACTCAACTGGTACACATCGCAGCTGCGCGAGCCCGATCCGGAGATGGAGCTCGACGGTCTGGTCGCGAATGCCGAGCGCCGCTTGCAGGGCGAAGCCAATCCGCTGCGCCGCGTCACGCGCACCATCGAATTCCCCGAGTGCGATCAGCCGGGACTCTACATCCTCGAGTTCATCGGCAACGGCAAGGCCAGCCGCACCGTCGTGCGCAAAGGCGCACTCCAGCTTCTCGCCCGGCGGGGTGCTGCGGGCCACGCGCTGCGCGTGCTGGATGAATCCGGTGTGTGGCGCAAGGACGCCGCCGTCCACTATCAGGGCCGGCGCTTCGCCGCCAATGAGCGCGGTGAGATTGTGCTGCCCTACGGCGCTCGTCAGGAAGCGGTCACGCTGGTGCTCGAAGCGGGCAACCGCGCGGGGCTCGGCCGCCTGAGTCAGGTCAAGGAGAACTATGAGCTGTTCCTGAAGGTCTTCGGCGAGCGGGAAGCGCTGCGCGCCGGGGAGAACACGACGCTGATTGCGCGTGCCGATCTGCGGGTTCTGGGCAGTGGCGCCAGCGTGCGCCTGCTCGAAGATGCCGTGCTCAGCATCCGGTCGGTGGACCTCGATGGCGCGTCCTCGACGATGGATGTGCGCAATCCCCCCCTGAGCGACGATGGCGAGCTGCTGCAGCCACTGCGCGTCCCTGCCCGCCTCAGGGAAATGGAGATCACCCTGAAGGCCAAGGTGCGCCATGCCAGCACCGGCGAGCTGCAGGATCTGCAGAGCAGTGCCTCGCTCGTGCTCTCCACCATCCGGCAGACGAATGCGATCGCCTGTCCCGTGCTCGGAGCGGACGACAAGGGCTGGTTCCTCGATGTCGTGGGCCGCAACGGTGAGCGGATCGCCGATCGCGCCGTCAACATCGCGCTGTGGAACGCGGAGTACCCCCTTCCGCTGCGCTTCGCCCTCAAGACCGATTCGAACGGACGCATCGGTCTGGGCGCGCTGGCCAACGTGGTGCACATCGAGAGCGACGGTTTCCCCGAGGGCAGCCGCTCCTGGAAGCTGCCGGGAGTGCGCGCAAGCGTGCCCGACGTCCTGCATGGCCGCGCGGGCGAGACACTGCGGGTCGCATGGTCAGCTCCGGCGTTGGAGCGCGGCGAGAAGCTGAATCACCGGCTGGCATCGCTCTCCGAGGTGCGCAACGGTACGCGCTGCCGCGATTTCAGCTCCAACCTGCGCTGGAACGAAGGCATTCTGGAACTGACGAGCCTGCCTGCCGGTGACTACAGCCTGACGCTCGGCGATGGCTTGATCGCGCGGCGATTGGGAAGCACGCAACGCGAGCTGCCCGTGCGTATCACGGCCGGTGAGGCGCGCGACGGCTGGTTGGTCGGGAAATCACGCACACTGGAGCAGGTCGATTCGACTCCGCTCGCCATTCAGTCGGCGAAGTTAGAAGGGGCGGATGTGCTCGTGCGCCTCGCTGGTGTCACCAACGCAACTCGCGTGCTCATCTTCGCGACGCACTACCTGCCGGCATGGGATCCGTTTGCCAAGCTGGAACTCGAAGCGCAGGGCCGTCCATCCGCACTCGGACTCCAGGCACCGGAATGGGACTGGCTGACCGAACGAACTCTCTCGGACGAGTTCCGCTACATCCTCGATCGTCGCTCGGCCCGTCGCCATCCAGGCAATCTGCTGCCGCTGCCGGGTCTGCTCGTGAATCGCTGGTCGGCTGCCGAAAGCGAAACGCGTCAACTGCATTCGGGTTCGGGCGGATCGACCTTCGGCGGACGCAGGCAGGGTGGCGGCAAGTTCGGGCGAGCCGGCGGAGCCACCGCCGGCCGCGAAAGACAGGCACCGGAGGCGCAGAGCATCGCCGATCTCGATTTCCTGCGCGGCGAACGGCCTCTGCTCGCCAACCTGCGCCCGGGTCCCTCGGGCCTCGTGCGTGTTCCGCGCGCGCAGTTGGGCAATGGTCAGCACATCCACATCGTCGCTCTCGATGATGCCGCTTCTGCCTATCGCGATCTGAGACTGGCTGCAGAGGCTCCGCAACGGGCAGATCTCCGTCTCTCGCGCGCGCTGGATCCCGCGAAGCACTACCGCGAGACGCGCGGCATCGAGTTGGTGCGCGAAGGCGCCACACTCGAGGTCGACACGCGCCTGAGCGATGCGCTGCAGAGCTATGACACGCTTGAAGACGTGTGGGCGTACTTCCGCGCCAGCAATGTCGATCAGCGACTGGACGGCTTTGCGTTCCTCCTGCGCTGGCCCAAGCTGCCCATCGAGGAGAAGCGCGCGCTGTACTCCAAGTATGCCTGCCATGAGCTCCACATGTTCCTGCATGAGAAGGACCCTGAGTTCTTCCGCAGCGTGGTGCGACCGCTGCTCGCCAACAAACTCGAGCCGGACTTCCTCGACGCCTGGCTGCTGGAGGGGGATCTTTCGCGCTGGCTGGAACCCGGAGCCTTCGCCCAGCTCAACGCCTTCGAGAAGGCGCTGCTGCTGCGTCGTCATCTGGCGCGCGCCGCCGATGTGCAGCGCTATCTGAAGGAAGCTCTTGCCGCCCAGCCTCCGCGCGACCCCGCCATGATTGCGCTCGCGTTCCAGAACGCGCTGGCCGGTCGCGCGATGGACTCCGCCGACAAGGCGGGCTTCGCATTGCGCCCCGGGGAACCCGGTGAGAGCAAGGGTGAGGATGCGCTCAAGCCGGACGCCCCGATGACGGGCGCACCCGCGCCGGGGGCACCCGCTGCCGACGGTCCTTCCGGCGGAGGCGGAGGCGGCGAGGCGCGCATGCGGCGCGCGCTCGAAGAGGGCGAGAAGTTACGTGATGCGGAGGATCGCAAGGACCAGAACTCCAAGGAAGCTGTCGCCTTCGACGAGGACGCTACCATCCCCAACGATGCCGGTCTGAGCGAGGAAGCCAGTGCTCTGGGACTGCAGCGGGGCGATCTGGCCGATCGCGCGGAGTTGAAGAAGCTCTACCAGCCGATCGCGACGACCAGGATCTACTCGGAGAGTCGCTGGTGGCAGTTGCCGCTCGCCCTTGAGAGTCACGAGCGCATTCCGCTCAACGCGTTCTGGCTGGACTACGCGCTGGCAGCCGATGAGGCACCGTTCCTTTCGACGAACTTCCTTGAAGCGACCGGCAACCTCAGCGAGATGCTGCTGGCGATCGCCGTGCTGGACCTGCCCTTCGAAGCGGGCCAGCACACGACGAGCAGCGAGGGTTCCCTGCAGCGGCTCAAGGCCGCCAGCCCGCTGCTGGCGGTTCGTCGGCAACTGGAAGCCGGCTCGCTGGCGGCCGACAGCCGCGGTCTGCTCGTGAGCCAGATCTATTTCCGTCTCGATGATCCGGTCATCATCGAAGGCAACACGCAGCGCGAAAAGACCATTCAAGGTCCCCTCCAGACCGGCGCGGCCTACGCCATGCGCATCGTTCTGACCAACCCGAGCTCTCAGGCTCGCGAGGTGGACCTGCTGATGCAGATTCCGGCCGGGGCGATCGCACTGGGCGGTCAGCGGGAAACACGCGGCGAGCGCGTCGTTCTCGCGGCATACGGGACCAAGGCCATCGACATGGTCTTCTATTTCCCCGAGCCGGGCAGCTTCGCCCATTATCCGGTGCAGGTGGCCAGCGGCACGGAGTGCATTGCCAGCGCATCCGCGCGGACGCTGGAAGTGGTGCGCGAACCGGCCCGCGTACCCACGGACTCGTGGGAGGCTGTTTCGCAGGATGGGACGGAGGCGGAGGTACTGGCCTACCTCGAACAGGCCAACCTCGCCCGCACGGATCTCACGCGCATTCTCTGGCGCCTGCGCTCGCGCGAGTTCTACCAGTCGATGCAAGGGCTGCTGCGCCGCCGCATGTTCCATTCCGCTGCCGTCGCCAGCTACTCGATCCTGCACCGCGACGCGGAGGGCATGCGGGCGTTTGCGGCCCGGGATTCGCGCTTGCCGGAGCTCTTGGGTCCGGCATTCGTTTCGCCGCTTCTGACCATCGATCCGGTCGAACGCCATCTGCGCGAAGAGCTCGAGTTCGATCCGCTGGTGCTGCCGCGAGCGCATCCGTTCGGCTCTTACAGGGATCTGCTGAATCCGGCTTTCGCTCAGCAATACCAGCAGCTGCTGAAGATTCTGCTGTATCGTCCCTCGCTCGACTCCGCGGACTGGTTGCGCGTTACGCACGCCATGATCCTGATGGGACGCATCGATGAGGCGCTGGAGGCCTTCGCCCGCGTGCGCGCCGATCAGGTGCCTTCACGCGTGCAGTACGACTACCTCGCAGCCTATCTGGATTTCTTTTCGCCCAAGCCGGCGATCGCGCGCGAGATCGCCGAGCGCTATCGCGACTATCCGGTCCCCCACTGGCGCGCGCGCTTCGAGGAGGTGCGTCTGCAGCTCGACGAGGCGGATGGCAAGCAGCGGCCGGGCGGTGCTGGCTCCGGAGCGGCCGCGGAGGCCGTCCGCGAACCAACGCTGGCGCTGGAGTGGGAAGGCAGCAGCGCCCGCATCCGCTACACCAACCTCGAGAGCTGCGAGCTCGCCTACTATCCCATCGCAATCGAGTTCCTGTTCTCGACCAATCCCTTCGTCGCTCAGGACGCAGGTGCGGCGGCCTTCGTTGAACCCACCCTGCGGCAGACGGTTCGCCTCGCCGCCGGCGCCGAACAACAGATGCTCGAGCTGCCGGCGGCACTGCGCGGACAGAACCTGCTGATCGAGGTGCGCGCCGGCGGTCTCGTGCGGCGCCTGCCCTGCCTGCAGTCGCAGCTGCGCGTGCAGTATCTGGAGAATCAGGGCGTGCTGACCGTGCGCTCGAAGACCGATGAGCGCCTGTTGCCGGGCGTTTATGTCAAGGTCTACACGCGCGGCGCGGACGGCTCAGTGCGCTTCCACAAGGACGGCTACACAGACCTGCGCGGACGCTTCGGCTACGTGTCGCTTTCCGGCGCTCCCGCAGGCATCCAGCGCTATGCAGTGCTGGTCTTGAGCGAGACGGACGGAGCCGTGGTCGGCGAGGTGGCCCCGCCGGCGCAGTAAGGGCACGTGCTCGAGCGCCAGTGCTCGAGCGCCAGTGCTTAGGGCAACCAGGTGAAGCGCACCGCGTTCGAGAAGTTCCAGGTGGCGCTGGTGCAGAACGACGCGTTGTTGCGGTAGTAGCCCTGGTAGTAGCGCACACCGCCAGCCAACGGCAGCGCGCCACGCACCGAGATCGAAAGATCTCCGGCCTGCGGATAGCTCGCCGTGCCCGGGCCGCTCTTGACGGCGAGACGAATGACGGAAGTTCCCACGCAAATCAGGCCGTCTCCGTTGAGCGCTCCCAGACCGGAGCCGAGCACCGAGTTGCCCTGCAGGAAGATGCAGGTGGTCGGGTTGGGCATTCCGGAAAGGCTCAGGAGCGCCGTGTCGCCCGACACCCGTGCGAGGCCGCTCGCGCCCAGCAGAGCTCCCGCCGCCACTGCTGAGTTGGCGCATCCGCGCCCCGCCGTGCCATTGTTGGCGCAGGGACAGGCCGTGCCGGTGCCATCGCCGAAGCACAGCGGCACCTTCTCGCCGTCGGCGGGAATGTCATAGAACGCACCTTGCACATTGCTCGGTCCCCCTCCCGTGGTTTCGGGGTTCCATGCACAGACCACACGGGCGGAGCTTCCGCCGCCCGCCGAGTAGTGGCTCGCCAGCGCGACATTGACCTCGGGAACGCTGGTGAACGCGAGATCATCGCGATCCGCGAGCTGGAGCGCGCCTCCCTGATAGCGATACGCACCCACATACGGGTCGTAGTCGGTACTGCTGGTGCTGAACAGCTCGGACCAACCCACCACGAACCGGTCCTCCGTGACCTCGCAGGCGGGTCCGGCCTGCTTCTGCCCCGCATTGGTGATCTGCAGCGCCGAGAGATCGGTGCGGACCAGCAGCGTGCTGCCATTGAACAAGGCCGATTCGATGTTGTCATCGGCTCCCAGATCCTTGCGCCAGGCGATCATGTACTCGCTGCCGGGCAGATTGGGTGACGCCGAGGGCGCGTAGTTGACCTGACTGGCGTTGGATGCCGTGAACGGCGGGGTCACGATGCCGCCGCTCCACAACACCTGCGCGGCGCGGATGTCGCATTGGAACGCGGACAGCGGACAGAGGTCCCAGACGATGTTCCAGCGATCGCCGACATTGCTGCGCGACACGCTGACATCCTTGACGCCCGCAGTGCCTTGCAGAACGGTGGCCGTGGGAGTCACGAAGGCGCCCGCGGTGGTGACCAGACGATAGACCACCTGCTGCGCGCCGCTTACGTTGCGCTGCCAGCCCACGCAGAAATACGCCGGCCCGGGCGTATAGGAGTCGCCGCCGACGGTCGCATACAGGTTGTTGTCCGTCTCGGCACCGCTGATGTCGAGCGTGGCACCGTAGGAGATCGCCACAGCACCGGTCAGCTTGCCCTTGATGCGGCGGTTGACGCTGCTGGCGAGATCGCCCGTCGTCGCAACCACGAGGAACTGATCGTACGCGTTGAGATTCGCCACATGCGGCAGATACCAGACCTCGGTCAGCGTCTCGACATAGGTTGAACTGATCACCGCGCCTGCCGCGCTGACCAGAGCCGAGCGGACATCGAAATCGGTGGCGCTGAACACATCGGTGTAGACGAACAGCGAGTTACCCGTGGTCGTGTCGTACGCCACATCCGGATAGAGCGAATCGTTGGCCGTCTGATCGACCGGGAATCCGATCACCGGGTCGATCACCAGCGGCCACTCGGCCCGCTCGATCAGCGCCGCCGGGACGCGGATCTCAATCGTATCGCCCGTCCAAAGCGTGGAGACAGGCGTGAGCGTGCCATCCTTACCCACCACGGCCGCCTGGCTGTAGCTCATGTCCCCGCGCTCATGGCGAAAGGCGATGCCGGTTCCTTGCTGCATCGTTTCCAGTTCGCTCTCCACGGCAACACGCAGCACCAGATCCCCCGGCGCACTCGGGGCGGACTCCAGCACGAAGAGTTGCTCGATGCTGTCGCGACGCAGCTCATACACCTCATCGATCCAGCCGCGGTCGAAGCACACGCGCGTGCCCTCAACGCGCAGCTCATTCAGAGGCTGATCCGCCAAAGCCAGACGCGTGTAGAAGGTCTGGGGGGCATCGACGCCCAGAAACGGCGCCATGTGCGCCCCGCCCTCATCAAAGTGCGCCTTGTACCGATCCGTGCGCACCCACCAGGCACCCTCCTCGAACATCGGCTCCGGCAGGCGCGGCATGGTGGCGGGCAACAGGCCCGGCTGCTTCGAAGCGTGCGGACGCGGCAGCGCGCTGGCGCGCGCCGCATGCTCCTCGAAGGCTTCCGCGGTGATCACCGGGGGCGGCGGGTTGTCACCCCACGGGGATTGGGGCGGGGTCTGGCAAAGCAACAGTGCGGCGAAGGAGAGAAGGGGGGCCATGGGATCGAATCTACCCCAAGGTCCTCAGTTCCGCTTGGTAGTCTCTCCCGCCTGATGAAGACCACGCCCGATCACCACGACGCCGAACTCGTCCTCAAGCTCTACGACCTGCGCCGCGAGGCCGTGATGCGCGATTCGCGCAACGCCATCTTCGGCTTCCTGCCGAAGAGCTACGACGAGTTCGCGGCCGTGCTCGCGCCGAGTCATCCGCTCAATGCGGCCTTCCGCCAGACCTCGAGCTACTGGGAGATGGCCTACTCCTTCGCCAAGCACGGCGTGCTGAACCCCGACATGCTGATCGAGAGCAGCGCCGAAGGCCTGTTCCTCTACGCCAAGGCGCTCCCCCATCTCGAACGCCTGCGCAAAGAGTACTCGCCCATGATGTTCGCCAACGCCGAGTGGCTGGTCGCGAACTGCCCCGCCGCCGCGCGCCGGCTGGAGCTGATTCAGGGTCGCATCGCGAAGATGATGCAGGCGAAATAGCTGCTTCCTGCCCCGCAACCGAGCCAGCGCTCGTAAAATGATGCCTTAAGGACTCCCCGCATGCGCGACTGGGACTTCAGCCCCCCTCCCCCCTCCCCGCTCGGCGACCATGATGTCGCCCCCGAAGGCGCGCACCTTGCCGGCAAGCGCATCGCACTGCTGCTCAGCGGCGGCATCGCCTGCATCAAGGCGCCGATGCTCGCCCGGGCCCTGCGCCGACAGGGTGCGGAGGTCACGGTCTTCGCGAGCGAGGAAGCCCTGCGCTATGTCACCGAGGACGCGCTGGCCTGGTGCACCGATCGCTCCATCGTCAAGCAGCTCACCGCGCAGGCCGAGCACCTCTCGGACCGCACGCCCTTCGATGCCTACCTGGTCGCGCCCGCGACCTACAACACGATCAACAAGCTGCGCTACGGCATCGCCGACAGCGTCGTGACCTCCGTTCTGTCCTCCGCGCTTGGTCGCATGGAGCGCGGGCAGGCCGCCGTGCTCGTCGCCCCGACGATGCACGGCACGATGCACACCGCGATCCTGACCGAGTCGTTGCGCTGGCTAGATGCGCACGGCGTGCGCGTGATTCCGCCGCGCATGCAGAACGGCAAGCACAACCTCCCCGATGAGGATGTGCTGGTCAGCGAAGTGTGCCGCGCCGTGTCGAAGTCGCCGCTGCGCGGTGTGCCGATCCTCGTGACGGGCGGGCCCACGCCTGTGCCAATCGATAACGTGCGCCGGATCGTGAACCGTTTCACGGGCCGGTTGGGCTATGAGATCGCCAGAGAGCTGCACCTGCGCGGCGCGGACGCGCACCTCGTCATCGGGGGCTCCAGCCTGCGGCCGCCGAGCTGGTTGCCCCACACGCAGGTCTCGACATTTGATGAGTACCTTGCGGCCGTGATGCACCGGCTGGCGACGCACCCTACCCGCTGCGGCATCTTCTCCGCAGCCGTGGCCGATTACCGTCCGGAGACGGTCGCGCCGGGCAAGATTCCCTCGGGCGGCGCGCTGAAGGAGCTGAAGCTGGTCGCCACCAAGAAGGTCATCGACGAGGCGCGACGCGCGCATCCCGGTCTGCACATGGTGACCTTCAAGTATCAGGAAGGCATGGCGCACGATGCGCTGATCGAGTTGGCGCGCGAACGCGTCAAGCGCGGCGACAAGCTCGTCGTCGCCAACCGCGGCGAGGAGACCGGGCCGAACGGCGAGCAGGTCGTGCACTTCGTCACGAGCGAGCATGCGACCACCAAGATCGTCGGCAAGGAGCGCATTGCAATCGCGATGGCCGACCACCTCGAGCGCACGGTTTCGGCCTGATCTGAAGCATCAGGCACGCGACGCGTCGGAGGGATAGGCAATGCGGCACTGCCGCACTTCATGCCGACTTCCGCGGCTTGCTGTTGACGAGGATCAATCGATCTGCGCCGCGACTTTCACCGTCTCCAGCATTGCCGGAGCGCTCGACCAGCGCACGCGCGCCTGCAGGCCGCCGTGCTCGATTGCTGTCTGCACGGCCGTTCCCGCCGTGAAAAGGCCCTGCATGGCGTCGTGAAACTCCACGACATCCTGCTCGGTGTCAAAAACGACGACCAGATCGACGATGCGCACGCCGTTCTTCTCGATCATCAGCAGTCGATCGCCGTCCCAGCCGCTGGCCGCAGTGTTCGTGAACTTCATGCCGATCATGGCACCCAGATCGGAGGGATCGATGCCCTTGCGCTCCTCTTGCGGCATCGTCAGCAGCGCGAGGCCGACCTCGCCGAGCGTGTCTTCTCCGGCGATTTTCCAGCCGGCGGGCAGTTGGTCGAGGGCGAATCGGACGCGAATCGGATCGTCACGGCGGCCCGCATCCCAGTACTTCTCCGGGTGCAGAATCTGTTCGCTGGAACGAGGAGGGTTGGCGAAGGCTTCCGCAAGACGCGCCTTGCCGCCGGCATCGACGAAGCCCTGCCCGGCCGTGTACGCCGCCAGCGCGGGCTTCCAAACGAAGGGAGGCAGATCCTTCATGCCCGCCATGCCTTTCTTCTGGATCTCGGCCAGGGCCGCCGGATCGAGCTTCGTGGCGTTGGACATCATCCACTGCGTCATCGTGCTCATCGCGCTGCCTTCGGCCAGTGCGCTGAAGGCAAAGCCCGCATCGGACTCATGGCCCATCGACTTGGCGAGCTTGTCGAGATCGTGAATCTGATCATCGAGCGCGTGCACGAACTCGTGCGACATGATCAGGCGAGCAAGATCGCCGCCGAAGCTCTCCATGATGCGGAATGACTTGCTCGGCGGATCGTAGAAGCCCCCCACCTGCGCCGCGTAGAAGCTGTTGACCGCCTGGGTGAGGTTGAGATCCTTGCCGATCAGCCCCGTCAGACGCGCGTACTCCTCGAGGAAGCGATCGCGCTCCGGCGTCGTGTCCATGCGACGACGCTCCTCGATGTAGGCGAGCAGTCCCTTCTCATCAGAGACCCGCACATCAACGGGCTGACGAAACGCCTGCCCGCGCAGCTTTTCGATCTCGGCCTCGATCGATTTCGCCTGCGCCTCAAGGGCCAGTTCCGCTGCGGACCTTTTCGGGGTCGGCGGCGGCGGAGTTTCGCGGGAGCAGGCGGCGGAGGCGAGCAGCAGCACAGGCAGGACAATGCGCGTGGACATGGCGCGCACAGGATAGCGATCCGCTAGGCTGGTGTCCCCCATGCCTCCCCGTGCGCTGTTCTGGCTGCTCCTGTCCCTGCTGACACTCTGCGCGTGCCAGGGCCCGGAAAAGCGTCGCCGTCCGGAGGACTGGCTCAACACGCAGCGCTGGGAACGCGGCGAAATGCGCCTGCAGGGCTTTCTCGGCGCGCGCGTCATGGACCGCATCGAGCGCAATGACGGCGGTGGCGTCACGGACGGCTCGGATGAGCAGCTTTCGCAGCTGCCCTCGATCGGCGGCGGAGCCCTGTGGAAATTCGGCGGCGAGAAGATCGACTTCGGATTCGAAGGGCTCTTCAGCGCCAACTGGCGGACCAACGCTCTGGCCTTCAGCTCCAGCGGCGGTCTGGAAGTCGCCGTGGATGCCGACATCCTGCTGCTCGACTTCTACGGCGGCCCGTTTGTGAACGTGCCGCTGGGCAAGGACTGGCGCATCTACGCCGCGGGCGGACCTCTGATGCAGTACGCTCAGTACGCCGAGTCGGAGCAGGGATCGCCGGATGAGCTGATTGGAACCGGCTTCGGCACCGGCTGGTACGCGCGCGCAGGCATCGAGGTGCTGGTCGATCAGGGCCTGTACGCCGGGATCGGCGTGCGGCGCACCGGCTCCTCGATTTCGCTCTCCGAGGGACTCGGCACGCTTGAGCTGGAAGGCACCGAGTTCGTCTTCAGCATGACGCAGGTGTTCTGAACCAGGTTCGCGCACTTTTTTCCTGCGCTGGCGGCTCGCCGGATGTCGATGTCTTCAAGGAATGCCGCTCCCCAAGGTGATCTTTCTCGGCTGCGATCGCGGGCTCGCGAACCGCTGTGCGCAGGAGCTCGAGGGCCTCGGTGAGCTGGTGCGCGTGGATGCGATCACAGGCCTGCTGCAGGCTCTCGCCAATCCCAACGCGGCCGTCGTGATCGTCGATGCCGAGGAGAGCAGCGCGCCGCTGATGCAGTACCTGCGGTCGTTTCTGCCCGAGGTGATCGCCACGGGCCGGCATGTGCTCGTGCTGAGCTCGAGCTTCGACCGCCGGGAGGAGGCGCTCGCGCTCGAGGCGGGCGCCTGGGCGATGCTTCTGAAGCCGCTCGATCCGCAACTGCTGCGCGTGCACTACCGTCGCGCGCTTGCTGCCCGCGGTCCGGTACTGAGCGGACTCGAGGCCATCGCGAAGTTCGACCCTTGGCGCGTATCCGCCCAGAGGCGCCTGGAGCAGTGCGTGGCTGAAGGCAGCGGTTTCGGAGTGCTGGTCAGCATCGTGACTGCGCTGCGTGAGGTCAACGAGCGCAAGGGAGCGCAGTACGGCGATCTGCTGCTGCAGCGTTTCGTGCAGCGTGCGCAGAGCGAGCTGGGTCCGCAGGCCATCGCCGGACGGCGCCACGGAGCCACCTTCGTGTTCTTCGTGCCCGGTGAGAACTTCGAGAGCGTGCACGCCCAGGCGCGCAGTGTCGCGAAGGTCAGCGCGCCGCGACTGGACTATGAAGAGGAGTCACCGATCAGCGTGGCGGGACTGGTCTGGCGCGAAAATCCGCGCGGAGCGGACCTCGAACAACTGGTCGAATCGGCGATCACGGCCGCGCGCGCGCTGGGCGAGCAGCAACTCGGCACGCTGGCGCTGCGGGTCTTGCGATAGCGGATCTTGCGCGGGCAGGCACGCGCCGCTATTCTTCTGTTTGGCATTCCATCGGTGATCCCCTCCGATTGGGCTATGCCCGCAAACTCGCTCTTCCCTGACTCGCATGTCAC
This sequence comes from Planctomycetia bacterium, assembly GCA_005799545.1. GTDB lineage: Bacteria > Planctomycetota > UBA1135 > UBA1135 > SYGM01. The sequence goes on along the minus strand of SYGM01000026.1, from coordinate 15,659 downwards.
TCATCCTCGCTCTCTCCCTTCTGGTCAACTCCGTCCCTCAAGCAAGCAATCTCGTCTTCGCGGATGGGGAGGTGATTTCTGGCAGCATCCATTGCCATACAATGCTGATTCCCAAGACCGCCACCGTCTGGATCAAAGCGGATACTTGGATTCAGGCCTCCGGTACCGTCCGCATTGATGGTCGTCTCCGCCTTTTCAACGCCGGCGAACTGGAACGGACACACGCGCCGCTTCTGGAGATCACGAGCCCTCTGGCGATCGACATCCCGGGCATGATCATCGGCGGTCATGGCAACGATGGCCTGGAAACCACGCTGGCAGGTGGAAATGGCTCACGAATTCGACTCGCCGCGCCCGTGGTCTACATCGACGGGTCCGTTACTGCCGGCAATGGTGGCATGGGTGGCAGCACCCGCGCAGGCGGCAATGGCGGCCATGTGCATGTCGAGGGTTTCTTGCTTGTGCGCCATTGGGATGCGCATGCTTCCATTCGTTCCGGCAAGGGCGGTCTGGGAAGTTTCCCGAGCGACAGTGGTGAAAGCGGCGATGCCATCGCGCGGGTTCCCGAATCCGTGCGCGCGACCATGGATGAGTGGCGTCCGCTTGTCGCGCAGGCACTGCAATCACTGCAGGGCAGCAGCGAGGACCCGGCCCTGTGCCCGCATGGCGCAGCGGGAGGTGACGGAGGCAACGTGAGTTCCGCCGATGGCGCCCATGGCGCGGATGGTGCAGCGGGCTCTCAGGCTTCCCCCGCAGGCAAGGATGGCCGGCCGGGCAAACACTCCGGTGATGCGATCGCCAGCGATGGTCTGCCGGGTGGCCACGGCGGGAATTGCTGCCCGAACGCAGGTGGCAATGGGGGCAAGGGCGGCAAGGGCGGCTCCGCCACTTCCGGCAAGGGCGGCAACGGCGGCAAGGGTGGCGATGCGTGGAATGGAATGGACGCCGGTGGCAACGGAGGCGACGGTGGCAACAGCGGTCAGGCGCGTGCCGGTCGCGCTGGCAATGGCGGCAATGGTGGCAAGCTCAACGGCCTGGGCGGCGCAGCCGGTGATTTGGGCACGGCCACAGCAGGCGCGGTCGGCAGCGGAGGCAATGGCGGCAACGGGATTCCGCCGGGTGTCGCCGGAGGATCGGGAACGCAGGGAGCTGTCTTGCAGGGTGCCGCCGGCACGGCGGGAACGGGCGGCGGCTCCTGTCCGTAGTCAGCAACTGTGCTTGCAGGAATCGGTGCGCAGAATTCTGCGCACCGTGCGAGCGTCAGGCACGCAGCGAGCGATAGATCTGCTCCAGATCCGCTGCGTCCTCTTCAAGGCTCTTGACCTTGGGAACATTCGCACCGAGTCGCTCCAACAGCGCGGGATCGTCCGCGAGCCGCAGCAGCGCCGCGCGCAGGGACTGCGCATCGCCGGCGCGGAAATGCAGCCCGTCGCGCTCGTGCCCGATCAGCTCGCGCATCCCGCCGATGTCGCTGCCGACCACCGGCGTGCGCTGGAGCCACGCTTCGTGGATCGTCAGCGGCGAGTTCTCGAACCACACACTCGGCACGACCAGCACATCGATCTCGGAGTAGACCTCGGCGATGCGGTTGTTCTCGAAGCGGCCGCGGAATTCGACGGCCTTGCCCTTGGCCAGTTGCTGCAGCTGTTCGTGGTGAGCATCGCGCGCCGGGTCAAAGGCTCCGAACACGCGCAGCACGGCTTTTTCCGGCGCGATGCCCTCGAAGGCGCGGATCAGCACATCGACGCCCTTGTACCAGACCAGCGAACCGACGAAACCCACGCGCAGACGGCCCTGCGGGTCGGGCTGCTTGGCGAGCACACGCAGGCCCTCGGTGCGCATCCCGTAATCGGAGTGAATGATGCGCGCGGGCTCGATGCCGCCGCTTTCGATCAGCTTGGCTCGCAGGAACTCACTCGGCGCAATCAGCAGATCCGCCGCCGCGTAGCCCGCCAGCACGCGCCTGTGACGCGCTTCCAGCGCCAGCCAGTCACCACAGCGCTTGGCCAGCTTGGAGAACGGACGCGCCAGCTTGGCCGAAGGCTGCGGGAGCGCTGCCAGGGGCCGCAGGCCGCGCGCACCCGCGCTGATCACGGGCCGCAGCGCCCGCAGACGCGGCTGCCAGGCGGGCGAGTGATCCTTGATGCACGCGTAGCAGCCGACGCCCTGATTGGATTCGCAGCGCACGCCGTCGGGTCGGATCAACTGCACCCGCGCGCACAAGGCCCAGTAGTCGTTGACCGTGAGCACGGAAGGAATTCCCTGCGTCCGGGTGATGCGCGGCAGGTTGCAGGACAGGTGCAAGAGGTGCTGGAAGTGCACGAGATCGGGGCGCAGCTCGCGCAGGAAGCGCTCGAAGAAGCGCTCCACCCACGGCGAGGAGTAGCTGTCCTCCACCGCGAGACCGTCGGTGCGCCGTGTCAGGCGATGCACGCGCAGACCCTGAAACTCCCCCGTCCGCAGGCTGCCATCCGGCTCGCCCGGGTATGACTGCGGCGCGCGCGTCAGGACATGCACTTCCAGACCGCGGCGTTGGAAAGCCTGCGCGAGGCCCAGCGTGTAGACCTCGGTACCCGCCCAGGTATCGGGCGGAAAACCGTGCACGACGAACAGCAGGCGTTGCATGCGCGCAGAAAAGACTACGGCGCACCCACTTGCAACGGCTCTTCCGATTCCGTATTCCCAAGCTCACGGGGGTGGGGATTCCCCGATCAGCAGTGGAAGAACTCGAACTGGTGCGCGGTTTGCGGGAGCGGCGCGAGGAGGTGGTTGCCATCTTCCTGGAGCGCTATCGATCGCTCTTTTATCACTGCATTTCGCACTTCGAGCCCGATGCCAGCTCGCGCGATGACCTCTATCAGGATGTCATCCTGTACGTGCTCCACCGCCTCGATGCCGACAGCTTCGATCCGGAAAAGGGCTCGCTGGGCACCTGGCTCTACCGCGTGGCCTGGTGCCGCTGTGTGGACCAGAAGCGCAAGCAGTCCAGCCAGCGCAGCCCCCGCCTGACGACGGTCGGCGAGAACATCCCCGAGAAGGTCGACCACTGCCCCACGCCGGGTGAGCAGGCCGGGGAAGAGGAGATCGGCAGTCTGGTCCGGCGCGGCATGGCGAGCCTCGACGAGCAGGAGCGCGCACTGCTCGAAATGCGCTTCGTCGACGGCTGCACGATGCACGAGATCGCCGAGCGGCTCGAGATCTCGCTGGAGCAGACCAAATACCGCCTGAAACGGGCCTCCACGAGCCTCAGGCGCGTCCTTTTGAACGAACTTGCATTGGAGGAGGCTGGTTGAAGCCCGAGCGCTCCCAAAAAGCGGATTTCCTGCCCCTGACAGGCCCCGATCCGACGGATGCCTCCCCGATCATGCAGGAAAAGGCCCCCCGACGCTTCGAAGACCCCCGCGAGGCCCTCGAGGCCCTCCTGCAGTGGGATGAACTGGAGCGCGAGGAACTGGCCGCGCTGGAGCAGCATCCGCAGCACGCCGAGCGCCTCCAGCAACTGCGCGCCGTGCAGGGCTGGATGGATCAGCGTCTGGCGACCCCGCGGCCGGGCATCGGTCCATGCCCCTCGCCCGAGGAACTGTACGACTATGGCCGCGGCGTGGGCGCGAACCCGCTCTCCGCGGAGCGTCGCGCCGAGCTGGAGTTGCATGTGCACCGCTGTACCGCCTGCGAGCATGCCATCGAGGTGCTCGCCACGCGCCCGCCCGCCGTGGTGATCTCCCCCCGCGAAGCTTCCTTGCCGCTCTCCGCACCCCTGCGTGCCTTGCCGCCGCGTCCCTCGCCGATCGAGGAACTGGATGAGGGATCGGCTACGCGGCACGATGCCCCCGCCCCCCGCAGCTTCTGGCGCCCGGCGCTGTCGCTGGCTGCCGGCCTGTTGGGTGGCTTGGCGCTGTGGACGCTGGTCGCCGACGAAGGCACGCCGCGTCTGCCCCAGACCCCGCAGCTGCGCGGCAGCCAATCGGGCGCGCTCCTGTTCCCGCGCGGCCTTCTGCTCGCGAATCGCGAAGCCCTGGGTGCGGCGGCACTGCCGCTGCGCATCGAGCTGGCCCCGCTGGAGGGCGGCGATGCCATGCGCGCGGAGCGCTGGCGCGTCGAATTGCTGCGCCATGCGGGCGGTGCCTTCGATGCAGGCCTGCGCGTTGCGGAGTACCAGAGCAGCCAGCACGAGATCCTGATCGAGGACGCTCTGGGCGTCGGGCACTACACCGCGCGCGCCTACGCCACGATCGCAGGCCTCGAGCGCGAGTGCGGCGCCCAGGACTTCGAAGTGAGGCATGACCCTCAGTTGCTCGCCGAGCTGGAAGGCACGCAGGCCGGCAACGAGCTCGACCGCACGCGTTTGAAGATCCGGCTCCTGCACGAGCGCGGCTATCTCACCGATGCACGCGAGCTCGCGCGCACGCTGCCGCCGGATGAGGATCGCAACCGCTACCTCTCGTCGGATGGCCTCGGCCCCGCGCGGGGTCGCTGAGCCGCACGGGAGCGGCCGCGTGCTGCGCGAAAACCGACTCTTCCTCAGCGCGCTGGCACTGTTCGCATTCCTGCTGGGATTCGCGTATTTGCGCCGCTCGGAAGTGCGCGCGGCCGTTGCGCCGGATCGGCCGCTGGAAGCCGAGCTGGAGGCGCTGCGCAACGATCTCGCGGCTTTCCGCAGCGGCGATGACACGCGACTGAAGGACCTGCGGGCCACCGCTGCGAGCCTGTGCGAGCGTTTCCTGCGCTGCGACGCGCGCGAGATCGTCGAGTACTACGGCGAACTGAGCGTCGAAGAGCGCCGCGCGGGCGTGCAGGGGGAGCAGCGCTACCTTGAGTTGCGCGAGCAGGTGCAGGCGGCGGCCGAGTCGGGAGCGGAGCACTGGCAGTCCGAGCGTCCGCGCTGCCTGCGGGACCTGGAACAACTCGCGCAGGCGGCCGGCGCGCTGCGCGATGCGGTCCCCGCCGCGCGCACGCATGCGCTGATTGCGCGACTGATCGCGGAAGAAATCCCCCCCCGCGACGATTCCGCGGCGCTGGAGGCCTGGGCCGAGGAGCTGCGTGCCGAACTCGAGGCCGCGCAGACCGGCTTTGTGCGCGCCGGCATGCTGCGGCCGCGCATCGAGCTGGAGTGGATCCGCGCGCGCCTCCTGCATGAAACAGGCCAGTTTTCCGGCGCGGAACGCGGTTTCGAGGAGTGCCTCGATCAGGCGCGACGCCTCGGCGAGCGCGAATGGCAGCAGCGCGCGCTGGATGAGCTGTACCGGCTGGCGGAAGCCAGCGGCGATCTGCCGCGCATGCGCTGCATCCTCGATCAGCTGGCGCTGCTGTCTCCCGGCGGAGCCGAGGCCCAGCCGTGGAACCTGCGCGCGCGTCATGCGCTGCAGCTGATCTGGCAGGATCAACCGCGCGCCGCCGAGGAATTCCTGCGCGCTCACCCGCCGCGCGCTGGAACAGGCCGCGAGGCGGAACACCACGCGCTGCTGCTCGGCCAATCACTCCTGCGTCAAGGCCAGCTCGAAGCGGCCCGCACGCAGTGGTCGCGCGTCGCGTCGGGCTCACCCTACTCGTCCGAGGCCCGTCTCAGCGAAGCGCAGGCCGATCTCGCCGCCGGTGAGACCGCGCGCGCGCTTTCCACCATCGCCGCTCACGCACCGGGAGCGCAGGCCGGCCCCGAGCGCGAAGCTGCGTGGCGCGCGCTGCGCGGCGAGGCCTTCCTCAAGGCCGGCAAGAGCGAGCTGGCACGCCGCGATCTGGAGCAGGCGCTGGAGAACATCCGCATCTGCGAGCGCACGCTGCAGGAGTCGCGCGATCCGCTGCGGGCGACCAATCTGTTCGGCGAAGTGCTCGGGATGCACGCGGTGGCTCTGCTGGCGCAGGCCTGGGTGGAGCTTGGCGATCCGGTGCAGGCTGCCTGCGTGATCGAAAGCGCGCAGTCGCGCACGCTGCGCGGCCAGCCCGAACTCTCGCGCGGTGATCTTCTGGCGTGGGCGCGCTCCACCGAGCGCGGCCTGCTGACCTGGATCGTTGCGGCGGATCACACGCTGTGCATCGCGGTGGCTCCGCAGGGAACCGCCCGGGCCGCGCGCATTCCGCACGGCCGTCGGGCCATCGAAGAAGGCGTGCGCCGGCTGCGCGAAGCCTGCTGGAGCAATGAACGCGCGCGCGTGGAGCGCCTCAGCGGAGAGCTCGCCCAGGCGCTGCTTCCCGAGGAAATCGCACCCTTCGCACTGCAAGGCAGCGGCCGCATCCTGCTGCTGCTGCACGGGCCGCTGGAAGCACTGCCGATCGAATGCTGGGAAGGCAGCGTGTGGTTCCCCGATGCGCTCACGCCACTGGTGCTGCCGGGCCTCACCGCCAGCGCGCCGCCGGCGGCGTTTGATCCATCGGCGCCCGCAACATGGACATTGTGCGGCGATCCGCACGATGCGCGCGGGCGACCGCGTCTGGAGCAGGCCGGTCAGGAGCTTATGGAGCTCGCCGAGCTGCTGCCGGGAGCGCGGCTCATGCGCGGCGCGCAGTTTGAACGCGGAGCACTGCGCGCGGCGCTTGCTGCGAATCAGCCGGTGCATATCGCCACGCACCTTTCCGCGGTCGAAGCCGAGCGCGACTCGCGCTACGCGGGGCTGGCGCTCGAGCTCGATGGCGGCGAGAGTCTGTCGGCTGCGGAACTTGCGCGGTGGACGATCCGCGCGCCGCGGGTCGTGCTCGCGGCCTGCGAGAGTGCCGGCGGCGAACGACTCGACGGCGAGGGCATGCAAGGTCCCGCGCGTGCACTGCTGGAGCACGGCGTGCCTCGTCTGGTCGTGACGCTGTGGCCCGTGGAGGATCACATCGCGCGCAGCTTCTCGCTGGCCCTGCACCGCAACCTCAAGCAGGGCCTCAGCCCCGCGCAGGCCTGCGCCCAGGCCCGTCGGGCGCTGCGAGCTCAGGGCGCCCAGATCGCCCAGTGGGCCGCTTTCCGCGCTTTGGGAAGCGATTGAGCGCAGGCCCCGGGGCCGCTCAAGCCCCCGGCACTTCTTTCCGATGAGCCTTCCCGTGCGGGGAACACCCCGCCACCAGAAGGAGATCGGATGTTCACCACTTTGGCCGCCACCTTGAGCCTTGCCAGCGCCCCGCTGCTGCCCGCGGAGCCCTCGCCGGCCGTCTTCGCGCTCGCCATCGAGCGCAACTCCCTGACCGCGATCAACTACAGCGACGACCCCCAGTGGCTTGTCTTCGAGAGCGGCTCCAGCACGATCATGCGCGCGATTGCGCCGCACTCTTCGCTGGCCTGGCAGTTCCCCGCCAGCTGCCTCAGCGATGTCGAAATCAGCCTGCTGCGCCCGCAGCGCGCGGGCTGGATGCAGAGCGAGCGCTGCTCCCTGAATGAACACAGCGAGTTGTACTTCTCCGCCGATGCGCGCGCCTACCGCGCGCAGGCCGGCGGTCTGGAAGCACTCGACTGCCTGCATGTGCCGGTGATCCGGCCGGAGTCCAGACCGAATGGCGGTCAGCCTCCCCACATCGGGGACAAGCCGCTGCCTCCGGTTTGATTTGAGTGAGTCGACAGAGAGAAGAGAAGGCAAGGCCGGGCTCCACGGAACCCGGCCTTGGCCTTTTCGGCGCAGCCAAGCCACAATGAGACGGCACACGCACCTCGGATGGAAATCCTGCGCACCGTACTGCCGACCGCGCTGCTGGCCCTGGGTTTGGGCCGCCTGGCGTTGAGCTTTCTGCCGCCGGGCCGGCTGGGCTCGCATGCCCTGCACGAATGGCCGCGCACGCTCGCCGCGAGCTTTCTGCTCGGATTGCTGATCGTGCGCAGCTACGCGGCCGTGTTCGAGATGTCCCCCGTTCCGCTCGCCATCGCCTGCGGTCTGCTGGTGTTCCTGCGCCTCGCCACGCTGCCCGGCGCGATGGTGCCTCCGCAGCCGCAACCGACGCGCACGCGGCAGCCGGCGGCTGTGCTGCTGCTGCTGGCGGCGGTGTGCTTGCCGTGGCTGGTGCGCGGCGAGGCCGGCTCACTGCGCACGCTGAATGCGCTTGCGGCCAGCGCGATGGTGCTGCTGCTGGATGGAGCGCTTGAGGAAGTGGCAGGCCGAGCATGGCTGCGGCGCAGCGCGCTCTTCGCGCTGATGCTCGCGCTGGTATGGCTGCCGCCGGGCGCCGGTCAGCAGGCCATGCCCTGGGGCGCACTCGGCTGGCTTGCGGGCACGGGGCTCGCCGCGGGCTGGTTCCTGCGCGCGGATCGCCGACAGGGTGCGCTCGCAGCGCTGGCGCTGGCCTTCGGCGGCGATCTCGAGTTGCGCGCCAACGCCCTGATCGCCGCGGGAGCGCTGGTGATCCTGATCCTGTGCACGGCGGCTCCCTCGCGGCGCTGGATCGCAACCGTCAGCATCGTCGCGTACGGACTGCGCCTCCTGCTCGCACAGGGCGCCACGGCGAATGCGGCTCCGGAAGGATTGGCGGTGCTGCTCCTGCCCGCGGTGCCAGCGCTGTTGCTCGCAGTCTGGCTGGCGCTGCGCATCCCCGCGCTGCAGCGGCGAGTGCTCGCGGCCGGGATCTGAGTTCGCATGAGCGAGTACAAGGCCCAGCTCGAAGCGTGCCTGCTCGCGCTCGCAGACGAGGATGCGGACCGGCTGCAGCTGCTGCTGCGTGAGGGGCGCGGAGCGTGGCTGTTGTGCGCGCGCACGCCTCCCGGGAGCCGCGCACTGTTTCTCGGTGATCCCCGCTCGGGCGCGGTCAGCGCGCTGGCCCTGTGCGGTTACAGCGTGACCGTCGACTGCGAGGATGAGCAGGCCTGGATTGTCGCCGAGCGCCGCGCACAGGCCCACACGCCCGGCAAAGTGCGTCGGCGCGCGCCGGGTGATGCGCAGGCGTATGCGCTGGTGGTCGCGGAGCAGGGCCGCGAGCATGCGGCGCCGCCTTGCGAAGAGCTGGTGCTGTTGTGCGACAACCGGCTGGGCTACAAGCGCTCGCTGGGCCGCAAGGGAGAATTCCGCGTGCCCACGCCGCTGCAGTATCTCACGCATGCCCTGCGGCCCGAGCAGGGCGAACGCAGCCTCGCAGGTCATCGCCGATCCCTGCGGGCCCGCGGCTCGCGCGTGATCGAATCCTTCGCGCTCTATCCGCACCGCGAGGACTTCTCGCATGTCGTCGCGCTCGATGCGCCGCTGCCCGCGCTCTCGATCGGGCCGATGGAGCGCAAGAACCGCTTCAAGCTGCTGGGCGCGCGACTGGGCCTGTTTCCGCTGCTGACGCCCTCTTACGCACTCTTTGCGCGCAGTTCCGCCGCCGCGCGTGCGCCGACGCGCCTCGAAGCCCTGCTGGAGAGCGTGGCCGGCCAGCTGGGGACCGCAACGCCTCGCGTCGAGACCATCGTGGCCACGCGCGGCAACAGCGCCGTGGTGCACACGCTCGATCCGCATTGGACGCTGCATGTGCCGCTGGCGCCGAAGAACTTCCCGCAGACCTCGCGCCACGCGGCGAACCTGCGCGAGCTGGAGGCGCGCTTCGCCCGCTTTCCGGCGCCGCGCCTCTTGTGGGCCGGAGAGACAGCGGGACTCTACGCCAGCGTCGAACAGCGGTTGCCGGGCTGGACGGCACCGCAGGCCTGCGGCGATCAGCCGCGTATCGCGCGCATGCTGCGCGAAACCGGCGCCGCCCTGACGCAGCTGTGCGTCGATCCGGGCCGCGTGTGCGACGAGGCGCTGTTCGCCGAGCAGGTCGAAGTGCGACTGCGACTGGTGATGCAGCATGCCGCCGTGCCTCAGACCATCCGCTGGTTGGAGCAGCTGCTGCACGACAGCTGGCAGCGCCTGCGCGGACAGACGCTGCCGCTGTGCTTCTACCACGCGGATCTGCGTGCGAAGCATGTCCAGGTCGATGCGGACGGCGCATTGCTGGGCGTGCTCGACTGGGGCACGGCCGAGCCGGTGGGCCTGCCTTATTACGACCTCCTGCAGCTCTTGTGCCACGAGATCAAGCAGGAGCACGGGCTGAGCATCGGAGCTGCCTGGCGCCGCCTGCTGCAGGGTGAACTGCGCGACTACGAGCGTGAGGCGCTCGAGTCGTACCGTACCGCGCTGCGCATCTCGCCGGCCGTCGCCGAGGCGCTGCACCGGCTGTACCCGGCGCTCGTCGCGGCGATGGCCGAGAAGAACTGGGACTACTCGCGGCCGCGCTGGCTGCACCGACAGTTCCAGATCTGAAACTCGGGTGAGAAGCCGCTGCGCGCTGCATCCGCGGACAAAGGAGCCGCGAACTGTGAGATGGAACTGGTCTTTGGCGCCACCCGCTGAAGAACAGGAAGAGAGAGGGCCCCGGCGTCTTCAGGAACTGCCGGGGCTCATTTTTTGACCGAGATCTCCCCCGAATCGGCCGATCCACGGCAAGAAGCCGGCCCGCCTCCGCTCACTTCCTGCTGCGAACTTCGGCAATCCACTCAGCGACGATGGTCTCGACGCTGGGGCTGTACTTTCCGTGCTGGAATTGGCGCGCGCTCTCCTGCTCGGTCGCAAAGGAGTGCAGCAGGTGGTCTGATTGCGGGGCGCAGACAAAGCGGCCCTGACCGGGGTGACGGCCGTTCACGATGTCGGCGATCAGCTGGTGGTCGACCGCATAGGCCACGAAGTCGCTCTCACCGTGGATCGCGAGCACCTGAGTGTCCAGGCGGGCCCAATACGAGGCGAAGTTGATCTCGTTGAGCTGCCTCCAGAACGCCAGCGTCTTTCCGTTGAACAGACCGCCGGGGAAGAACGCATCGACCCAAGGGGCGAGTTCAGGCTGCGCCTCCTTGACCTCTTCGGGACTGCGCCCGAGCAGCATCACTTCCGCCATCACGCGCGCGCCTTTGCGGGCCTTCTCATCGGTGTTGACGAAGTTGTCGCCGGCGACCAGTCCCTGATAGCGGATGGTGTCGAGCAGAAATTCGAACCACGTGCGCGCCGCTGTTCCGTAGACGGCGATGCCGCGGACCGGTTCATCCGCGACCACCATGGGGCCGAACGATCCTCCCATGCTGTGTCCGAATACGAAGACGTCCGGGTCCACGAAGCTCTGGCCCTTGAGCTGCGCCAGCGCCGTCCGGTAGATGCCGATCTCCTGCTGGTAGTCGAGCTCGGCGAAGGGTCCGCCTTCACTGTCTCCCACACCAGGCTTCTCCACGCGCATCGTGACGAATCCGGTGTCCGCAAATTTGTGAAGCAGCGGACCGTCGAGACTGGCGACATCACCCGTGGCGGTGGACAGCACGAAGTCGTAACTGACCGGGGAGAAGCCCTGAATGAAGAAGAAACCCGGGTGCTTTCCGGGTGTGCGCGGGCGGGTGATGATCGTCCGCATGCGCTGCCCGTCGTGCACGATGTGGCTGTAGATGACCTCGTAGCTGGCGGTGCCAGGATCGCGCGGCCGCTCCAGCAGCGGACCGTCGAGCTTGAGAACCTGGCCCGCGCGAACCACTTCGAGCGAGAGTGCGCTGCCGGCAGGCAAGCCGCGCAGGACGCCCTGGATCGTCGAGGAGCGCACGACTTCTCCGTTCAACCGCAGGACCCTGTCGCCGCTCTGCAGGCCGAGTTTCTCCGCGGAAAGTCCGGGAGCAGGCGTTCCGGCCACAAGCCCCTCACCGCGGGCCAGCCCGTGTTCCTCCGCCTGCTTGCCGGTGAGCGGAGTGAAGCCGACACCCAGCGAGCCGCGACGCGGAAGCGGATCGGCGAAATCAGATGGCGACGCAAGGAACAGAACCGGAATCAGCAGCGACAACAGCATGGTGACCGGATCCTATCAGCCGGCATCCAGCTACCTGTAAGTACCGATCACAGCTGCGGTACAGTCGAAGTAAGCCCAAGCTCCCGGCGCACGCCCGCCATGCGCTCGCCAAAGTCGGGCGAAGCCGGCACGCGATAGATACGCTCCCCCGTCGAATACCTCCCGACCAGCCCCTCGAGGATCGTCTGGAAGCGCAACTGCGTCCACGGATTGGTCGAACGCACTCCGTCATCGACCAGCGGCAGCACACCGTGCGGGAACAGCAGGATGCGGTCGTAGCCGCGCGCCTCCTCGACCATCGCCTGCACGAAGCGCTCGGTGCGCTGCGCGTCCTCGTGCAGCTGGTAGTGCAGCCAGAAGGCCGCATAGTCGAGGCTTGAGCGGTCGGCGACGAAGCCCTGCGTGCAGCGCTGCTCCTCCGCGCGCTGCGCGGAGCGATCACTCTCGATCAACTGCCGCCAGTCATCCGGAGTCAGCCGATGCAGGTCAAAGCCCGACTCGAGGCGCTGACGCATGCGTTCCTCAAGGAACGGCACGCCCAGTTCCTGCGCGAGCCGGCGGCCGAGCGTGGTCTTGCCCGTGCCCGCCGAACCCGAGAGCGCGATGCGCGGAGCCCGCAGCGCAGGCCGCGGCGTGCGCGGCGTGCTTTCCGGGACGAAGGTCCAGGGCCGTTCACCGAGGTTGTTGACGACGGCCCCCGCTTCGCTGAGGAGCACGTGCGTCACCGAGGCCGTGGCGGGCGCCAGACGCAGGGCCTGATCCAGCCCGATGCCCAACCACGCACACAAAAGGCTGCGGATCACGCCGATGTGCGTCACCAGCACGATGGCGCCGTCCTGAGAGGCGAGCTCGCGCCACAGCGGCAGCACGCGCGCCTGCAGATCCGCCAGCGATTCACCGCCGTCGGGGCGCGTGTGCACATAGTCCGCCCAGTAGCGACGCACTCGCTCGGGGTCATCCTCTGTGATCGCCTGCCACGAGCGGCCCTCCCACCGGCCCATGTGCTGCTCGCGCAGGCGAGCGTCCCAGGTCACGGGCCTCTGCAGGCGTTCGGCGAGATCGCGGCAGCGCACCAGATCGCTGGAGCAGACGCGCGCATCCGCTCGCAGGCGCGGCACGAGCCAGCGGGCGAGCGCTTCATGCTGCAACAGGCCTTCAGCCGAAAGCGGCGCATCGAGCTGTCCGCGCACCGTACGCGTGCCCAGAGCCTCGACGGCGCCGTGCCGCAGCAGGTGCACTTCCAGCACGGCTCGCGAGGGCAGAATGCGCGCCGTGGCCGCATCGACGCGGCCGTCGAAGGCCTGACCGCCATGCTCGCTCATCTGGGCGCGTCCTTGCCGTTCGACAAGGCTTCGTACTGGCGCAGAAGTTGCTCGGCGGCGTGCAGGATGTGGTGGGAATCCGAGGAGATCAGCGCGGCGCTGAGTTCGATCAGATGACCCTGCTCGCGCGCCCGCAGTGAACGCAATACCGGGGTTCTCTCCAGAACGTCACGCGTAGGCGTTCCGGCTTCATCGCGCGCCGGTCGCGCCATCACGATCCAATCCGGATCGATGGCAAGCAGCATTTCGAAGCTGCACACGCTGTGACCGTCGATGCCCGCACCGACCGCCGCATTTTCCATGCCTGCCAGCTCCAGCATGGTGTTGGCCGTGGTGTTGGCGCCGGCAGCCCAGCCGGTGGTGCCGTCGTTGGCGTAGACCAGCAGCTTGGGCTTGCGGCTCGGAGCGTGCGCCGACAAGGCGGCGACACGGCGATCCAGCTCGGCAACCGCGGCACGGGCACGCAGTTCGCGTCCGATCAGGAGCCCCAGCTGCAGCACGCTGCCGCGTAGCGCGCCGTAGCTCGTGCCGGAATCGAGCGAGAGCACCGGGATGCCGAGCTTGCGCAGTGTGCGGTTGGTATCTTCGCTCTGCCAGCGGTGGTTGACCACCAGCAGCGGTTCATAGGCCGCAAGCACCTCGGCCTCGTACTTGGCAAAGCGCGGCTTGTGCTCCCAGCCGTTCTTCGAGAAATCCTCGGCCGAGTAGCGATCGGCCTGTTCCGGCAGGGCCAACACGTCCTCGGGGTCCGCAATGAGACACAGGAGTTCGGCGGCTGCGGTGGTCGTCGGAAGCAGCCGGGCGCCCTTCACCTGCGTCGCGGATGCGCCAGCGCCCGCGGTGACGCCGGACGCGTGCGGCGCACCGGGGGTGCCGCCCGTCTCGCGCGAGCAGGAACTCAGGGCCGCACAGGCCAGCAGGAGCAGGGTACGCAGGATCATTCTCGGGATTGCTTGAGACTGGCCGGGCATACGCGCAAGATCCTAACGCAATGATCGCCGCGATTGCGCTGAACCTTTCTCCTCTGCTCGTTCTGCCTCTGCTGGCTCTGCTGGGCCTGATCCTGCTCTACCACGGGCAGGCCTTCCGGGCCTGGGCGTGGCCGATCGCGCTGCTCTTCGCCTGGGTCTACATGCAGGGCGAGCGGCTGGAGGGCGTGTTCCTCGGCTGCGTGATCGCCTACGCCGTGCTGGTGATGCTGTTCGCGCTCAAGCCGCTGCGCCGTGCGCTGATCGGCGGCCCGCTGATGAAGCTCCTGACGCCGATCTTCCCGCGCATGAGCGATACCGAGCGCATCGCGCTGGAGGCCGGCACGATCTGGTGGGATGCGGAGCTGTTCCGCGGCAAGCCCGACTGGAACGCGATGATGAAGTTCACGCCGCCGCCGCTGAGCGCGCGCGAACGCGCCTTCCTCGACGGTCCCTGCGAAGAGCTGTGCCGCATGCTCGATGACTGGAAGGTCACGCAGGAGGGCGATCTGCCGAGCGAGGTGTGGGAGCACATCAAGCGCAACCGCTACTTCGGCATGATCATTCCGGAGAGCTACGGTGGCTTGGGCTTCAGCGCGCAGGCCAACTCCTGCGTCGTCACCAAGCTCTCGAGTCGCTCGGTGACAGCCAGCGTCACGGTGATGGTGCCCAACTCGCTGGGTCCGGCGGAACGGCTGCTGCACTACGGCACCGAGGAGCAGAAGAACCACTAACTCCCCCGGCTGGCGCGCGGCGAGGAAATCCCCTGCTTTGCGCTGACCGAACCGGGCGCGGGCTCGGATGCGGGCTCGATGCAGGCGCGCGGCATCGTTTGCCGCGGCATGTTCGAGGGCCGGGACGTGCTCGGCATGCGCCTCACCGGGAACCAGCGCTACATCACGCGGGCGCCGATCGCGACGCTGCTCGGTCTCGCCTTCGTGCTGCGCGATCCCGACCGCCTGCTCGGCGGCGAGGAGGATCTGGGGATCACCTGCGCGCTGATTCCCGTGTCGACGCCCGGCGTGATCACCGGCCGACGCCACAACCCGCTCTCGGTGCCGTTCATGAACGGCACGACGCAGGGGAATGATGTGTTCGTGCCGCTCGATTGGATCATCGGCGGCCCCAAGCAGGCAGGACAAGGCTGGCGCATGCTGATGGAGTGCCTCTCGGCCGGCCGTTCGATCTCGCTGCCCGCCAACTCGGTGGGCGGCTCGCAGCTCGCCGCGCGCGCGATCGGCGCCTACGCATCGATCCGCGAGCAGTTCAATCTCGCCATCGGCCGCTTCGAAGGCGTCGAGACGCCGCTCGCTCGCATCGGCGGCACGCTGTACTGGATGAACGCGATGCGCTGGGTCACGGCCGGAGCGGTCGACGCGGGCGAAAAACCCGCCGTGATTTCGGCGATCGCCAAGCACTACGCCACCGAAGGTCTGCGCCGCGTGATCAACGACGCGATGGATGTGCAGGGCGGTGCGGGCATCTGCAAGGGCCCGCAGAATGTGCTCGCGATCGCCTATCAGTGGCCCATTCTGAATTTTGTTAAATTAAAATCTAAACAAGCGATTTTTGCATTTTCTATTTTTGTTATCTTTTTTTAAATTTAATTATTTTATTTTTATATATAAATTTTGTGTTGATG